>CANIEV010000176.1 GCA_947466535.1 Betaproteobacteria bacterium
GAGGTCGGATTCGGGGCGCGTCTCGGACAGGTTCAGCCACACCGCGAGGAGGATCGCGCCGCCGGTGAGCAGGCAAAGCCATACGACGAAGCGCCAGCCGAAGGCGTCCGACAGCATTCCCGCGATCAGCGGCGCGAGCATCGGCCCGAGCGTATAGGCGGCGGTGAGCCACGCCACCACCTTCACCAGGCTGTCGCTGCCGTAGGCATCGCGCGCAATCGCACGCGAGAGCGTGACACCGCATCCCGCGCCCAGTGCCTGCAGCACGCGGCCGGCGAGCAGAACCTCGAAGGAAGGCGCGAAGGCGGAGAGTGCGCTGCCTGCGCAAAATAGTGCGAGTCCGGTGATCAGCACCGGCCGGCGGCCGTAGCGGTCGGAGAGCGAACCGTACACCAGTGTTACGACCGACATCACCAGGAGCGACAGGCTGAAGGCGAGTCCGACGAGCGCATCGGGCACGCCGAAGTCCGACTTCACCAGCGGCATCAGCGGGAAGAACAGATGTACCGACAGCGGGCCGATCATCGAGATCGAAACCAGGATCGCGATCAGGCCGGCGCCGGGAGTACTTTTTTTCAAGGAGGCGCTTTCGGGGAGGGGCGGATCAACTGCGGGACAAGCGCGGAACACGGAGGCGTTCGCGGAGAGTGGGCCTCTCGGTTGCGTGCCTCAGCTTCGTGCGAGTGTATCGGCAAACAGCTCGAGTGCGGCACGGGCGAAGGCGTGCATGTTCCCGGCGCGATCGGTTTGCGCGGTCTCGAGGGTGCGGCTTGCGCTCAAGGGCCCGGCGATGCCGAAGCACGCATGACCGGCGGCATCGCCGTAGCGGTTGCCGGTCGGCCCCGCCGCACCGGTCTCCGCGATACCCCAGGTGGCGCCCATGCGTTCGCGCACCGCACCGGCAAGCAGCAGCGCATAGGGTTCGGTCGAGGCACGCATGCCTTCGAGCGCGGAGCCCGGAACCTGCAGCAGTGCGCCGCGAGCCTTGGACGTGTAGACCACCGCGCCGCCGAGGAAGTAGTCGGAGGCGCCCGGTACCGCGAGCAGCGCGGCGCTGATCAGGCCGCCGGCGGAGGCTTCCGCGACGGCGACAGTCTGTTTGCGCGCGCGCAGGAGCGCGGCGACTCTTTCGGCATGGGGCAGGAGTTCGTTCATTCGATCGCGTTCATTCGAGTGTGTTCATTCGGCCTGTATCTTCGCGTCGCGTATGACCTTGCTCCATTTTTCGATGTCGCCCGAGTGGATGCGTGTGAATTCGGCGGGCGAGTTCGGCGGCACCGGGTCAAAGCCGGTGCGCAGCATTTGCTGCTGCAATTCGGGCAGGATGAGCGCCGCGTTGTATTCCTGGTTCAGGCGATCGACGACGGCAGCGGGCGTGCCGGCGGGCGCGAAGATGCCGAACCAGGCCTCCAGCCCGAATCCGGGATAGCCCTGTTCCGCGACGGTGGGGTACTCCGGGGCCTGCGTGTTGCGCGCGTTGCCGCTTGAGCCGATCGCGCGCAGCTTGCCCGCCCTGATCTGCGGCCCCGCGATAACAAAACTTGCGAACATCACCTGCACCTGTCCGCCGACCAGGTCCGCCATCGCGGGTGCGCCGCCCTTGTAGGGCACGTGCACAAGGTCGATGCCGGTGGTCTGCTTGAACAGTTCCATCGCAAGGTGATGCGGCGTGGCGATGCCGGGCGTGGCATAGCTGAGCGCGCCGGGACGCGCCTTCGCGTAGGCAACGAACTCCTGCACGGTGTTCACCGGCACCGACGGATGCACGGTGAGCAGCATGGTCTGCTTCGCAAGCAGAATCACCGGCGCGAAGTCACGGACCGGATCGAATCCGGGCGCTTTGGACATCACCGGGGCGGTGGTCATGCCCGGATGATTGCCGACAAACAGCGTGTAGCCGTCGGCGGGTGCGCGTGCGACGAACACCGTGGCGATGTTGCCGCCGGCGCCCGGCTTGTTGTCGATGATCACCGGCTGCTTCAGCCGCGGCGAGACGCGCTCGGTCACGATGCGGGCGATCACGTCGGTGGCGCCTCCCACCGCCTGCGGAATCACCAGCCGGATGGGCCGCGCGGGGAAGTCCTGCGCAGCGATGTATGCGGTTTGCGACGCGAGCAGCGCAAGCGCGAGAAGGCGAAATACAAGACGAAGCGGCACCATATTCATTCCCCTTTGATTTTCTTTGTCCTCGGGCGATGAAAGGCCGCCCTGTTCCGCGCTAGGCTACCGCACGCAGGCCTCGCCTGCCCTGCGTGTCGGGCCGGCTATGTTACCTGCCGCACAGATAAGCAATCCGATATGTGCCACAGTGGAAGAGAAATCCCGTATCGGACATGGAACCGGCCCCGCGGCTGGCGGTACATCATCGGGCGACGTGGAGTCGTGATCATGCGAGGGGGGCCTCGCGCTCCCCTGGCAGTGCATGGTGCGGAAATCCCGCATCGACGCCCCGGGTTGTCAGCGGTGCCCCGGCAAGGAGTTCGCATGGGCATATCCACCGCAATCACCGTCGTCCTGGTTGGACTCAGCATCGTGATGCTGCCGTTCTGGAAATACAGCCGTCACTGGGGCGGGGGCTACAAGATAAGCGGGATCGCGGGCGCGATGCTCGCGGTGCACATCTATACGATCATTTCTGCGGCCAAGTAGTCGGCGCGCAGGGCGGCTTGACGCTCAGGGCACGAAGCGAACATTCGGGCTGAAGGCTCCGTTGGCATCCATGTAGCCCGAGTCGATGAGCGATCGCGGCCTATAGCCGGGGAGCCCCTTTACGCGGAGGCGCACTGTTTCATGCAGTGCCATGGCATCGGGAATCTGAAACTTCCGGGGCTCCTTCATACCGAGCTTGAAGATGCTTTCATTCCACGGCTCATGAATGTCCTGAAGTCGGTGAGGGGCGAGCTGATACGGAGGGTTGGGTATCCATCGCAGTCCCGATTTTCCGAGTTCGTCCTGCATCCAGCCAAGGGCGATGTCCGACAGCCCGCGCTCGGCGTAGCCGCCTCCGACATCCGCATGCGCGCCGATGAATCCGATCTGGGTCACGTTGCTTGCAGGTTCCCAGAACGTGGGCGTGAAATCGCCGCGCAACTCGTCGATCGACAGGGCATGGATGCCGCGCACGACTGACCGGCTCAGCGTGGAATCGGCGAACTTGAACAGGTCGTAGCGCTGATCCCGGATATAGAAGGGCAAGCCGAGAGATCCGACCGTGTCCCAGACGCCGATTGCTTCTATCGGCACGCCGGTGATCAGGGCGCCGTCGGGAATCGACTTGCCTTCGGTCTGCTCCAGCGAATCCAGCGAGAGGTCCACCTTGTCCGCGCCGCGGCGGTAGCGCACCCAGGCGGAGATCCCGTAGCGGTAGCCGTCGATCCTGTCGTCGAGGTCGAGTTTTTCCGGATCGAGCAGGCCGACCTTGATGATCATCCCGCCGAGGGCGCGCGCGGTGTAGGCGCCGCGGCTGAATCCGGTGATGAAGATGCGGTCGCCCGCCTGGTAGTTGCGCGAGATGAAGGTGTAGCCGCGGACGATGCGCTGGATGATTCCCGCACCGAAAACGCCGCCGAGCAGGCGCATCAGGGGATTGTTCGAATCGCCAACGCCGTGGATGTACTTGGCGTGCTGGGTCACCGCGCCGGCGGCGTCGCGCGCGATGAGTTCCTGCTCGTCCTGCAGCCGGGTGGTGTCGAGCGTCTGCCCGCCTTCGAGGCTGCAGAACATCTTGATGACATTGGTCAGGTCGGCGATGCCGTCCTTGTTCTCGTCCTTCGGATCGGTGCCGTTCCAGGTGCCATCGGCGAAAAAGGCGATGTTCTTCGGCATGGGTTCCCTCCCGGATGAGCATCATTGTCGGCGATGCGGATGTCCGTGACATTGCACGAGTCCGCGGGCGGGTCGCAAGGGGTATCTGGTTTTGGAATGACATCGGCCTTCCTGACAAGGGCGGGCTTGGGCAAGAGTGGCGCGCGGCAAGTCGGAGAATGTTGCCGAGACCAGCAATTCGGCATTCGCCGCGGCGGCGGGCGATGCGCGCTCCCGGGCGACCGGCACATTCGCCAAGCTGTTCGAGAAGTATTCAGCGAAATAAGCGGCGAAATAGTCTCCACGGGGCGAGTCCGACATGGCTGTTTTCTCCGTGATCGCCCGCACCCTGGCGATTTTCCTCGGCCTGCTCTCGGTGATGGGACGCTGTGGGTCGGTTCGGTGACGCCCGGCATCATGGCGGGGATGTTTGCCTTCAGCGCCGCGTTCATTCCGGCCACGCGCCGCGGTTCACTCGGCCGGCGCTCGCGCGCAATCTTCGTGCTGTCGGTCATCGGCCTGCTGTTCCAGGTGGCGGATGTGGCGTACTACTACATAGCGCAGAACATTCCCGGCAATTATTACGGCTGGATGGCGGGTGTCATGTACTTCGCAACGCTCGGCGGCATGGCCCTCGTTGGCTGGAGCACCCTGCCCGGTAATGCCCGGGCGGCGAACGATCCGCAGTTCTAGGCGGGCTTTCGCCGTCCTGCCGCATCGCGCGACGGGGGGGCGATCGCGGAGTGATTGCGCGCGGGCTGCTTCGCTGTCAGATTAGGCGGGCGCGACGCATGTGCTCGCGCTGGATACGGAGCGCACCATGGTCGTACTCGCAGTTGCAGTTCTCGTCCTCGCCGCGGCACTGGTGTTTTTCGGGCTGCGGCTGCGCCGTGCCTCGCGCGAGCAGTACATCCGGACCTTCCTCTTTCCGCCCGGCCTGTTCGAGAAGCTGCGGCAAAAGCGTCCGGAGTTGTCGCTCAAGGATTGCCAGCTGGTGTCGCGCGCGCTGCGGCAGTTCTTTCTCGCGCATCTGAAGAGCGGGAGGCGCTTCGTGTCGATGCCTTCGCAGGCAGCCGACGACCTCTGGCATGAACTCATTCTCTACACGCGTCTCTACGAAGCTTTCTGCAACAAGGCGTTCGGGACTTTCCTGCATCACACGCCTGCGGTGGTGCTTGGTGCTGGCCGGTTGGACAATACCGGGCTGCGCCGGACCTGGCGCTACGCCTGCCTTGACGAGAATATCAACCCTCTGCGGTCGCTGCGCCTGCCGTTGCTGTTTGCGATCGACGCGAAGCTCAATATTGCCGATGGTTTTCACTACTCGCCGCGCTGCGAGGCGCTGCGGCGAAATTCGAGCGGCGCGGTCTACTGCGGCGGTGATTTTTCAAGCACGTCCTACGACGGTGGCACTGACGGCCTGAGCGATTCGCCGCTCGCCGGCAGCGACACATTCAGCCCGGGCTCGGGCAGCAGTGACAGCAGCGGTGGCGACAGCAGCAGTTGCGGGGGCGGCGGTTGCGGCGGGGGCGGCGACTGATTTCTTCGCTGCGTCAGGGCAGCAGCGCGGTCGAACCCGTGGTCTTGCGCGCCTCGATGTCGGCGTGCGCGCGCGCCGCGTCCTTCATCGCGTAAGTCTGGTTGACCGTCACGCGCACGCGGCCGGTGGCAAGCGCATCGAACCAGTCGAGCGCCATCTCCTGCAGTTTGCCCAGGCCCTCGGTGAAGGCGATGAGATTACCGGTGCCCACCGAGATCGCGCCCTTCATCATCAGCAGGCCGGTGTCCAGCGGCGGCACCGGGCCGGAGGAACGGCCGTAGGTGATGATCTGTCCCGCCGGGCGAAGCGCATCGAGCGAACGCATGAAGGTGTCCGCGCCCACCGCGTCGTACACCGCATCCAGCTTCTTCCCGCCGTTGGCGCGGATCGCCGCCTCGACGAAATCGCCCTGCGAATACACAACTGTGTGCGTGCAGCCGTTCTCCCGCGCGAGCTTTGCTTTCGCATCAGTAGACACCGCGCCGATCACCGTGGCGCCTAGCGCTGCCGCCCACTGGCAGAGGATCAGGCCGACGCCGCCCGCGGCGGAATGCACGAGGAGGGTTTCGCCCGGGCCGACACGGCGCACCTGCCGGATCAGGTACTGGGTGGTGAGGCCCTGCAGGATGCTCGCGCCGACCACGGCATCGTCCAGGCCTGCAGGAAGCGATGCCGGTATCGGCAGCAGCTTGTCCGCCGCGATCAGGCGTTCTTCCGAATAGGCGCCGTTGTAGGGCGCGTACGCCACGCGGTCGCCGGCTTTTAGCGTAGTGACGCCGGCGCCGACCTCCACCACGCGCCCCGCGCCCGCACGGCCGAGCACGATCGGCAGGGAGATTTTCATCTGGCCCGAGCGTTGCGCGATGTCGACGAAGTTCACGCCCGCCGCGGTGTGGCGCAGCCGCACTTCGCCCGGCCCGGGGTTGCCCGGATCGAGTTCCTCCCACTGCATCACCTCAGGGCCGCCGAAGCGATGGATGCGGATCGCGTGGGTCATGGATTGCGCTCTTTCATCTGCTGTTGTTGTTTTTCATCGGGCACGCCATCGGGGCCCTTGAGCTCGACGCCGTTGCCTTCCGGGTCGGAAAGATAGATCGACATGCCGCGGCCGTTGGCACCAAACCGCGAGGCAATTTTCCCCAGCGGCACGCCGCTTGCCTCGAGGTGCCGGCTCACCGCGTCGAGATCGAAGTCCTTCACCCGCAGGCAGAAGTGATCCATGTTGTGGCCCTCGGCGCCCGGGCCCGCGCCGCCGCGCGACCCGGTGGGGCCGTCCACCGTGACCAGGTCGATCAGCGCATTGCCCGCCCGCAGGTGCACCAGGCCGAGGTCCGGCCGCCGCCAATCGACCGAGCACCCGATCACGCGGCAGTAGAAATCGATCATCGGTTCGAGATCGCGGACCCTCAGTACAAGGTGATCGACATCCTGCAACTGGATCATGGTTCCTCCTCGCGGGGTTCGGGTCCGGCTGCGCCGGCGCGTGTTCCCTGGCTCGTTCATGCACAGGGAGTGAATCTTAATCCGTTCCCGGTGCGATCGTCCGGCGCTATCGGAACGGTGGGGGTTTTCATTGCAAATGTTCAATATTTTTACCGAAAGTGTCCAGCCGGCGGCTGAGAGCGGTCGATCGGCGTACAGAAATGAAACAAACTCCTTCAGAAGAAGGCGTTTTAACCAATCAATTGCCAAGTGGGAAGGCACGCGATCCGGCCCCCCCTATAATCGCGCTTCCAGGAGGAAATATCCCCATGAGCATTACGAACAAACCGCCGTTCCGTGCCGACCAGGTCGGCAGCCTGCTGCGCCCCCAGGAAGTTAAAGATGCACGCGCCAAGGTCGAAAAGGGCGAGATGACGCCCGAAGCCCTGCGCGAGATCGAGGACCGTTGCATTAAGGCGGCCGTGAAAAAGCAGGAAAGCATCGGACTGCAGGTGGTCACCGACGGCGAGTACCGCCGCGGCTGGTGGAACCACGACT
Source organism: Betaproteobacteria bacterium (assembly GCA_947466535.1). Taxonomy (GTDB): domain Bacteria; phylum Pseudomonadota; class Gammaproteobacteria; order Burkholderiales; family SG8-39; genus CAMBSA01. Next base: position 7,325 of record CANIEV010000176.1, read on the forward strand.
TCCTCGGCAAGATCGACGGCGTGGATGTGGAACTCGACGAGAAGTCCTACAAGTTCGCAGGGTCGGATGATCCGCGCTACACCGCCAAGATCCGCCGCAAGGTGAGCCGCAGCGGGCCGATGATGCTCGATCACTTCAAGTTCCTGAATTCCGTGGCGACCAAGACCGCGAAGTTCACCATGCCCTCGCCCGCGATCCTGTACCACCGCGGCGGACGCGCCTCGATCAGCAAGGAGGTCTACCCGGATCTGGATGTGCTCTGGGCGGATGTCGGCCGCGTGTACCAGGAAGAGATCCGCGACCTTGCCGCCGCCGGCTGCACCTATCTGCAGATCGACGACACCAGCGTCGCCTTCCTCTGTGACGAGAAATTCCGCGAGAGCTGCCGCGTCCGCGGCGACGATCCGGACATGCTGCCGCACATGTACGCGCGCGCGGTGAACGCGGCGATCGCCAACCGCCCCGCGGGCATGACGATCGCGATGCACACCTGCCGCGGCAACTGGAAAAGCACGTGGCTCGCCTCGGGCAGCTACGACCCGGTGGCCGAGACGGTGTTCAACGAAACCAAGGTCGATGCCTACTTCCTCGAGTACGACAGCGAGCGCGCCGGCGGCTTCGAGCCGCTGCGCTTCATGCCGAAGACCAAGAAGGTGGTACTCGGCCTGATTTCCTCCAAGACGCCGCAGCTCGAGAACAAGGACGCGGTAAAGCGGCGCATCGAGGAAGCGTCGAAGTACGTGCCGCTGGAGAACCTCTGCCTGTCGCCGCAGTGCGGGTTCGCGAGCACACACCACGGCAACAATCTCACCGAAGATGACCAGTGGCGCAAGCTTGAGCTGGTGGTGGAGATATCGAAAGAAGTCTGGGGCTGAGCGTCGTAGAACGCTCGTCCGCAACGGCAAGGCAAAGGAGGATTCGATGAAGTCGATCCAACGCGGTATCGGGTGCGCGCTGCTCGGGGCGGCATTGCTCGGTGGTGCGCTTGTCGCACAGGCACAGTCCTACCCGAACCGTTCGGTGCGGCTGCTGATTCCCTTTGCCGCCGGTGGCACGACCGATGCGCTCGGACGAGTGGTGGGCCTGATGCTCGGTGAGCGGCTGGGTCAGCCGGTGGTGGTGGAGAACCGCCCGGGCGGTGGAGGGACCCTTGGGGCGGACGTGGCCGCCAAGTCCACGCCCGACGGTTA
>CANIEV010000177.1 GCA_947466535.1 Betaproteobacteria bacterium
ACCGGCATGGACGCGCCGTTCCGCGGCCAGCCGGTCCAGGGCTTCTCCGGCATCAAGTGGCGCAAGGACGGGACCGCATGGGTGCCGTCGGACAACGGCTACGGCACCAAGGCCAACTCGCCCGATGCGATGCTCATGTTCCATCACCTTCGTCCCGACTGGAAAACCGGCAAGGTCACGCTTCTGAAGACGCTGTTCCTGCACGATCCCGACGGCGTGGTGCCGTTCAATATCGTGAATTCCGCGAGCAAGACGCGCTACCTGACGGGCGCGGACTTCGACATCGAATCGCTGCAGGTCGTCGGCGACAACTTCTGGTTCGGAGACGAGTTCGGTCCCTACCTGATTCGCGCGGACAAGAATGGCAAGGTCACCGGTGTGTTCGAGACGCGGGTCGACGGTCAGCTCCTGCGCTCGCCCGATCACTTCGCCGTCTCCACGCCTTCAACCCCGGGGCAGTTCACCGCCGGCGCGCGTCGTTCGCGGGGATTCGAGGGCATGGCGGCGTCACCCGACGGCCGCTTCCTCTACCCAATGTTCGAGGGACCGGTGTGGAACGCTGAGGCGAAGGCCTGGGAGTCGCGCGAGGGCAAGGAGACCGTGCGCATCCTGGAATTCGATATCCAGCAGAGCGCCTACACCGGCCGCTCGTTCCGCTATCAGCATGAACTCGCGGGCAACAGCATCGGTGACTTCAACATGATCGACCGCGACACGGCGCTGGTCATCGAGCGCGACAACGGCGAGGGCGATCCGGCGCTCGCCTGCGACGGTCCGGCACGTCCCGACTGCTTCAACAACCCGGCCCGTTTCAAGCGTGTCTACAAGATTGATCTGTCGAACCTCGACGCCAACGGCTTCGTGCGCAAGATCGGCTACATCGACCTGATGAACATCGCCGATCCGGAGAAACGTGCGCGCATCGGCGGCAACGGCGGCAAGTTCAGCTTCCCGCAGTGGTGCATCGAGGGTGTGGACATCGTCGATGCCGACCATATCGTGGTGCTCAACGACAACAACCTCACGGTCGCGCAATCGCGCGAGTTCGGCAAGAACGAGCCGAACGAGATCATCCTGCTGAAGGTGACGGAGTTGCTGAACGCGAAGTAATTTTGGAAGGTCCTGCGAGCGGGTCGCGCGCGGGACCTTTGTTTCTGCGATTCAGAGCCATTGCGACAGCCGGAAGCTGATCCGCCGGCGTATCGCCGCCACGGCGTCGTTCGCAAGGCCGGTGTGGTCCACGTTGAGCCATTCAAAGCGGCCGTGGCTGGTGGATCCATTGGCATCAAAGAAGGCCCCGTTTCCGGTGACGACGTCGGTGGTCAGGCCGTTCGGGGTCAACAACTCGCCCTTCGTGTAGACGTCCTCGACGAACCACGCCTGCGCCTCCTTGTGAAAATCGGTCCAGTGAAGGCGACCGGCGGCGACTTCCGCCAGGAATCCGCCGTTGCGGTTGCTCGCGTCGTTGTAGTTTCCCAGTGCGCGCGCCACATAGCCGCTTCCTTCGTGCTGGTATTGCCATACGTGGACGGATTCGTGCACCAGGATCTCCGGCTCGCCATTCGGGTCGTCCGGATTCACGTTCTTTCCCTTGAGGAATATGGTATTCCCGAGGACGAACGGATCGGGCGAGAGATTGAACGCACCGGCCGAGTTGTCGTTGATCCGTATCACGCCGAGCGAAAGCGAATTGCGATAGATGCGGCGCAGCAGCTCCCTCTCCGCCTTGGTGAGCGGGCGGCCACCGCCCTGAAACGAGGTGGCGGTCTGGAGGATCTCGAGAATTTTTCCCGCGATGATCACCGCCGCGCCGACAAGGCCCGAAATGATGTCATCGAGTCCCTTGAGGATCAGGGAGCCGTTCAGGCTGATGATGCCGCCGACAATCCTCAATACGCCGGTAAGCATATCGATGAGGAGGGAGGCGCTCGCCTTTAGGATGACGGCGAGCGTCTCGCAAGCCTTGTCGAGCATGTTGCCGATCCAGCGCAGTCCGCTCGCGCTTCCCGGGCGGGAATTGCCCGGAATGTCTTCGTAAGCATCGGCGAGCCAGTTGAAAAAATCACCAAGCCCGTGGCCTATCATCTCGATCACGTCGGAGACGAACTCCACCACCGCGGTCAGTACCTGATCGATGACTTCGACAACCGCGTCGACGATTGCTGCAATCACCTTCGACAGCCATTTCATGTTCACCCCCCTCCCGGGACATGCGGCGTCGCCGCGAACGCGGCGCATGTTTTCCAGTCTAGGACAGATCGGTGCACCCGGTGCCTGGAATCATCGGCCGCGGACTCCGCGACGCTGATTCCAGGACTCCTGCGGGGGGATGCAAAATGGTTCCGCGAACCAATTCCGAGTACGCGCCTAGATGGCGATGGCACCCGGGAAGACAGGAGATTTCTGTTTCATTTCTGATCGTCAATCGTCCGCTTTCAGGCGTCAGTCAACGGGTTTGGAAAAAAATGTTGGGGATCTACGGGAAAATAGAGTCCCGGCCACGCGTTTCCACACGCGCTCAGGTTGGGGCCGACGGGCGCTCCAGCCACAGCCCCTCCCCGTATTTCAGGCCCGTCCTTCATAATGTCGGGCACACAAAAACACGAGGAGAGGCACCATGGCGAAGGAAACATTCGAAGTCGAGGCGGAGTGGGTCCATGTGGCCTACGCGGAGACCTCCCAATTCCGCGAGGTGTACGGATTCGCCAGCAGCCAGGGCATGGTGAACGTCGAGGGCGTGCGCTATCGCCCCAAGGGGCGGCCCTCGAAGATGCTGCTGATATACATGCACCCCGCCTCCACGCTGCAACTCCTCCCGATGCCGCGCGCGATGGCGGCGCACGGCGTGCACGTGCTCTGCGCCGGCAGCCGTTACGCCAAGAACGACAACCCGCTGATATTCGAGAAGGTCATTCTTGATCTTGGTGCCTACATCCGCCACGCGAAGGAGAAGTGGGGCTACGAGAAGATCGTGATCGTCGGCTGGTCGGGCGGAGGATCTCTGTCGCTGTTCTATCAGTCGCAGGCGGAGAATCCGACGATCGAGAAGACGCCCGCGGGCGACCCGGTGGACATCAAGGGCGCGAAGCTCATTCCCGCCGATGCGATGATCTTCCAGGCGGCGCATGTATCGCGCGCCCTGCTGCTCGCCGAATGGATCGATCCGTCGGTGATTGACGAAGACGACCCGGACCGCCGTGACCCCGAACTGGATCTCTACAACGGGCTGCACAAGCCGCCGTACTCGAAGGATTTCATCGAGCGCTTCCGTGCCGCGCAGCTTGCGCGCATCCGTCGCCGCACCCAGTGGGTGAGGGAGATGCTCGACACGCTGAAGAAACGCGGCGGCAACGAGCTCGAGCGCGGCTTTGTGACCCATCGAACCATGGCCGAACCGCGCTGGCTGGACGGCACGATCGAACCCAACGACCGCAAGATCGGCAGCTGCTTCCTCGGCGTGCCCGAGACGGTGAACACCGGCCCGGTGGGTATGGGTCGCTTCTCGACCCTGCGTTCCTGGCTGTCGCAGTGGTCGATCGACGACACCCATGCGCACGGCGAGAAATGCGCCGCGACGATCAAGGTGCCGTTCCTCGCGATCGAGAACACCGCCGACGACGCGGTGCCGCAGCCGCACACCGGGCGCATCTATAACGCGGCGGGCAGCAAGGACAAGACCTTCCGCCAGATCAAGGGCGCGACCCACTACTACGTGGCCCAGCCCGAGCTGCTGCAGGAGGCGGTGGACATGCAGATGGGCTGGATGCGCGAGCGCAAGCTGCTCGACTAGCCCGTCGCGAATGACCAGGAACACGTCGTCGATGGACGGCACGCACTGCCTGAAGGACGGCGTTCGCATCGGCTACACGCTGCACGGTGATCCGGCATCCGCGCATCGCGTGGCGCTCGTTCATTCGCTCGCAATGGATCGCGAGTTCTGGCGTCCGGTAGCCAAGCAGCTATCCGGGCGTGCGTGTGTACTCATCCCCGATTGCCGCGGTCACGGAGCATCGGACAAACCCGCCGGCCCCTACATGATCGAACGGTTCGCGGACGATCTCGCCGAACTGTTCGATCATCTCGGCTGGCGCGATGCGCTTGTTGCCGGCGCGTCGATGGGTGGTTGCGTGGCGCTCGGTTTTGCCGCACAGCATCCGGAGCGGACGTCCGCGCTGGGTCTTGTAGACACGACAGCCTGGTACGGCGCCGACGCGCCTTCGCAGTGGGCCGAGCGCGCGAACCGCGCGCTCGATGCGGGGCTTGCCTCGCTGGTGGAATTCCAGACCACCCGCTGGTTCAGCGAAACCTTCCGCTCGGCGCGCGCGGACGTGGTCGCAGACTGCGTGAGACGCTTTCTCGCGAATGACCCGGCGGCCTACGCCGAGAGCTGCCGCATGCTCGGTGCCTGCGACCTGCGCGAAGCATTGCCGCGGATTGCAGTGCCTTCCGCGGTACTGGTCGGCGAAGAGGACTACGCCACGCCGCTTGCGATGGCGCAGGCGCTGCGTGACGGCATACCCGGTGCATCGCTCGAGGTGCTCGCCGGTGCGCGTCATCTGACGCCGCTCGAGAGTCCCGCGGCGGTGAGCGCGTTTCTCGGCCGCCTGATGGATCGGGGCGGCGCGGCGCCTTAGCGTGATCGGCAGATTCACCCTCGCGGCCAGTACTGAAAAATCAACAAGGAACCATGCATGGCGACAATCGTTCTGATTCACGGTGGCTGGCACGGCGGGTGGTGCTGGAAGCGGGTGTTGCCGTATTTGCGCGCGGCGGGGCACGAGGTGTATGCGCCCACGCTCACCGGCATGGGCGAGCGGCGTCACCTGCTCGACCGCGAGGTCAATCTCGCGACGCATATCGAGGATGTGCTTGCGCTTCTCGACTATGAAGACCTTACCGATGTTGTCCTGCTCGGCCACAGCTACGGAGGCATGGTGATCTCGGGCGTGGCCGACCGCGTGCCGCAGCGCCTGAAGCGGCTGGTGTTTCTCGATGCCTTCGCGCCGCAGAACGGCGATTCGGTGGCCGGTTCCGTGCCGCCGGAGCAGGGCGCGGCGATGAGGAAGGCGATCGACACCGAGGGCGAGGGCTGGCTGTCACCGGTGCCGCCCCTGGCGGTGTGGGGTGTGGTCGCGCCGGAAGACCTCGCCTGGATGAATCCGCGGGTAGGGCCGCAACCCGCGAAAACGCTCACCGATCCGCTGCCGTTATCAAACGATGCGCGGCTTGCGATTTCGAAGACCTACATTTCCTGCGTGTCGCAGCAGCGCGCGGCGTTTGTCGCGATCTCGGCTAGGATCCGCGCCGAGGGCGGTTGGGACTACCGCGAACTCGATGCGCCGCACGACGCGATGGTGACGGCACCGCGGGCGCTTGCGGACATGCTGGTGGATGTCGCGACGTAGGCGCTTGGCTAGGCGGTGCCGCCAGCGGGGGCCTTCGGCGGTAGGTCGTTGTCCTTGGCCGGATACGTCAATTGACGCGTGCCTGTATTCTCTTGTGTTGACGGGCGGCACCGCGTTTGCGCCTGCCCTTGGCTCCATGTAAATTGGTTCCGTTGTTCCACCGAGCCGCCACAGAATGCGGCGTCAATGCACATAACGGAGACTGAGCATGCAATTTCGTCCAGGATTCATCGGACTCGCCTTGCTTGCGATGACGGGCGCGGCGCTCGCGCAGGATGTCGGGCCGACACAGGAGCAGGAACTGCGCGACGCGAAGACCGCTATCGAGGCGGCGCAAAAGGGCCCGGCGGCGAAGCACTCGGGGGCGCAGCTCAAGGCGGCACAGGACAGCGTGCTGGCGGCGGAAGAAGCCAGAAAACAGAAAAGCGGCGAAAAGTTCGGCCGCGCGGCGCGCCTGGCGCGCGCCTACGCGGAACTCGCGATGGCGGTGGGCGAGCTCGGGGAGGAGCGGCAGAACGTCGCGTCCACCCAAGAGGCGGCGAAGAACGCGCGCGCCGATATCGAGCGGCTGGGCTCGGGAGCCAAACCATGAGGGCGACTTTGAACATCCTTGGGTCGGTGCTGTTGGCGATGGCTGCGCTCGCCTGCGTTCAGCCGGCATTTGCGCAGGAATCTGCTGCATCGGCGGTCGAAGCCGCGCGCAGCGCGATCGAGCGGGCACGCCAGGCGGGCGGCGAGCGCGAGGGCGGGGATGATCTGGCGGCGGCGCGCTCCTGGTATTCGCAGGCGGAAAAGGCACTGGACTCCGCCACCTCGATTCTGGGACGCGTGGCCACCGCGGCAACGCGTCGCGAGCGTGACGAGGAGATCGTCTATCTGGCGCGTATGGCGCGGGTGAAGGCGGAGACGGCGGAGGCCAAGGCGCGACGGGTCGCGACGCGACTCGAACTGGCGGAAGCGCAGAAACTTCTTGCCGGTTTTCAGGGGGCGCTTGCGATCGCGCGAGAGCGCGAGGCCACCGACGCCAAGGCGAAGGCAGCGCAGGCGACGACCGATACCGACCGCCGGCAACTCGAAGAGGCGCAAAGGAAACTCGCGGAGGCCGAGCGCCAGCGCGCGGACACCGATAGGCAACGTGCCGCGGAGCAGGCGGCGATGCAGGAAAAGCTCGCAGCCCTGGAGAAGGATCGTGCGGCGCAGGCCCTGCAGACCCAGGCGATGGAGCGCGAACGTGCGGTGCTTGCGGCGGCCGGGAAAATCCCGCAGACGACCTCGCGTGTGTCCGGCCGTCGGGTGGTGATTTCGATGACGGTGGCGAACCTGTTCACACCGGCCAATGAGATTTCGCCTGCCGGACGCAAGGTTCTCGATGGCGTGGGCGATTTTCTGAAGGAAACGGCCGTCGCTAAGGTTCTTGTGCGCAGCTATACCGATGATCGCGGATCGAGCGCGACCAATCAGGCCCTGTCGGTGAAGCGCGCAGACGCGGTGCGGGAGTATCTGGTTGGCGCGAAAGGCATTCCCGCCGATCGCGTTTCGTCCGAGGGACTGGGCGAGGCCGACCCGGTCGCGACCAACGCCAACGATGCGGGGCGTGCGCTCAATCGGCGCGTCGATATCAGCGTGCCGCTCTCGGAATAGGCCCGGCACAGGGCCCGATACAGCGGACAGGCCCCTGTGTCGCAGGGTTAGGGAGCCACTGAACAAGGGGGCTACGCCCCCTCGTAACCCCCCCATCCCAGAGGGAACGCTGAACCTTCAAGCCTCGAAATTGGACTTGATCAGCGATTCCTTAGGTTCCAGCCACGAGTTTCAGCAGCAGGCCCGCGGCACCGCAGCCGAGAATCACCCGGATCACGCTCTGCTTGTAGCGTGTCAGCGCAAGCCATGCGGCGACGCCGATCACCGCCGATGGCCAGTCGAAGCGCCCTGAATTTCCGTTGGGCATGAGCACATGCCAGGCGAAGAACACCGCAAGGTTGACGATCACGCCGACCACCGCGGCTGTGATCCCTGTCAGCGGCGCGGTGAAACCGAGCTTGCCGTGGGTGGATTCGACCACCGGGCCGCCCGCGAGGATGAAGATGAACGAGGGCAGAAAGGTGAACCAGGTTGCGACCGCCGCGCCGGCGGCACCCGCGAGCCAGAGCACATCGCCGCCCGGCATCGCACCTGCCGCGGCCTGGGTCCAGCCACCGACAAAGCCGACGAAGGCCACCACCATGATCAGCGGGCCGGGCGTGGTTTCGCCGAGTGCAAGCCCGTCGATCATCTGTTTCGGCGTGAGCCACTGGAACTGGTCCACCGCGCCCTGATACACGTAGGGCAAGACCGCGTAGGCGCCGCCGAAGGTGAGCAGTGCCGCCTTGGTGAAGAACCCGCCGATCTGCGCGAGCACGCCTTCGCCGCCGGCGAGGGCGATCAAAGCCGCCATGCTGATCGCCCACAGGCCGATGCCTGCGGCGACCACCGTGAGAAGGCGCGAGCGCGTGAAGCGCGCATGCGGCGGTGTGGGCGTGTCGTCATCGATCAGCGCCGGGCCGTAGCTCTTGTCCGCGCCGGCATGTCCACCGCCCGCGCGGAACTTGTCCGGGGCGACGCGCCCGCCGATCCAGCCGACAACGGCGGCGCCGAGAATGATCGCGGGAAAGGGCAGATGCAGCGCGAAGATCGCGATGAACGCGGCGACCGCGATCGACCAGGTCCACGCGTTGCGAAGCGTGCGCGAGCCGATGCGCCACGCGGCGTGCAGCACGATCGCGGTTACCGCCGGCTTGATGCCGTAGAGGATGCCCGCCACCACGGGCAGATTGCCGAAGGCCATATAGATCCAGGTAAGGCCGATGAGGATGAACAGCGAGGGCAGAACGAAGAGCCCGCCCGAAACGATGCCGCCCCAGGTCCGGTGCATCAGCCAGCCGAGATAGGTCGCCAGTTGCTGCGCCTCCGGACCGGGCAGGACCATGCAGTAGTTGAGCGCGTGCAGGAAGCGCTTCTCGGAGATCCAGCGCCGCCGCTCGACCAGCTCCTGATGCATGATCGCGATCTGCCCGGCGGGACCGCCGAAGCTGATGAAGCCGAGCTTGAGCCAGAAGCGGAAGGCCT
>CANIEV010000178.1 GCA_947466535.1 Betaproteobacteria bacterium
AAGATCGAGGCGATCGTGCTCGCCGCCGACGGCCGGGAACTCGCGCGCCGCCGTGTGGCGACGCCGGTGGGGGATTACGAAGGCACGCTCGATGCGGTCGCTAAGCTGGTGCTGGACGCGGAGCGCGATCTCGGCGAGCAGGGCACGGTGGGCATCGGCACGCCGGGGTCGATCTCGTCAGCCACCGGCCGTCTGAAGAATTCCAACTCGGTGTGCCTGATCGACCGGCCGATCCGCGAAGACCTCGAACGCCGGCTCGGGCGCGAAGTGAGGCTTGAGAACGACGCCAACTGCTTTGCACTGTCCGAGACGGTGGACGGTGCGGCGGCGGGGGCGCGGGTGGTGTTCGGCGTGATCCTCGGCACAGGCGTGGGCGGCGGCATCGTGGTGAACGGTGCTGTGATCGGCGGTGCGAACTCGATCGCGGGGGAGTGGGGGCACAACCCGCTGCCGTGGCAGGGTACGGACGACACGCCGGCGCCGCGATGCTATTGCGGGCGCGAGGGATGCGTGGAAACCTGGCTGTCCGGTCCGGGACTGTCGCGCGACTACGCGTTGCATGGAGGGCTTGCGGCGTCGCCGGGCGCCATTGCCGCCGCCGCGGAGGCGGGTGATGTCGTCGCGGAGGCGGCCCTGTCGCGCTACGAGGCGCGGCTCGCGCGTTCGCTGGGCGTCGTGATCAACATCCTCGACCCGGATGTGATCGTGCTCGGCGGCGGCGTGTCCAACCTCGATCGTCTGTACTTGAATGTGCCGCAGCTCTGGGGCGAGCACATCTTCTCCGACACGGTGGCGACGCGTCTGGTGAAGCATCGCCACGGCGACTCCAGCGGCGTGCGTGGAGCGGCGTGGTTGTGGAACCCCTAGCCGCAGGCGACCTCGTCGCCATGCCGCAGGCTTCGTATCACTCGGTTGCCGGCTGCGACATAATTGCCTTCCAGACACGGAGGCAGCATGGCCACTAAAAAGCGCGCAACAAAAAAAAGCACGACGAAGAGTCCGACGAACGCCCGTGGCGCCGCGGCCCTGCGCAGCGTCTCAACGCCCGATCCTCAACTCATCGATGACCTCGTCCTTGCGAACCACATCCTCTCGAACGAGGGCGTGCTCGACGGTTACGGCCACGTCAGCGCGCGCCACGACAAGAGTCCCGATCGCTTCCTGATCTCGTGCCACCGCACGCCGCGCGCGGTGCAAAAGGGCGACATCATGGTGCTCGACCTCGACGCGAACGCGGCCGACGGCAGCAGCGGCCAGCTCACCGGCGAGCGCTTCATCCACAGCGAGATCTACCGCGCCCGTCCCGACGTGATGGCGATCGTCCACAGCCATTCGCCGGGAGTGATCCCTTTCGGTATCACCGGCAACCGCCTGCGTCCGGTGTGGCATGTGAGTTGTTTCCTCGGGCTTTGCAAGGTGCCGCTGTTCGAGATCCGCGACACCGAAGGCCCGGCGACGGACCTGCTGATCCTCACGCCCGGCCGCGGCAAGGCGCTGGCGAAATCCCTCGATCGCGCGCCGGTGGTGCTGATGCGCGGCCACGGCAGCACCACCGTCGGCGTCTCGCTCAAGCAGGCGGTGTTCCGCGCGATCTTCACCGAGATGAATGCGAAGCTGCAACTCGACGCGATGAAGATCGGCAAGGTGAATTACCTCACCAAACAGGAGTCGGTGACCGCGGCGAAGTTCATCGAAAGCGAGTTCTCGGTCTCCAAGCCCTGGGAATACTGGGTGCAGCGGCTGGCGGATGCGAAGCGGATGGCCGGGCGCGGAGGAAACGAAGGATGAGCGTTCGATTTGCATCAATCGCTGCATCGCTCGCGCTGAGCCTGTGTTTGTCCGCGGAGGCACAGGCGCAGTCGTTTCCGCAGCCTTTTCCCACTAAGCCGCTGCGCATCATCGTGCCCTACGCGCCGGGCGGGCTGATCGACAGCATGGGCCGGCAACTCGCGCAGCATCTCGCCGAGCCGCTCGGCCAGCCGCTGGTGGTGGAGAACCGCCCCGGATCGGCGGGCGCGGTGGGTATCGACGCGGTGCGCCAGGCGCCGGCCGACGGTCACACGCTGCTGGTGGTGGATACCGGCATCCTGATCACGCCGATCATCCAGCCGCGTGCAGGATTCGACCTGCGCCGAGACATGCAGGTGGTGTCAATCGTCGCCGACACGCCACTCGTGCTCACCCTCGGATCCGCGGTGCCGGCGAAGGAGCTGAAGGATCTGATCGCGCTTGCCAAGGCGAGCCCGGGAAAGCTCAACTACTCCTCGGCCGGCATCGGCACCACGCCGCATATGTCGGGGGAGATGCTCAAGTCGCAGGCCGGAGTGGATATCGTGCACGTCCCCTACAAGGGCGGCAGCGCGGCGATCGCGGATGTGCTGTCGGGGCAGATCCAGATGACTTTTCTTGCCTCCACGATCGTGGCGCAGTACCTCAAGGACGGCAGGATGCGCGCGATCGCCTCCACCGGTACGCGGCGTTCGCGCCTGCTCGCCGATGTCCCGACGATGGCCGAATCCGGATTCCCGAATTTCGATGTCACCGTCTGGGTCGGACTTTTCGGACCGAAGGCGGTGCCGCGCGACATTCTCGGTCGGCTGAACGATGCGGTGAAGGCTTCCCTGCAGAAACCGGAGTTCCGCGCCTCGCTTGCCCGCTCGGACGTGGAAGTGCTCGGGCTTGCGCTCGAGGAAAGCGAGCGCATGATCGAGCGCGAGGAAAGGAAGTGGACTGCGGTGGTGCGGGCGAACAACGTCAAGCCGGACTAGCGACCGGTTTGGTCATTGCGAGCGAAGCGACGCAATCTCCGGCGGTCGAGTGAAGCGAAGCAATCTCTGCAATCACGACGAGGTGAGATTGCTTCGTCGCTGCGCTCCTCGCAATGACAACGGCGGTGCCGTCATTGCGAGCGCAGCGAAGCAATCTCCGGCGGTCGAGCGAAGCGAAGCAACCTCTGCAATCCCGATGAGGTGAGATTGCTTCGTCGCATTGCTCCTCGCAATGACAACGGCGGTGCCGTCATTGCGAGCGCAGCGAAGCAATCTCCGGCGGTCGAGTGAAGCGAAGCAACCTCTGCAATCCCGATGAGGTGAGATTGCTTCGTCGCATTGCTCCTCGCAATGACAACGGCGGTGCCGTCATTGCGAGTGCAGCGAAGCAATCTCCGGCGGTCGAGCGAAGCGAAGCAACCTCTGCAATCCCGACGAGATGAGATTGTTTCGTCGCGTTGCTCCTCGCAATGACAACGGCGATGCCGTCATTGCGAGCGAAGCGAAGCAATCTCCGCGGGCCGAGCGAAGCGAAGCAATCCTCGCCCAGATCAGAACGTGATGTGCAGCCTCACGCTTGCGACGTTCACCGGCCCGCGGTCGCGGTTGTAGCCGGGGTTGGTCGTTCTCTGGAATCCGAGCGTGGCAAAGGCACGGGTGAGCAGGTTGGCGCTGTAGAAGATTTCGGTGGTTTTCTCCGGGCCGTAATTCAACTGGCCGTCGCCGAGAAAAAAGCCGGTGCCGCCGGCGGCCAGGTAATTGCGGTGCGGGCCTTTCAGCGAATTCACATAGCGGGCAACGCCGGCCGTGTCTTTCGCACGTCCCCAGCGTCCGCCGCGGGCGAGGATTCCCGCTGAAAACGACTGATCGACTTCGGTGAAGGCATAGGTTTCCGTGCGGCCGTCGTTCCAGGCGGTGCGCACGTAGCCTCCGAGGTCCTTCACGAGTTCGTACTGTGCGCCAATGCCGATGCCGCGCTTGGTGCGCAGTTCGCGCACCGCGGACAGGTCGGGCACGCCGCCTGCAGTACGTGCGAGCGTGATCGCCGCGTCGAATTGGCCGGACACCGTCTTGTTCTGGAAGCCGAGCAGGCGAAGCGTGCCGCTGCGACCGGCGAATTCGAACGGCAGTTCGAGTTCGAACGCGTCTCCGTGCTGGCGCGACTGGCGCGTGTCCAGCCGCAGTCCGTTGGATTCCATCGGCATGAGGAAGCGCCCGGCGCGGACCTGGTACCGAGGCGTGATGTATTCGAGCGCGGCGCCCCAGGTGTAGCCGCGGGAGTCGGCGGCGTAGTCCCAGGCGGCATAGGTGAGCGATGACCAGTTCATGAACTGGGTGCGCGCGTCGCGGCTGTAATCGACGCCGTCGAACACATCCAGCACCGAGAGGTTGCCCGCAGTCAGCACGAGACGCTCGGCGGTGTAGGACGTTGCCACCTGGTTATCGTCGGATTCCACCGCTTCCATCGCACCGCCGAGGTTCCAGGTCTTTCGCACGAAGGCGCGCGCACGGTAGATGCGCGGGTCCGGGCCCGAGGTGCGCGCTAGTTCGCCGTTGGTGAAACCGGCCAGCCCCTGCAGTTGCGACAGCGGCACGCCCTGCGCGAATTCGGGATTGAAATAGAACTCGGTTCCGCTGCCGAGGTTTGCGCCGAGGAACAGGGTGGCGGTGGTGGACTGGCTGCTTTCCCTGTTGCCGTTCAGGCTGCGCGGTCCCGAGTAGGGCGAATTGAAGGCGCGCTTCTGCTGGCGGACGGTGGTCCACTGGAAGCGGGTTTCGACCGCGCTTGTTCCTGCCTCGGCTGTAGTCGTGTCTGCGGCGATTGAGGCATTGGCGATCGCGCACATCGCGGCGCAAACAAACAGGGTGGGCAGGTTTCGAAGCATGGGTGGTGTCAGTAGGCGGGTGATAGATGGCCGGATCGACACAGGCGGCCACAAGAAAACCGGCGATGGAGCGTGCCGGTCGAATGTTACAGGGAGATGTCGGACGGCTGCGAGATTCGCTCGCGGACCTGTTCAACGCACCAGAATCGCGGTCCACACTGCCGCTGCGTTGACGAACGCGATCAGCACCGCGGCACTGCCGATGTCCTTGGCGCGCTTGGCGAGGCGATGGTTGTCAAGCGAGATCCTGTCTACGGTGGCCTCCACCGCCGAATTCAGGAGCTCCACGATCAGGACCAGTAGCACCGAGGCGATCATCATCGCGCGCTCCGCACCGGACACATCCAGCCAGATCGCCAGCGGAATCAGGATAGCGGCGAGCACCACCTCCTGTCGGAATGCGTCTTCGTGCCGGATCGCGGAACCGAGGCCGGTGATCGAATAGCCGAAGGCATTGAAGACGCGCCGCAGGCCGGTCTTTCCTTTGAACGGACTTTCTTCCACGCTGGGACTCCCTCCAAGGCTCGCGTGAAGTATCTGTCACGGAGATTTCACTATCGTGTCACGGCTTTGTCATTGCGGTTTCAAAGAATGCGTGGTGTCCAATGTTCATGAGGAATCGCCATGCAACTGCAGGAACACCGCACCGAAAGGCGTCACGAGCCGACCTACCGCGTAGCGATCGCCAGGACTGCCGGCGAGATCGAAGAAGCACAGCGCTTGCGCTTTCGGGTGTTCGCGGAGGAAATGGGCGCCGACCTCGGCGATTCGGGTATAGACGCGGACCGCTTCGATCCTTTTTGCGACCACCTCGTGGTGCGCGAACTCACGACCGGCGAGGTGGTGGGCACCTACCGCGTGCTCGGGCCGAAGGGCGCGGCGAACGCCGGTGGCTATTACTCCGAACAGGAATTCGATCTCATGCGCTTCGCGCCGCTGCGGGACTCCATGGTGGAGCTCGGGCGCTCCTGCATTCATCCCGAGCATCGATCCGGAGCAGTGGTGACGCAACTCTGGTCGGGCCTTGCGCGCTACATCATGCGGCATCGGCTGCAGTACCTGATGGGTTGCGCAAGCGTGAGCCTCGCCGATGGCGGCGTGTCGGCGAGTGCGATTTACAGGAAGGCGGCTGAAACCTGGCTGTGCCCGCCCGAATACCGGGCATTCCCGAAGAATCCGTTGCCGCTGCGCGAAGTGCCCGAGGGCCATCGCGCCGCGATACCGGCCCTTATCAAAGGCTATTTCCGGGTTGGCGCCTGGGTCTGCGGCGATCCAGCCTGGGACCCGGAATTCAACACCGCCGACCTGATGATCATGATGCCGATGGCCCGCGTGGACATGCGCTATGCGCGGCACTTTCTCGGCCAGCGCGGTGGATAATTGCAGCCATGAAACGGGTTGACCCCATGATTGAAAGCACAGGCTCGGGCGGTTCGCTGTTCAGCGACATTGTCGAGGCGCGCTTCTCCCGCCGCGAGATGCTCAAGTTCGGCAGCGCGGGCGCATTGCTTGCGATAGGTGGTGTCGCTGCCGAAGCGTTCGCGGCGTCTCCCCTGGGATTCGCCTCCGTAGCGACATCGACCGCCGACCGGCTCAGCGTGCCGCCGGGCTATAGGGCGGACGTCCTCTACGCGTGGGGCGACCCCACCGGGTTGACCGGAACCGGACCCGCGTTCAGGTTCGATGCGGGCAACACCGCCACCGAGCAGGCGCAGCAGGCGGGCATGCATCACGATGCCATCGAATTTTTCCCCCTGACTTCGGGCCAGGGCGGGTCGACGCACGGCCTGCTCGCGATCAACCACGAGTACACCGACGAGAGCCTGCTTCACCCGGACGGCACTAAAACATTGAGCGCCGAGAAGACGCTCAAGTCACAGAATGCGCACGGGGTGTCCGTGATCGAGGTGCAACTGCGAGGTGGGGGCTGGAGCGTGGTGCGGCCGTCGAAGTATGCGCGGCGTATCACAGCGCGTACGCCGATGCGTATCTCGGGGCCGGCTGCGGGACATGCTCTCCTGCGCACCGCCGCCGATCCGGCGGGGCTCGAAGTGCTCGGGACGATGAACAATTGCGCCGGCGGCCGCACGCCCTGGGGTACCTACCTCACCTGCGAAGAGAACTTCAACGGCTATTTCGCGGGCGGCAGCAACGCCGATCACAAGCGCTACGGCGTGGGTTCGCGCGCCTACAACCGCTGGAACGAAACCGATGAACGCTTTGATGCGTCAAAGCATCCGAACGAACCCAATCGTTTCGGGTGGGTGGTGGAGATCGATCCCTTTGACCCGGCCTCGAAACCGGTCAAGCGCACTGCGCTCGGGCGGATGAAGCACGAGGGCGCGATGCTCACGCTCGCGCCCGACGGCAGGGCGGTGGTGTACATGGGCGATGACGAGCCGTTCGAGCGCATCTACAAGTTCGTCTCGCGTGACCGATTCGATCCGAAGAACCCTGCGGCCAATCGCGATCTTCTGGATCACGGCACGCTGTACGCCGCGCGCTTCGATGCCGACGGCAGCGGCACCTGGCTGCCGCTGGTGCACGGGCAGGGGCCGCTTGTCGCGGCCAACGGATTCGCGGATGCGGCGGAAGTACTGATCCGCACGCGTCAGGCGGCGGACGCGGTCGGTGCGACGCGCATGGACCGCCCGGAATGGATCGCGGTGCATCCGACGACCGGCGAGGTGTATTGCACGCTCACCAACAACACGTCCCGCGGCCGTGCGGGATCGCCCGGTACCGATCCGGCCAATCCCCGGACCGATAACGTGTACGGGCACATCATCCGGTGGCGTGACGGGACCGGGCCGCGCGCCGATGCCTCAGCAACTTCGTTTCGTTGGGACATCTTCGTGCTTGCAGGCGATCCTGCGAACGCGGACAGCGCAAAACGCGGCAACGTGAAGGGCGATGCATTCGGCAGCCCCGACGGTTTGTGGTTCGACCGCCGCGGGGTGCTCTGGATACAGACTGACGCGGCACCCTCGCAGATGAAAAGCGCGGACTACGCGAACATCGGCAACAACCAGATGCTCGCCGCGGATGTGCTGACCGGGGAAATAAGGCGGTTTCTCGTCGGGCCGGTCGGCTGCGAAATTACCGGCATGACCGGTACGCCCGATGGTCGCACCTTGTTCATCGATGTTCAGCATCCCGGCGAAGGCGGTCAGAGCCAGTGGCCGGACCATCGCGCCGACGGCCGGCCGCGTTCGGCGACGGTGGCGATCCGGCGCGAGGACGGCGGGATCGTTGGAAGCTGAGGTCGGAAGCTGAGGGCCCTTATCGATTGATGACCCGCGCACTCCCCATATGCCAGGCTTCGCAGAAGCCGTGGTACGAGGTGCCGGGCAATTTGCGGAACGCCGCATCGGGATCGCGGCGCACGCTGTCATCGAAGTGCCACGCATTCACCGCGGCATAACGGGTGCAGCGGCGCTTGTTTCCCTCGCCGGATTCGTTCTCGCAGGAGAGCAGGGTGGTGACACGAACGCTTGATGCGACGTTCTCCACCAGATGCACGCCGGTGTCGCCGGCATAGAGCCGTGCTTCGCGTCCGCCGCTCGATCGGCTCGACACCAGCCTCGCGGTGCCGGGAACGGTGCCGCGATTTTGCTCGACGATCAGCATCAGGTCGGGGGTGCTCTTTGCCCGGGTCTCGCCGCTTTTGTTGAATTCGCAGACGAGGTCACCCGAACGCTCCACCTGGGCGAGGCGGGCGGTGTCTCCAGCGGAGGCCGTCGCGGAGATTGCCGCCAACGCGACGATCTGCGTGGTGCGTCGGCGCGCGTTTGCAAGCAA
>CANIEV010000179.1 GCA_947466535.1 Betaproteobacteria bacterium
ACTGCTGCTGACCGCCGCGCAAACCGCCGTGCAGTCCTTCGAGCGCTGGTTCGAGGAAACCCGCAGCTTGCGCAAGAAGACGCAGAAAGTACTGGCCCGCCACACGCGCAAGGACAATATCTGCTTCGACGGCCTCGCGCGGGTGTCGCATGTGACCGACGCCACCGACTGGCGCGTCGAGTACCCGTTCGTGGTGATCTCGCCCGACACGGAAGAGGAAGTCGCCCAGATCGTGCGCGACTGCATCGAACTCGGCCTCACGCTCATCCCGCGCGGCGGCGGCACCGGCTACACCGGCGGCGCGGTGCCTCTCACCAAGTTGTCAGCCGTGATCAACACCGAAAAGCTCGACACGCTCGGCGCGGTGGAGACACTTACCCTTCCCGGTCTCGACCATCCCTATGCCACGATCCGTTGCGGCGCGGGGGTGGTGACCAAGCGCGCGATGGACGCGGCCGATGCGGTGGGCCTCGTCTTCGCCTGCGACCCGACCTCGTCGGATGCCTCCTGTATCGGCGGCAACGTGGCGATGAACGCGGGCGGCAAGAAAGCCGTGCTCTGGGGCACCGCGATCGACAACCTCGCCTCCTGGCGCATGGTGGACCCGCAGGGTCGCTTCATCGAGGTGACGCGACTCGATCACAACCTGGGCAAGATCCACGAAGTCGATGTGGCGCGGTTCTCGGTGCAGCGTTTTCGCGCCGACGCCCGCACCCCCGACAGCGAACCGGAGATGCTGAACATTCCCGGCCGCACCTTCCGCAAGGCGGGCCTGGGCAAGGACGTGACCGACAAGGTGCTCGGCGGACTGCCCGGCATCCAGAAGGAAGGCTGCGACGGCATCATCACCTCCGCGCGCTTCATCCTGCACCGCATGCCGCGCGCCGTGCGCACGGTGTGCCTCGAGTTCTACGGCCAGGTGCGCGATTCGGTGCCCTCGATCGTCGAGATCAAGACCTACCTGGATTCGCTCGACCTGCGCGACTCGCCCTCGCGGGTGCAACTCGCCGGCCTCGAACATCTGGACGAACGCTACATCCGCGCGGTGGGCTACGCGCCCAAGGCGCGGCGCCCCGGGCGGCCGAAGATGGTGCTGCTCGCCGACATCGTTGGCGAAGACGACTCGGCGGTCGCACAGGCGGCGAGCCACGTCGTGCGCCTCGCGAACGCGCGCGGCGCCGAGGGCTTCATCGCGGTGTCGGCCGAATCGCGCCGCACCTTCTGGCTCGACCGCTCGCGCACCGCCGCGATCGCCAAGCACACCAACGCGTTCAAGATCAACGAGGACGTGGTGATCCCGCTGGACCGCCTCGGCGACTACTCGGACGGCATCGAGCGGATCAACATCGAGCTGTCGATTCGCAACAAACTCGCGCTGCTGGATGCGCTCGACGAATACTTCCGCGGCGATCTGCCGCTGCATCATCCCGACGAGACACTCGCCGCCGAGGAAATGCTTGGCGAGCGACGCGCCGCCGCGCAGGACCTCATCGAAGGCGTGCGCGGCCGCTGGCGCTACCTGCTTGATCATCTCGATACCCCGCTTGCGCAGACCGATCGCGAACGCGTTCCCGCGCTCGCGGCGGCGGCGAATCCCGGCGGCACGGTATTTGCCGTGGTGCAGAACCACACGCTTCGCGTGTCCTGGAAAGAGGAAGTGAAGAGCGAACTCGCCGAGCTGTTCGAGGGCGCGCTCTACCGCAGGATCCTCGAGACCTGCGATGCGATCCACAAGCGCGTGCTGCGCGGACGGGTATGGGTGGCGCTGCACATGCACGCCGGGGACGGCAACGTGCACACCAACATCCCGGTGAACTCGGACAACTACGAGATGCTGCACGAGGCGGGCGAGGCGGTGGCGCGCATCATGGCGCTCGCCAAGCAGCTGGGCGGCGTGATCTCGGGCGAACACGGCATCGGCATCACCAAGCTCGAATTCCTCGAGCCGGGTGAAGTGGAGGCGTTCCGCGTCTACAAGGACCGGGTCGATCCCGAAGGGCGGTTCAACAAGGGCAAGCTCCTCGCCGGCGGCGACCTGCGCAATGCCTACACGCCTTCCTTCAGCCTGCTCGGCTCGGAATCGCTGATTCTGGAACAGTCGGAGATCGGCCGGATCTCGGAATCGGTGAAAGACTGCCTGCGCTGCGGCAAGTGCAAGCCGGTGTGCGCCACGCACGTCCCGCGCGCCAACCTGCTGTATTCGCCGAGGAACAAGATCCTCGCGACCTCGCTGCTGATCGAGGCTTTTCTCTACGAGGAGCAGACGCGCCGCGGCGTGTCGCTGCAGCACTTCGATGAATTCAGCGACGTCGCCGACCATTGCACCATCTGCCACAAGTGCGCCAACCCCTGCCCGGTGGACATCGACTTCGGCGACGTGTCGATTGCGATGCGCAATTTCCTGCGCCGCCAGGGCAAGAAAAAATTCAACCCGGGCACCGCGACTGCGATGGCCTTTCTCACCGCCACCGATCCGTCGACGGTGAAGCTGCTTCGCACCCTGATGATCGACTGGGGATTCAAGGCGCAACGCCTGGGTAACCGCGTGGCGAAGATGCTCGGCCTCATCCAGTCGCAGACCAAACACCCGCCTTCGACCACCGGCAAACCGCAAATCAAGGCGCAGGTGATCCACTTCATCAACCGGCCGATGCCGGGCGGCCTGCCCAAGCGCACCGCGCGCGCGCTGCTGGATGTGGAGGACGCGCGCTACATCCCGGTGATCCGCAATCCGGCCAAGGTGAGCGACGATTCCGAGGCAGTGTTCTATTTCCCCGGCTGCGGATCGGAACGGCTGTTCTCGCAGGTGGGTCTTGCCACGCAGGCGATGCTCTACGAAGTCGGTGCGATCACGGTGCTGCCGCCGGGCTACCTGTGCTGCGGCTACCCGCAGACCGCGGCGGGCGAGGCCGAGAGCGGGCAAAAGATCATCACCGACAACCGTGTGCTGTTCCACCGCGTCGCCAATACGCTCAACTACCTCGACATCAAGACGGTGATCGTGTCCTGCGGCACCTGCATGGACCAGCTGGAGAAATACGAGTTCGAAAAGATCTTCCCCGGTTGCCGGCTGCTCGACATCCATGAATACCTGCTCGAGAAGGAGCTCAGGCTCGAAGCCGTGGACGGTGTGCGCTACATGTACCACGACCCCTGCCACACGCCGATGAAGACCTACCAGCCGATGAAGGTGGTAAACCAGCTGATGGGCGGGAATGTGAAGTTGTCCGACCGCTGCTGCGGCGAGTCCGGCACGCTTGCCGTGACGCGACCGGACATCTCCAACCAGGTTCGCCACAGGAAAGCGGAGGAGCTCGATCGCGACCTCGCGGTCCTGCGGGACAAGGGGCATGCGGGCGAGGTGAAGGTGCTGACCTCCTGCCCGTCCTGCCTGCAGGGCCTGGCGCGCTACTCGGACGAAACCGGCATGGGCGCCGACTACATCGTGGTCGAGATGGCGAAGCACCTGCTCGGCAAAGGCTGGATGGCCGACTACGTTGCCCATGCCAACCGCGGCGGCATCGAGCGTGTTCTGCTCTGACGAGCCGCTGCCGCGCGCCTGGTGCACGGCAAAAGTGAGTATTTAGGGAGCCCCTGAACAAGGGGGCTACGCCCCCTCGTAACTCCCCCATCTCAGAGGAAACGCTGAACCTTCAAGCCTCGAAATTGGACTTGATCAGCGATTCCTTAGCTACACTTCGCCGCAACCGCGCCGGGGAGGCTGCAAACGTCGTGACAAATTTAACGGTAACCGATTGCGAACTGTGCAAATCTGCCTCCGAGATGTCCATCTGGCAGGATGATTTCTGCCGGGTCATTCTCGTCAACGAGCCAGACTATCCCGGTTTATGCCGTGTCATCCTCCAGGAACACATCAAGGAAATGAGCGATCTCCCGCCCGCGGCGCGATCGCGTCTCATGAACACCGTATTTGCCACCGAGTCCGCATTGCGCGAACTGCTCGCCCCGGACAAGATCAATCTCGCCAGCCTCGGCAACGCGGTGCCGCACCTGCACTGGCATGTCATTCCGCGCTGGCACGACGACAGGCATTTCCCGAAATCCATCTGGGCCGAGCCGGAGCGCCAGGTACGTGCAAGGCCGCCGGTCGATGCGGCGAAGCTCGCGCAGCTACTCAAAAAAACGATGCAAACATGCTGAACGCCGACCTTCCGGCAACGTCCAGGGACGCGGTCACGGAGTTCCAGGACGCAGCCTCCTGTGCCACCTGGCTGCAGACCCTGCCGCTGATCAACGTCGGCCCCTCGCAGAACCGGATACTCGGTGCGCTGGAAGAACTCAACGCATTCGAACTCGCGGCGAACGAACGCCTGAAGATCCTCGAGATCCTGCGCGAGCCGGTGGCGTTTGTTCAGGCCGAGCATGCCAAGAAGTTCTCCGGCAAGGCGGTCCCCCTCGCCCGTCAGGAACGCGACATCTTTCATGCGGTGAGCGCGCTCTGGGATGCGTTCGGCATCGGCTACCGCCACTGCATCCAGGCACTGGATAAGCCAGGCGCGGGTGGCCTGAGCAACCAGGGAGCCCTGCTGGTCCAGCGCGCGATCTGGTGCGAGGGGCAGAAACTCTCGGAGCATTTCAAGGCCTATCAGGATGTGCACGCCGAAGACTGGACCCGCCTGCACCGGCTTTACGCTTTCGCCGAAGAACGCGGCTTTGACGACCAGTCGGTGAGTCATCCCCAGTTCAAGGGGGATGTCGAGACCACACCGACCGAAACCTACGCGCACGCGCTGCTCCTGCAGCTTGCCAACCCGCAGGAACAAACGCCGCGGCAGCAGACAATCGTCGCGCGCTGGCTGGAGCGCTGGGTACGCACCGTTTCCATTTCCGCCGAAGTGCCCGCGGACACCGAGGTCGCGCCGCTTGCGGTGGATCTCGCCGGTGGCGCGGGCGCGACCCATGACGCCATCCGCGGTGAATCAGTGCGCTTTCTGAATCTCGCCGATGTCAGCCGCAGCATGAAAAAGCGCATCGGCCTGCTGCGCAGCGGTGGTGCGCCGGAATCGATGGGCCTTGGCTCGGATGTGCCTGCCGCGATGGCGGCGGGCATGCTCGCGATGCTGTATCACGAATGGTGCGAGAACAAGGCGGCGCGAAACGGCGCACGGCGCACGAATCCGAAAACCGCCGAACTTTGCTGCGGCATCGCGGCGATCCACTATTTCGTCACCGGCACACCGTTCCGCCAGCCGGGCGTGGCAACCGAACTCACACAGCAGCAGAGGAACGAGATCGAGACCTTCGGCCGCGCCTCGACGCGCCATGAAGAAGCCATCGTTCAGGCCTTCAAGCTGGAATCCTGGACGATCGCGGATGAAAGCCTTGCCGGATTCCGCCTGGAGCAGGCCGAGACCTCGGATTCCCGCTACAACCATCACCAGCTGGTGGCGCTGCGCCCGTCTGATGCCAAGGTGTTCATCTTCGGTGAGTTCCGCTGGCTGGCGGTGTCGGAAACCTATTCCCTTCGCGCGGGCGTGCGCCTGCTGCCCGGTGTGCCGCGCGGCGTGGCCGTGCGCTCCACCGGCCTCAACGCGGTCGCGGCAGGCGAGAAATACATTCCTGCGCTGGCGCTGCCCGCGGTGGCGGCACTGCGTTCGCCCGCAACCCTTGTGCTTCCTGCCGGCTGGTTCCGGCCCAAGCGTGTGGTCGAGGTATTCAGCGACAAACCCGAACAATTGCTGCTGACCGGCGTGATCGAGCGCGGCAGCGATTACGAGCGTTGTACCTACGATGCCGTCCAGTAGGCGGTATCAGCAAACGCAGCACCCGCAAAGAGAGTACGTCCGCAACCGAAGTCAACAAGTGTCTGATTCAAACCCGTAACAATGAAGCGCAGCGCGGACCGCCGGGAGGGGCGGCGGCTCGCATGGAGACATCATGGTCCATAGCGACTTTCTCCCCTCGTCCCGTCCCGCCGTTCCCGACCTCAAGACCTGCGAGAGCTGGCTCGGCAGCGCACCGCTTGCCGATTCGCGCGAAGCCTGCCGGGCCTTTCTCGCCCTGTTCGATGAAATCGAGGACTCGCCTCCACCGCAGTCCACCTACGCCGCAATCCTCGAGCGGTTGCGCCAGCCGCTGCTCGGCGCGCTGGATGCCCACGCCCGGCGCTTTGCCGGCAAGGCGGTGCCGCTCGGACATGTCGAGGCCGCCGCCTTCCAGCAAAGCTGCGATGTCTGGCTTGCGCTGCTGCGCGCCTGGCGGCGCCTGCTGCGCTCGGTCACCCACAAGCCGCAGACCGGGGGTATCGAACTGCGCGCCCTGTGCGCTCGGCGGTCGCTCGATGCCTGCGCCGGCCTGCTGGAGACCTGCTTCGCGGCACACCGCGGCGCACAGGCGGATCACTGGCGCTGGCTGCACGACAGCTACGCCGCGGCCTCGCCGTTCGACTCCACATCGGACGACGATTCGAAGCAGTCGACCGACAGCTCGATCGGATCCTACGCAGGCGTGCTGCTGCTTGCGCTCGCACGACCCGAAACACTGACCGCGCGCGAATATGCGTTCGTTCGGCATTGCGCTTCGCGCTTCGGGGCCAAGCTCTCGATTCACCACGAGTCGGATGACTCTCCCGCTCCGGGGTACGCAATCGACGCGGAACGCGACAGCCCGCCGCAATGGCTGCCCGCATCGGCGGGCGGGCTACGGCTCGATACGCGCGCGGTTGCGCGATCGATCAAATGGCGGCTGGAAAAGCTCGCACAGGGCGCCGAACCCGGGCGCCTGGGGCTACCCGCGGAGTCCGGCGATGCATTCGCCACCGCAATGCTCAAGCGTCTGCTTGTCGCATGGACCGACGCGCCACGGGGGGCGCCAGTTCCCCCGCCGCGCCGGCAACACGCCCTCGGAGTGCGCGGTCGGAATCGACAACATCCATCGCGTGATGAGCGAGGACGCAGGCGAGTCGCTGCCCGACGACACACCGCATTCATGGAGTTACAGCCGGGGAGCCGCCGAAGAAATCCATGTGTTCCAGCGCGCGCTCCAATCCGCAACCCGGGCACCGCAGGGCGTGATCGAGAACTGGGAGACGCTGGACGAATCCGCAAGCGGCTTTCGCCTGCGTCGCAGCGGCCCCGGTGCACGGCTCGCGTTGCATCAACTCATTGCACTTCGCCCGCACGGCGCGCGGAGATTCATCCTCGCGGATGTGCGTTGGGCCGAAACTCAGGGCGAAGCAGCGCTTGTGGCGGGTGTGCGCGCGCTTCCCGGGCTCGCCCAACCGTGCAGGCTGCGCAGCGTTTCCACCGATCCGGCACAAACCGGGCAATGGACTGCAGCGTTCCTGCTGCCGGTCGCACCGGGCTTGCCCGCCTCGCTTGTGCTGCCCGCCGGACGCTGGGGGCCGGGTCGGACGCTTGAGATGCGTTGCGGCGACGAGTCACGCACGCTGGTGATCACCGACGCCATAGAGCGCTGCCGCGACTACGACAGGACGCGTTTCATCGAGATTTGAACAGCAGGCAGGACGGTGAATCGGCAGGCAGAAAAAAGGCCTAAATGTCAGTATATCGCCCGCTCTGCCGCGTCGATGCTGGGGGTTTTCCGCAAATTGTCAGGATAGGCTTTCTGCCTGGCGGGCCGGGCTCAGGCCGCGACCTGAGCAGGGCCCGCGTCAAGCACCCTGCGCGCAGGCAGAACGGCGGCAAACCGGCTGCCCTTGCCGAGTTCGCTCTCGATTTCCAGTTGTCCCTGATGACGGCTGAGCACGTGTTTGACGATCGCAAGCCCCAGCCCTGTACCCCCGGTATCGCGAGAGCGACTGTTATCCACACGGTAGAAGCGCTCGGTCAATCGGGGAATATGCCTGCTCTCGAAACCCGGTCCGCTGTCGGCGACTGAAAACTCCGCATCATCACCGCGCGATGTCCACGCAATGCGAATCTCTCCTCCCGCAGGCGTGTAGCGAACCGCATTGCTGAGAATATTGCCGAACGCCGAGCGAAGTTCCTTTTCGCTGCCGAAAAGCCTCGACGGACCTTCGAAGGCAAGAAGCAGGCGATGCCGGTCACCCGAAAGCGCCCGGGCTTCCTCGAGCAGGGAGTCGACCAGCCTGCGCATATCGATTGGCGCCTCGTCGGTGGGCCCTGAGCTGGATTCAAGCGTGGAGAGCGTAAGCAGATCCTCGATCAGCTGCGTCATGCGCCCTGTCTGCGACTGCATCAGCCCAAGAATTCCTTCGGCGCGCTTTTCGGTGATCTGCACCCGCCCATCGGCGAGAGTCTCGAGAAATCCGCTCACCACGGTGAGGGGCGTACGCAGTTCGTGGGATACGTTGGCAACGAAGTCGCGGCGCATGATTTCGAGGCGCTCGGCCTGGGTGATGTCGCTTGCAAGCAGCAGCTTTTGATCCTGGCCATAAGGTACCACTCGCAGCCGCAGGGTCCGCGGCTCGGCCCGGGTCAGCC
>CANIEV010000180.1 GCA_947466535.1 Betaproteobacteria bacterium
AACCACTGCTTCCCGCCGCGCCGTGTGCGACCACCCAGTTACGCATTTCGTGCGCGCCGTTGCCCGTGGTAACGAGTCGCCGCTCCAGAAAATCGACCAATGGCGTTTCTTTTCCCGCCTCCAGAGCTGCGATGCAATCACGGTCGAAGGGTTCATCGATTTCACCCATGGTGGGTTCGCCGATGGAATGGCTGATGCCGCCAGTCGCAAGCACCGCGACTCGAAGGTCTCCGGGAAAGGATGCGATTGCCTGCGCGAGCAACTTTCCCCATTGAAGGCATCGGCCGATGCTCGGCATTGGCGGCTCGAGATCGTTGACGATCATCGGTATCACGCATGGCAATGCGTCGAGCTCCATCTTCCATAGCGGAATGCAGAACCCGTGATCAAGCTTCAGGTGATGCGAAACCGAAGGTTCAAAATCCTGCCGAAGTGCGGTCTCAACAATATGGTTGGCCAGGGCAGGATGCCCGGGAACGGTCTTCCAGGGGAAGTCTTTCAGAAACGGTTCGGGCGGTCCTTCATGGATTTCGCCGACTCCGATGCAGATGCTTGGCAGATTGTCGATGAAAAAATTTACCCAGTGGTCGGGTGACACTTCGATGATCACGTCGGGCCGTACAGCCATTACACGTCGGCCCAGTTCCTGAAATGCGGCGGTGATCCGGCCCTTGGAGACGTCCGGTACTCTATGCCAGTCGCGTACGATGAGCGGCCCGTGGCTAGCTGCAAATACTCCGACAAGTTCAGCCATGCTGTGTCCCCGTCTGTGCTGCGCCCGCTTTCAGCCGGTGGATGAATTCGCTATCGGGCATGCCTGCCGACTGAAAGTAGAAGCGAAGGAGGTAGGCGTTGACGCGACGCGCGAGGAAGGTGACATCGTCAGAGATCACCGCCTGCCTGACATCCTCCTTGAGTGGGTAGCGATTCAGGACTTCCTCCCGGCCGGCACGATATTCCCTCGCGGCTTCAGGATTCTGCAGATCAAAGAAGAGTTTTCCCAGCCAGTAGTCACGCATGTCTTTTCAGGCCTGTTCAATCGGCAGAAATGCCGGCTTCGCGAATCATCGTGCTCCATTTTGCCACTTCCGCGCGGACAAACGCCTCCGCTTCCTGCGTTGACATATGGAGCATTCGACCACCACCTTTTTCGAATCTGCCGAGCACGTCGGGCGATTGGGATAATTTGTTCACTTCGGTGCGAAGGCGTGCCAGAGCCTGGGCGGGTGTACCGGCGCGGGTGAAAATACCGAACCACGCTTCAACCTGAACCTTGCCGACGCCGGTTTCATTGACCGTGGGAAGCGCGGGCAGGCCGGGGAACCGCTCGAGTGTCGATACCGCATAGGCTTTGACTTGCGAGGTGTCGACATACTGCTTCGCCGTTCCTGCATTGTCGAAAAAAAGATCCACTCTTCCGGACAGCAGATCCTGATAAGCCGCCTGGGCGCCGCGATACGGAACATGCAGCAAGCTGGTTCCGGTTGCCTGCGCCAGTGCCGCGCCGGCAATGTGCTGTCCGGTACCTACGCCTCCAGAGGCGTATGAGAGCTTTCCCGGATTCTGACGTGCATACGAAATCAGTTCGCGCAGAGTCCTGAAAGGAAGATCCTTTCGCCCGACAAGCGCGTAACCGTAACTCACCACCATGCCAACAGAAACGAAATCGGTGACAGGGTCGTAGGGCAACTGCTTGTATAGGCCGACGTTGGCTGCGATGTTGCTGAAGCCGCCGACTACGAGCGTATAGCCATCGGCAGGTGCCTTTGCAGCCGCCTCCGTTCCCACCAGTGTTCCTGCGCCCGTCTTGTTCTCGACTATGACCTGCTGGCCGAGCAGTTCCGAAAGCTTGCTCGCGACGATGCGGCCGACGAGATCGAAACCGCCGCCCGGAGGTTGAGGAACGATCAGGCGAAGCGGACGCGCGGGGAATTCCTGTGCGTTTGCGGGTGTTGTCCCCATGAGTGCGACAAGAGCCACGAGCGTGGCGCAGACCAGTTTTCTGGCGAGGGGCAGATAGTGGCTCAAGGATTATCTCCGGGCGGCGGCCTGCAGTTCGACCTGCAGGGGATGTCGTTGCTAGTGCGCCACGAACAGACTTGCAAGTTTGTCCGGGTCGGCGAGCAAGGCGGAGCTTTTGCCTTCCCATGCGACAAGCCCGCGGTTCAGAACCAGGGCCCGATCGGTAACTTCAAGAGCGAGTTTTGCAGACTGTTCCACGAGGATTACCGTCAGGGCATCTTCGCGGATCAGGCGCTGCATCGCGAGGAGAAGGGCGTCCACTATGATCGGCGCGAGGCCTTCCATTGGCTCGTCCATGAGCAGCAGGGAGGGGCTGCCCATCAGAGCGCGGCCGATCGCGAGCATCTGCTGTTCACCGCCGGATATCTGATTCCCCATATGGCGGTGACGCTCCGCCAGACGTGGAAAGAGGTCGAATACGCGCTGTAGCGTCCAGCGACCGGGGCGCTCGGCGACAGTCAGGTTTTCCTCGACGGTCAAGGACGGGAAGATGTCACGAGTCTGCGGAACGACGCCGATCCCGATGCGTGAACGTTCGTAAATCGGAAGTTTCTCGATAGGTTTGCCGTTGAATACGATCGACCCCGAATGCAGCGTGGTTTGCCCCATGAGGCTGGCAAGGAGCGTGGTTTTACCGACGCCGTTGCGACCCAGCACTGCAACCGTTCCGCGTTCCGGCACCGAAAAGCTTATGTCTTCGATCACCACTGTGGCGCCGTAACCGGAGCGCAGGTTTTTTACAGTCAGCAGGTCAGCCATTGCGTTCCCCGAGGTATACCTGCCGCACTTGCGTGTCAGCGGCAATCTCCGACGGCGTGCCTTCGGTCAGCACCGCGCCTTGGGCGAGAACGGTGATACGGCTGGCAAATTTGAACACGAGGTCCATGTCGTGTTCGATGATCAGGATCGCGATCTCCGACGGCAGGGATTCCAGAACTTCGAGAATTCGATGCGATTCGAGCGACGGCACACCTGCGGCAGGTTCGTCGAGCAACAGTACTTTCGGTTTGAGTCCAAGTGCGATCGCTATTTCTACAAGGCGCTGCTTGCCGTAGGGAAGACCAGTCACCGGTGTGCTGGCGACGTCCGAGATGCCGAGCGAAGCGAGCAGTGCCATACTCTCGTCGAGCACTTCCTTGTGGTGAATCGCAGGGCGGATGAGCCGCTTTCCGACGCCGAGTCGCTCCGCAATCGCGAGCGCCACATTGTCGAGTACCGGCAGGTTGCGAAAAAGCGTGTTGATCTGGAAGGTGCGTCCGAGCCCGCGCTTAACCCGCTGCTCCTGCGACAGTCGCGTGACGTCCTCGTCGCCAAGGATGATGGAGCCGGTACTTGGCGCAAGTCGTCCCGTCAGCATGTTGACGAAGGTGGTCTTGCCGGCGCCGTTCGGACCGATCAGGGCGTGACGTGCCCCTGCCTCCAGCGTGAAATTGATGTCATCGGCAACGGTGAGTGCACCGAAGCTCTTGCACAGACCGAGCGTCTGGAGAGCCGCGCTCATGCTGGCGGAGCCTTGCGAAAGCGGGCGAGTAAGCCATCGATGATGCCAAGGAGTCCACCACGTGCGTACATGACCACGAGAACCAGCAGGATCCCGATACCGAGATACCAGTATTCGGGGAACTGCTTGGCCAGCAGGTCCTGTGCAATCAGGTAGACGATCGGGCCGATGAATGCGCCGTAAATCCGGCCAACGCCACCGAGTATGAGCATGACGAGCAGGTCTCCCGACATTTCAAAGCCGAGTACGTTGAGACCGACGAACTGGTTGGTCTGCGTGAGCAAGGCACCAGCGATTCCGGCGATTAGGCCGGAAACCCCATAGATGACCACAAGGCGGGTGTAGACCGGGGCCCCCACCGCATGCATGCGCAGGTTGTTTTCGCGAATTCCGGTGAGAGACGCACCGTAAGGCGAGTAGATCAGACGTCGAATGCACCACCACGCGACGAACAACACGAGCAGGCAGTAAAGAAAGGCCGTTTTTCCGAACAGGTCGAAGCGGAACATCCCGAGCAGGGGGGAAAGGGTAATCCCCGAGAGGCCGTCGGCGCCACCGGTGATGGTTGTTGCCTTGTTGGCGATCTCGAGGCAGACCGAGGTGATCGCGAGCGTGAGCATGAGGAGCGTCAGGCCCTGTGTCCTCAGAATGACCGCCCCCGTCAGCAGGCCGAGTAGGCCGGCTGCCACGGCAGCAGCGGCAAGCTGGATCAGCGGGTCGGTGATCCCGAGCTTCGCAGAGAGTATGCCCGCCACGTACGCTCCCGCGCCGAAAAAGGCGCTGTGCCCGAGTGTGATGATGCCCGCGTAGCCGAGGATGAGGTCGAGCGAAAGCGCGAACAGGATGAAAATGAGAATCCGGGCGCCGAGCGCGAGGTATTCGGGTAACAGGAAAAAAACGGCGATGCCAGCCAGCCAGGGCAGCCATTCCTGCCATCGGATGCGCGGATGCGCCGAGTAACCGCCTGAGTGGATCATGCTTAGGATTTTCTTCCGAACAGTCCCGCGGGACGCCAGAGCAGCAATCCGATAGTCGCCGCGTAGACGAAAAACGCGCCGAACTGGGGCAGCCAGTATTTGCAGGCGGTATCGCCCATTCCGATGAGCAGAGCCGCAACAAACGGGCCGCGCAACGACCCCAGTCCTCCGATTGAGACCACGATGAGGAAATATACGAGGTGCTCGAAAGGATAAGTCGGTTGCACCGAAATGATTTCCGCGCCGAGCGCACCGCCCAGTCCGGCCAGGCCGCTCCCGAGCGCGAAGGTCAGCGTGAACAACTTGCTGGTGTTGATACCGACGGATTGCGCCATGACGCGGTTATCGACGGCGGCCCGCACCATTGCGCCCCAGCGCGTACGCTCGACTCCGAACCAGAGCACTGCGATCATGACGGCACTGAACAGGATGATGAAAACGCGATAAGCGGGAAAATCGCGCCCGAGAAGGCCGAACTGACCTTTCAGGTATTCAGGCAGGACGACCGGCTGCTGCAGCGTCCCGAAGATCATGCGCGCGACCGCGACCGCTATGAAGATCAGTCCGATGGTAAACAGGACTTGCTCCAGTTCGCCCGCGGTATAGAGCTTGGAATACAGCAGGCGTTCCAGAATGATTCCTGCAATCGCCACTCCGAAGAAGGCGAGAACGAGCGCCAGCGGGAAAGGAACGCCGAAGCGGCTGATGGAGGAGGTCAGGATGTAGCCTCCCGCCATCGCGAAGACTCCGTGGGCGAGATTGGCGAAACCCATCAGGCCCATGGTGACCGAGAGGCCGACGGAAATCACATACAGGATCATCCCGTAGGCGATGCCGTGGAATAGCACGCTGACGAGCTGGGCGAGAAGTTCCTGCATTACGGGGATTCCGGGGATTCAGTCTGGGTGTGGAACAAACAAACCCCCGCGGCACGGCGGACCATGGCGCGGGGGAGGGCTGGTTGACTAGCGCTTGTTGTTCAGTTCTTTCCACTGATCCTTGACGTTCGGGATCGTCTCCAGTTCGACATTGGCGAGTTGGCCGCCGACCTTCCGGACTTCCCGTATGTACTCGTTCTGCACGATGTCACGCGTGGCGGGGTCGATCGAAATCGGGCCACGGGGACTGTTCGCGTTCTTGTAGTTCTTGAGGATATCCATCGTCTTGTCCGGATCGATCTTGCCGGCCTGCTCACGGATCGCGGTGTAGATCGCATCCATTCCGTCGTAGGCGGCAACGCCGAGGAAGTTCGGCGTCGAATTGGCGCCATACTCCTTCTTCCACGCAGCAACGAAGGCCTTGTTTGCCGGACGGTCGGCCGCAGCGGAGTAGTGGTGCGAGGTGACCACACCCAGCGGAACGTCACCCATGTTCGGGAGTTCCTCGTCCGTGGTGATGTCGCCGGTTCCGATGAACTTGATGCCCGCCTTGTCGAGGCCGAGATCACCGAAGGCTTTCATGATCTGCGCTGCCTGGCGCCCCGCGGGAATGAATCCGAACAGGACTTCGGGTTTCGCATCCTTGGCGCGCTGCATGAACGGCACGAAATCCGGATTGGCAAGCGGCATGCGCACCTTGCCGGAAATCTGGCCACCACCCGCGACGAAGCCTTTTTCGAACGCTTCCTCCGAATCATGTCCCGGTGTGAAGTCGCTGACCGCGATATAGGCGCGCTTGTACTTCTTGGCCGCCCATTGACCGAGCGGATAGGCGCTCTGCCATAGAGTAAAGGAGGTGCGCGCGATATACGGCGACATCGTGGTGATGACCGAGCCGCCGGCATTCATGATGACAAAGGGCACCTTGGCTTCACGCGTCAGCGGGGCGATTGCGATGGCGTTCGGGGTCCAGACGACACCGGTGAGGATCTGAACCTTGTCTCGCACGATCAATTCCTGCGCGAGTTGCTTTGCCTTGTCGGGGTTGGGCCCTCCATCGTCACGGATGACGAGTTCAACTTTGACGCCGGCCGGGAGCTTGTCGGCGTTGAGCTTGGTGTAGAGCTTGATGCCCTTGTCGATGTACTCGCCGAGGGTCGCGGTCGGTCCGGAGTAGGTGTTGACAACACCAACCTTGACCGTCTGGGCGAACGCCGAGCCAGCACCCAATGCGAAAACCGCCGCAGCCAGCGCGATGCGGAGCGGATTTTTGGAAAGCATGTGCATGTTTCCTCCTCGGGAAGTTTTCTGGCTCCATTCTAACCAGAGTTCGGCGGTTTGGGATCGAATCAGGTCGCTCGGGCATCGAATGCGCTGATACCGAAAATGCCTCCAGGCTTCAGTGCCGAGTGGCTTCCACAAGCCTGCGGATCGTGTCTTCGGCGATCTTCGGAGCGCTCAAGGGAATGAGGGCAAGCACGTGACGATCCGGTCGGAGAAGAACTGCGCACGGGCCTGCCGGGCGAAGCGCGGCAGCGATTGCGCCTTCTGCATCCCGGATTACCTCGTCATAGCCGGCAAATTCCATGGGCCAGGGAAAATTGTAGTCCTTCGGAAGCACCCAGACCCGCCGTGCGGCGAGTTCCGCCGGAAGCTCCAGGGAGGGAGCCCTGCCCCCCGGGAGCGGACCGAATATCAGCAACGAAAATCCGATGCCAAGCACATCATCCAGCAGCAGATGGCCGCGTTCGGGGTGCTCAATCTGAGGCTGCGGAAACAGTCGTCCAGCGAGTGCGACCTTGTCCGGGAGTCCGTCATCGACGACGAACCCGCTTCGATAGCGCGGTTTGGGCTTGAACTTCATTTGCAGCACATAGTCCCGTGCCGGTGGGAAGATGCTCAATAGGCGCAGAAGTGCCTGATTGAACAGCGCGCCGGCGGCACTCTTGGGTTGCATGAAACGCCCGATTGTCAGCGCCATTTCAATCAGCGACCAGGCGTGCGGTTTGCGCTCCGGTTCGTAGCTTTCCAGCAGGGCGGGGCCAAGGTTTCCGCTTACCGCGGCGGCAAGCTTCCAGCCGAGATTGAGCGAGTCGCGAACGCCGCTGTTCATTCCCTGACCTGCGAACGGCGGGGTCAGGTGGGCTGCGTCGCCTGCAAGCAGCACCCGCCCGGAGCGCCAGTGGGTCGCCATGCGCGCATGGAAGGTATAGACAACCTTGCGTACGATTTTCAGGTCGCGGTCACCGGGAATTCGACGGGCGATCATTTCGCGGACCCGGGCCTCGTCCAGGATGTCATCGTCGCGCTCGCCGGGGTGCATCATAAATTCGTAGCGTCGGGTTCCGCGGGGGCCGGGAAGGGAGATAGCCGGACGCGTGGGGTCGCAATACACGCGGGTATGGCGGAAGCGGTCGGGTGTCCCGGCGAGGTCGACAATGAGCCAGCGCTCTGCGAACGTCGTACCCTGCATCGTCGCGCCGATCCAGTCACGGACCTGGCTGCGCCCGCCGTCACTGCCCACCAGCCATTCGGTGCGGACGCGGCGCACTTCACCGGAATCGGTGCGAACCGTCAGGTCTACTCGTTCGGCATGCGCATCAATGCCAGTGAGCTCGTGCCTGAACAGAATGTCCACGCAGGCGAACCGGGTGACGCCGTCACGGAGCTGACCTTCGAGCACCGGTTGCCGGAAGGCCGATCGACGCGGGAATCCGAACTCGCGCGTGGCAGGATTTACTCTGGCGAATATGCTGCCGGCAGGCGAGTAGTACCAGGCGCCGTAACCCGGAACGATCTCCTTCAGCACCTTGTCCACGAGGCCGATCGCCTGCATGGTTCTCAACGACTCGTCGTCGATCGAGACTGCTCGCGGCTCCTGAACCGTCGCCGGATTGCGCTCGAGCACCAATGTGCGGATACCCCGCATCCCCAGCAGATTTGCAAGAACGAGTCCGGTGGGGCCCGCGCCGGCGATGACAACCTGGTAACTGTCCTGCATTTGAGTGTCCT
>CANIEV010000181.1 GCA_947466535.1 Betaproteobacteria bacterium
ATTCGGATGTGGATTCGGGCACGGTGCAGCAACTCTTCAATGTTAGCGGCGCAGGTCTGATCGTGCTTGGCCGCTACAACCGTTATCTAAACCGCATCGATGACTACGAGCACAAGCTGACTTTCGGTATCGACTACAAGGCGTTCCAGAACCGGGTATTGATTGGCAATACCGCTTTGGTTCCGGACATTACGTTGCATCCGGTCAGCCTCTCTTACAGCGGCGAATTGAAACAGGACCAGAGTGCGTTCAATTTTTACGCGAGCCTCACCTACAACCCGTTCGAGGGCGGCAACGATGCGGCACAAAGCGATTTCGCTGCTTCGCGCGGCAGCGGCGGCGGCGCGTCCGCAGAGTACGTGATCTGGCGGTATGGCCTTAATTACCAACGGCTCCTGCCCGATGACTGGACGTTGCGCGTGTCAGCGAATGCGCAAACCACGCGCAACGCACTGGTAGCGGGTGAACAGTTCGGTCTCGGCGGCGCCAACAGCGTGCGCGGATTCAATGAGCGTACTTACTCCAACGACAAAGGCCATCAAGCGTCGGTTGAACTCCACACCCCCGACCTCGCGGGCAAACTCGGCTTTGAGGGCGGACGTCTGAAGTTGCTGGCGTTTTATGACACAGGCAGTCTGTCCAGAAATTTTTTGCAGGTGGCTGAGCAGACGGGCGTAAGCGTGGACAGCATCGGCATTGGATTGAGAATGACGTTCCGCGAAAAATTCAACCTGCGCATGGATTATGCGCAGGTCATGCATGACGGCGGCCAGGACGCGGGCATTCGCGACGGGCGGCGTAATTCCAATACGTTCCATGCCTCGGCCGCTTTTGTTTATTGATGTGCGCGTGACTTGATGCCAAGCGCGTCCAAAAGCGTTTCGAAGCAGGTATTCAGCGCAATACTCTGCAATCGATTTTTATTAAGAACGACTCGGATGAGGCGAGGGCGCGCCGTGTTCGGGAAATGTGATTTTGTGCACTTCCGCGTTGACCTGGATTGGAATTGGGACGGGAGGATAGGGCAGGGCCATTGGCGGGTGCGCGAAGTTGTAATAAAAGTCTTTAAATTAAATTTGTTGATTGAATGGTATGCCGGCAAGCCAAAACCTGAGGAGGGGATGGAGGCTGGCGTGTACCCATTTGATACAGGGGTTACGTTAGTGGGGCATTAAGAAGTTATTAGCCGGCGAATGGAACTGTCGCTGGCCTGGAGCGTAGATCATGAAAAAGCCGAGCCGTGTCAGACGCAAATCATGGGATCGCAAACTAGTCACTTTGGCGGTTGCTTCCTGTTTTGCGGCAGACCTTTATGCTGCCAACCCGAATCCGGCGCTGCCATACGGGCCGACAGTCATCAACGGCCAGGTCTACTTCAACTACAACGGCAACCTGCTCCAGATAACGAATTCTTCGGGCGCGATCATCAATTGGCAGGCTTTTTCGATCGGCGCGGAGTCAATCACCCGTTTCCTGCAACAGTCCGCTTCCAGCGTTGTTCTCAATCGCGTGACTGGCGGTAATCCGTCGGAAATACTCGGTAAATTGCAGTCTCAACTGGTGGATCCGAAAACCGGTTTGTCGAGCGGAGTAACTGGCGGCCAGGTGTTCCTTATCAATCCGAGCGGAGTCTTTTTCAGGCCTGGTTCCCAGGTCGACGTCGGCGGCCTGGTGGTTTCCACGCTCGGTTTGTCGGATGCGGATTTCAAGGACAAGCGCAACCGTTTTACTGATGTAGCCGGCGCGGGAGGGATCGAAAATCAGGGCAAGATCGCAACGCCAGGGGGCGGCAGCATCTATCTGATTGCGCCAAGCGTTACCAACTCGGGAATCATCCGTAGTGATGGCGGGGAAATTATCCTGGCAGCAGGCAAGAGCGTTGAAATCGTCAATGCGAATTCGCCGGATTTGCGGGTCACAATTGCCGCGCCTGACAATCAAGCAGTCAATCTCGGGGAAATTATCGCGCAAGGCGGCAAGGTCGGTATTTACGCCGGTTTGATACGTCAGAGTGGCGTGGTCAACGCAAATACTGCGGTGAGGGGCGAGAACGGCAAGATTGTTTTCAAGGCGACGAAGGAAGTTACGCTCGCTGCGGGCAGCAGCACCACCGCAAACGGACCGACGGGCGGCTCGATATCGATTCAATCTGATGGCGGCAAGGCGACTGTTGCCGGCGTGGTCGAGGCGAACGGTACGCAGGGCAAAGGCGGAACAATTGCAGTTGCCGGACAGCAGGGCGTGGCGGTCGAATCCACCGCGCGCGTAACGGCGAACGGCACTGAAGGTGGAAGCGTCACGCTGACTTCGGCGGGCGGATCGGTAACGATTGCAGCACCGGTTACGGCCAATGCCACGGTGGGACGCGCCGGCGAAGTCGCGGTGACTGCCGCGACGACTGCGGCGCTCGCTTCAACCGGGCGATTGAGCGCAAGCGGCGGGTTGGGCAGCGGCACGGTCTCGGTGAAGGGCAGCGGTGGCGTCACGTTCGACGCGGGCAGCCTTGTGCAGGCGAATGGCGCGGCCGGTGGAACCGTGACTGTGCAAGCGGACCAAGGCGCCGTCATGGCGCAGGGAACAATCGACGCTACCGCATCGGATGGCGTTGGCGGCAACGTGCAGGTTGCCGCCCTCGGGGATATTACGCTCGACATCGGTAGCCAGATTCTTGTCGGTGGCCGTTCAGGTGGGACAGCGAAGATCCAATCGAGCGAAGGCACATTGTCGGCCTCCGGTTTGATCGACGGCCAGGGCAACGACGGCCCCGGCGGACAAGTCTGGTTGCTTGCGCCGCGAGTTGGCTTGTTCCGTGAAGCGGCGGTGAATGTTTCCGGCCTGACGGGCGGCGGCACGGTGCTGGTCGGTGGTGATTTTCAGGGCAAGAATCCGGACATTCAGAACGCCAAACTTACCTATGTGGGCGTGAATACTTTGATCGTTGCCGACGCAATCCAATCCGGCAACGGCGGCAAGGTGATCGTTTGGGCGGACGATACCACGCGGTTCTACGGCAACATCAGCTCGCGCGGCGGCGTCGCGTCAGGCAATGGCGGGTTCACGGAGGTTTCCGGCAAGGGCGTTCTGGATTTTCGCGGGCTGGTCAATTTGACGGCGCCCTCAGGTGCGGCGGGCCTGTTATTGCTTGACCCGCGCGATCTGGATATTTCTACGGGGGTGGACAATAACCATACCGGATTGGGCACCGAAGCGAGCCCGTGGGTTTCGTCAGGCGGTTCATCAGTTCTGAACGTAACTACCCTCGAGACCCAACTCGGGCTGTCGGCCGTTCGCATCCAGACTGGCGCGACCGGTGCCGCAAACGGTGACATTACCGTTCTGAATACTGTCACCGCGCCGGCGAACAGCAATAATTTGACGCTAGAGGCCCATAACAACATTGATCTGCAGGCGAATATCAATTTCGCTGCGAGCAGCGGCACGCTCGTTCTCAAAGCGGACGGTGTGTCGTCCGACGGAGTTGGCGCCATACTTCAAAACGGCGGCACGCTGGTGATGGGAGCTGCCAGCAGCCTGCAAATGAGCGCAGGTAGCGGGATTGGTTCGTTAAGCAATCCGATCTTGACTACCGGTTTGACTGGCGTGGCTGCAACCACCGGTACAGGCGGAATTTTTATCCAGAATAGTGGTAGCGGCAGCATCAATATCACGTCGATAACTACGGCGACCGGCGGCACGATTAACGGGCTTGGCACGACCACGACCGCGGTTAACGGCGGCAACATTTCGGTCACCAATCTGTTTGCGGGCGGTGATATCGCCGTCAACGGCAATGTCAGCACCGCTACTGCAACCCAAGCCGATGCTGGCGGCAACCAAACTCCGAGTTCGGGCAACATTACGCTCACCTCGGCGCGCAACATCACGGGTAATGGCCAACTGATCACCGGTGGGGCGACGCTTACCGGCGGAGCTGCGGCAGGTTCGGACTCTGCCACTAGCGGAAGCGTTACGCTCAATGCAACAGCGGGGACCATCGGGTTGAGCAATGCTAACGCGCTGCAAATAGGCACCGCGCAGCGCACGGGAGGTGGGGCAGGTACTGACACTTCGCAAACTGGCAACGTCGTGCTGAATTCTAGCGGCGAAATCAACAATGGAACCGCATCTACGCCCCTCGCATTCACATTGGGTGCTGCGTCCGGCGCAGCAACGAACACTCAGGGAACGCTTCAGGCAACGACGACGGGTGGTGCGGTCGGTAAGCTCTTCGTTACGTCAGCGTCACCTTTCAGTACTGGCGCGATTACGACGAGCGGTGGCAGCGTCAGCATCGCGACCACCGGTGCGGGCGCGCTCCTGACCGCGACCGCTAACATCGATACGACGAATGCCGGCGGCACGCCGGCAGGCGCGTCGATCACTTTAACCGCCGATGATATGGCTTTGACGGGTGGCGCAAACAGCATCAAGGCCGGCAGCGGCGCGAACACCGTCATACTCAGACCAAACGCGACAAACCGCACCATTAACATCACTGGGGGCAGCACCGGCGAACTGGATCTCTCGCCGACGGAAATTCAAACGGTGTCGGTTGCCGGCGGCACGCTGCAACTGGGTTCGACCGGCGCTACGGGCGATATCAATCTGAACGCGAATTTGACCAGCGCGAACGTCAATGCCGGCACGCTGAAACTGCTTTCCGGCCAGAACATCAATATCACCGGCGGTAACGACATTGGCGCATCCGGTACAGAGTTTAATCATCATCTCAATCTCACGGCGACCGGCAGCGTCAACATCACGAACGGCAACGTGTACTTGGCCGACAACAAGAATTTGACGGTGGTTGCGACGGGCAGCGTCAATATCGGCGGCGATACGGTTCAGGTCGGCACAACCGGCGGCAATACCGGTTTCATGTCGATAACGGGCAGGAATATTTCGATGGGCAGCAGCGGCGGGCCGGAATTCATCGCGGTTACCGGTTCTGGCACGCAGACATTTATCGCCAACGGTGCGGGCGGCACCGGCCAAATCGACATAATCAATAGCGCGAACAGCACCGTTTCGATTACTACCGGTTCGGGCACGCAGACCTTCGATACGACGGCGACGACTGGCGGAAACGGCAACCTGCTGATCCAGTCATCGAACACGGGCGGCGCCAATGGCAACGTATTGGTAAAAAGCGCAACTGGTGCGCAAACCATCACTCTGAATGGCGGTCTCACCGTTCAAACCGGCGGTGCATCGAGTAGCGCGACTGCGACGTCAGCGTTAAGTGCCGATGCCGGCCAGACCATTAACGCCAAGTATGTTGAGGTTATAGGCAATGGCGCCGCGCTCGCGACCATCAATAACGACACCACCACTGGCAATGCCAGCAACCAGGCGCTCACGGTTTCCGGCGTAAACGGTAGCGGCGAGAGCGTCGTCGTCAAAGCGCTGGGCGCAGGCGGCGCGATTATTCAAAACGGCATTGCTGCTTCTACCGGCCAGCAAAATATCACCGTCAACGGCGCTGGTGCGAACTTGTTGCGCGTAATCGGCACCAGCGGCGATGCGACGATACTCGCGAACGGCACCGGCGTTGCAGGCAACCAACAAAATATTCTGATTAATTCCGGTGCATCCAACGCTATTGAAATCGGCAACGTTACGACGGGGGCGACAACCGGCACCTCCAGCATTAGCGGCAAGAACCAAACGGTGACGGCGGATACGTTGAAGATACGCGGCGGCACTGTTGCCACCAAACACTCCTCGCTGGTAAATACTGGGGGCCAGCAGACCGTGACGCTGGCCGGTACGCTGACGCTCACCGGCGGTACTGCGATCGGCGCATCGCTTAATTGCGCGCCCGGCACTGGCGGCTCCTGCGCGTTCGTCAGCAACAACGGCACGGGCTTGCAGCACATCACAGCCAATAAAATCGACATGAAGGGCGGCGATATCGGCGGTACGACCGGTATCGACAATAGTGCGGGAATTTTCATTAACAACGGAAACATGCAACTGGATGTGGGCGCTGGCGGCCTGGTCATGTTGGGCGGCGATGGCGATCCGACCGCTACCACGGGCGGCGGAAATCAGGCAACCATCGGCGGCAGTGGCGCGAATGGACGTACGTTGACGCTGAACGTCGCGGGTGACACTACGCTTACTGGCGGCACCACTGAGAATTCGAGCGCTTTCATCGGCTTGGGTGGCGTGGGCTCGGGGCAAAGCGTTACGGTCACGTTTAGTGGCACCACAGGCGACGTCATCTTGAATGGAGGTGCCGGACTGAATGCCGGCGCCGCGATCGGCGCAGGTCGCCAGCAGGACAATGCGACGACCAACGTCACGATAACTGGCAAGAACATCACGCTGACCCCAGGGACGGTTGGGGGCGCGCGCATCGGTCACAGTGCTCTAGCAGTTCCCGGAGGCGGGAATATCAGCGTCACGGCGACCGGCGGAGACATACTTCTGCAGAACGGCGGGGGGGCGGCAAGCTACATTTTGACCACTGGAAACGTGACGCTGCAGGCGAGCAGTGCTGGCAAGGTGATCAGTGAACAGTCGGGTGGATATATAGGGGCAAATACGCTGACGGCAACGGCCGATTCGGGTATTACACTGACCGGCACGGGCAATGCAATCAGCAGTTTTGCAGCGACCAATAACTCCGCGAATGCCATCAGCTTGAAGAATACGGGCGCTTTGGACATTGCGGCGGGTAACATTACCAACACTGGCCGCAACGTCACGCTCAACAACACCGGCGCAGTGACCGACACCGGCAGCATCTCCGCCGCCGGCCTTGAATTGCTGGGTGCAGGTCCGTATACGCTCGACAACGCGAGCAATAGCGTGACGACGCTCGCGGCCAATACCTCCGGAGCGATCACCTACGTCAACGCCGGTGCGCTGACGGTGGGCACGGTCAACACGGTGGGCATTACCACTGCGGCGAACCCGGCGGGCAATACAGGCGGAGTGACGCTCAGCACGGTAGCAGGCGATCTCATCGTCAGCCAAGCCATTGCAACCGGCGCGGCGACTGTAGCAACCACGGGTTCGGCCGTGGTTAATTCCGGTGCGATCAGTCTGACGGCCGGTGGCACCGGCAAGGTATTCGGCACGGCGACCGTGACCGCCGGCAGCGCGACGGTAACGGGCGGTGTCGTGGGCGATACTGCGACGGTTGGCAACATTACGATCTCCGGCAATCGCGTGGCTCAGGCGGCGGCGGGCGCTACGCCGTTTGCGGTCGCTTTCAATGCGGCCAATGCAGGCGCCGGCACAAGCAATCAGGGGCGATTGAATGTCACGACCGACGGCGTCGGCGCGGCGGGCGACATCCGCGTTACTTCCGGCACCCCGCTATTCACCAACACGATTGCGGCCGCAGATGCGGGTGCATTGGTCAGCATCGCCACGACCGGGGGTAACAATCTTACGAACGTCGGCACGATAACGGGCCCAGGCGGCATTTCCATCGACGTTGGTGCTGGCACGTTTAACAATACGTCCGGAACGCTAACCCGAGGCGCGTCGGCGGGAGTGCCCATAACATTGATCGCCGATGCAATTAGCATTGCGGGCGGAACGATCAATGCCGGCACAGGCAACGTTACGCTGACACCGGGAACCCTGACCAACGACATCGAGGTTTGCAACGCCAACTGCGCGCTTGGCGGCACGACCGATTACGATTTTGCTGGTCTTGCCAGCATCACCGCCGGCAGCTTCACCATTGGACGCGCGACGCATACCGGCACCATCAGCATGCAGGGGCTGGGTGTGGGCTTCCCGACCTTCCCGCTGACGTTGCGGACGGCCAACACCACGGCCAATGCAATCACTGTTCTGGGGGCGTTTCAAGGCGGGGCGGGAGCCTCGCTCACGCTGGATAATCTGGGCGTAGGCGGCGTTGCGAATGTCAACGCCAACGTCACTGCACCTGCCGGCTTCAGCACGACGGGGGATGTGAACCTGGCGGCGAACATCACGACGACGAACACGGATCTGACGATCGGGGGCAACCTGGTGATCGCGCAAGCGGCGACACCGACGCTGTCGACGGGTGCCGGGGCGGGCAACATATTGGTGAGCGGCACGACCAACGGCACGGCGGCTGGTGCGGCGGAGAGCCTGACGGTGCTGGCGGGGTTGGGCAACGTGACCTTCACGGGCAACGTGGGCAACAACGCGGATGCGGTGCAGTTGGAGGCGTTGACGGTCACGAGCGCGACTACGACCAATTTCAATGGCACGATGAATCTGGCTGGGGCGCTGACGCAAAGCGCAGGCACTACTACCAACTTCGGCAATACGACG
>CANIEV010000182.1 GCA_947466535.1 Betaproteobacteria bacterium
CAGAGCAGTAAGGTCCGCTATCTGCGCCTGCGTCAGTATCCCGTTCGCCCCGAAGCGCGGCATGTTGGTGCAGGCGCTGTAGGCATGCGCGTTGTAGATCTTGCCGTAGGTGTATTTCACGATCGCCTCGCTCGTGCCGCGCTGCTTGCCGAAATTGCGAAGCGACGGTCCGATCGTGCCGAAGGAGAGTTCCTGTGGCGACAACTGATGGCAGGCATAGCAGTTGGCACCCGCGCCGCGCTTGTAATCGTCGCTGTACTGCATGCCGATGCCGCTCTG
Organism: Betaproteobacteria bacterium; assembly: GCA_947466535.1. Taxonomy (GTDB): domain Bacteria; phylum Pseudomonadota; class Gammaproteobacteria; order Burkholderiales; family SG8-39; genus CAMBSA01. The sequence goes on from CANIEV010000182.1 coordinate 280, forward strand.
CGCGATGCGCTCGCCGCTGCGCCAGTCGCCCATCAGCTTTGCCGGGTACGTGATCATCTGCATGTTGAGCTTCTCGATCCGGGCCGAGACCGCCTTCGGGATCGGCTTGCCGGGACGGTACGTGCTGCAGGTGGACTGCGTCTCGTCCTGATACAGGCGCTCGAGCGTCGCCTGGCCTTCGGGCTGGAAGGAATGCAGCATCGACTTGAGCGCCGCGTCGTCCGCAAGTACCGGGGTGGAACAAACAAGAAGTGCCACGGCGAATGCGCTGAATGTCGTCCTGTTCATGTCATCCTCCTAGCGCTTGATCGCGGGCGCGGTGAGCTTGCCGCCGTTGGCGTTGACCGCAAGGTAGGTGGTGAGCGCGATCGAGGCCTCCGACACGTACTCGAGGTTCGGGAAGCGCTGCTGGCGGAAACAGTCGTTCAGCCGCCACTGGAAGGAGCGCGTCTCGCCCTGCGACACGCGGTACGCGGGCCACGAGGTGTAGGCACGCTGCGCCGCGCCCTTCTCGGTGAGATTGGGCAGGTCCTGCAGGCGGATGCGGATGTTGTCGCTGCCGTGGCAGGTCGCACAGGCGAAATCGTGCGGCCCCGCGCGATGAAAGAAAATCTTCTCACCGGTCTGGTAGGCCTGCTTTTCCTTAGGGTGTTTGAGCGTCACCTCCATCGCCGCGCCGCGCGAGAGCGCGGTGACATAGGCCACCAGCGCCTCCATGTCGGCAGGCCGGCTGGGCGAACTGAACACGCGCCGGGTAACTTCCGCCAAGGTGAAACCCTGCAGCGTGATCATGCAGGTGACAAGGCGGGATTCGAGGTCCTCGACCTTGTTGCTGTCCTTGAAGTAACGCGGCAGCTTTGCGTACACGCCTTTAACGACGCCGGCACCGAGGCCGAGGTCGCACTGTTCGAGCGAAGCCTTCTTCGGGCCGCGCTTTTCCTTCCAGAGTTCCTCGCCCTTCATCTCGTGAAGTTCGGCGGGGTTGCCGTCCTGGAGACCCTGGCGGTACTTCTCGATTTCCTGGATCGTGTTGGACTGCGCGGTTGCACTGCCTCCGCCGAGCGCAAAAGCCGATGCAAATACCGCAGCCAACCATGGCTTGAGAGTCATCGAATCCTCCGGGATCCATCGGCGGCCGGCGGCCGCCAATGTGGTTATCTGTTGGCGGCCTGTGACCGCTCTTGTGTATCGGCCGGAATGGCCGCGTGAATCAACAACCGGCTGCGATCTTTCCGTCCGCAGCCGTCGGATCAGGAAGCTGCGATCGCCACTTCATCAGTGCGTTTATCTTTGCGGTTGTGGCTGCGGCCTAACGCGCTTCGCGCATTAGCCTTCACCCCAACCGCATGCGATAAACGCCGAACGATCATGCTGCGATCGCAACTTCGTCAGTACGTTTATCGCCCTTGTTGTCCGTCCAGGCGATGCTCACCTTGTCGCCCGGCGTGCCGCCTGCGAAGCGGAAATGCAGGAACGGGTTCTTCGATACCGCGGGTCCCCATTCGGCCGACAGCACCGTCTTGCCCGCATGCGTCACCGTCACCGTCTGGATGAAGTGCGCCGGCACGATGTTGCCGTTGTTGTCCTTGCGCTGGCCGGTCTCCATTTCGTGACTCATCAGCGCCTTCAGGTCCACCTTGTCGCCCGCCATCGTGGCGCGGATACGCATCGGATTTGCCATGGTGTCTCTCTTTCGTCTCGTGTTCGCTTATGACGGGATCAGCCGCCGGATTTCAGTCACCGAATTCCAGTCACTGCCGCTTAGCCCCCGCACCCGCCGATGGTGACCTTGATTTCCTTCTTGGCGTAGTAGTACTTGCCGTCGGCCTTGACCAACGCGTACACATCGGACGTCTGGCCCATCTTCACACGGCTCGAGACAAAGGGGTCGGTGCCAGCGGGGATCGTGAAATTCGCCGTCAGAATGTTGGGGTTCTTCTCCACCAGGATCGCGATCGATTCGGTTTTCGGGAGGCTGCTGGTGACGGTGATCGGCACCACCGCGCCGTTTTCCGCGATGTCGGGCGTCGGGCTGGTGAACTGCACGCCCTTGTTTTCCGTGGCAGGTGCGCCGCCGAGTGCCTTGACAGCATCGGCTAGCGTCCTGGTGTCGAACGCCGCCTTGTTCCAGGACGCCGCCTGCGCAAACACGTCCTCGGGCCGCAGCAGTCCCGCCGCGATCGCAAGCGCCATCACCGTAGCCCCGCCACCGGTCTTCAGGACTTCACGTCGATTCGTGTTCATTAGAGACTCCTAAAATACTGTTCTATAAGATATTTTCGGTGGGCAGGCATTGTTTCCCCGCAGCGAGCACAAGTCAAACCACTTAGTCCTGACACGCGGAGGGATATTCACCACCGGGGCGAGGCAACCCCGAGACGAGGCCACTGCGCCCGGCTCATCCCTTTTTGGTCGATTCCATCAGGAAGTGGTCGATCACCGGTTCCCCCGGTCCGAGATGGAAGGCATCCCGGCGGTCACGCAGCGAGATGTCCTCGGCGGTGAGGCGCTCGATCTGGCGCAAGCGGTCCACCCAGGACTCCATCACGAACTGCTCGACGAATCGCCCCGGGTTGGCGATGTCGCGCATCAGACCCCAGTGCACCGCGCCCATGCGCAAGCGCCAGCGCCGGCTCTCGGCCATGAGTTCGGTGAACTCCTCGGCGCGCGCGGGATCGATCTTGTATTCGATGCTCACCATCACCGGGCCCTGGTCGTTGTCGATCGGCAGCGACGATGCGAACTCCGGCCAGACGTGCACCGGCGTGAGGTCGATCTCGCGCATGCCGCCGACGCGCTTCCTGCGCACCAGCACCAGCGCGACCAGGGCACCGAGTCCGGCCGCCATAAGCGAGACTTCGATCGACGCCACCGCTGCGATCTGCCCCCAGAACACGCTGCCGATCATCGCGGTTGCCATGCCGCACACCTGATACACCGCCATGCCGCGCGCGCGCACCCAGTCGGGCAACGATATCTGTGCCGCCACCGTGAGCGCGTTCATCACCGTGATCCACGCGGCGCCGCTCAACACGCAGGCAAGCGCCGCGATCCAGCCCGAGGTCGCCTCGGCAAGCACGACCGTCGCAATCGCCTGCAGGATCGTACCGACGATCACGAGGTAGTCGCGCGACAGGCGCCGCCTCAAGTAGGGCAGGAAGGACACCGCGATGATCGCGCCGGTGCCGGCGGAGGCGAGCAGCAGCGTGTAGGTATTGGCGTTGCCCTCGAGCCGCACCCGCGCCACCAGCGGCAGCAGCGCAAGCACCGACATGCCGAAGAAGCTGAACACCGCCGCGCGCACGATCACCGCCACCATGAGTGGCGTCTGCATCGCGAACTGCACGCCCAGCCGCATCGCGCCGACAAAGCGTTCGCTCGGCAGCGAGCTCGCGCGCTTGCTGCGTTTCCAGCGCAGGAAGCGGGTCGCCACCAGCAAGGACATCGCCGCATAGACGAGGAACACCCACGAGCCGCCCCACCACGCGAAAAGCAGGCCGGCGACGATCGGCCCGAGGATGCGCGAACCGTTCATCGCAACACCGTTCAACGCCAACGCGCGGCCGAGTTCGGCGCGCGGAATCAGGTCGGGAATCATCGCCGACAGCGCCGGCATGCGCACCGCCATGCCGATGCCGTTGCCAAAGGTCAGCAGCAGGAGCAGGTTCGGCGTCATCGTGCCGAACTGCGTCACGAGAAAAAGGACAAGCGCCACCATCCCCACCCACACCTGGGTGACGATCAGCAACATGCGCCTGTCCAGCAGATCCGCAAGCGCCCCCGCGGGCAGGCCGAGCAGCACGATGGGCATCAGCATCGCCGCCTGCACCAGCGCCACCTGCAGCGGCGAACTCGCCAGCGTGGTCATCAGCCAGGCCGAGGTGCTGTCGCTCATCCACGAGCCGATCAGCGCGGCGAAATTGGCGGTCCAGAGCGCGAGGAACTCGCGGTGACGCAGCGGCGCCCAAGCCGACGCGCTTGAAGCGTTCGAAGCGTGCGGCGCGGACTCGGAGGGCTTGCTCATGGACCCGTGCAGTTTAGCGCCGTATTGCTACGCCACGCGCAGCGGCACCATGCTGGCTCGCCGTCTTTGCGAGCGCGTGAGCCGAAGCCGCGAGCGAAGCGCGGCGGGAAGCAATCTCTCTTTTTGACGGGAGTGAGATTGCTTCGCTGCGCTCGCAATGACACCCCCAAAAGAGCAAAGCCCGCTCGATGCGGGCTTTGCCGGAGAGGGAGAGGTTACGCGCAGTGTACAAACGCGGGAGGGCTCTCCCGCCCTCTCTGTTCTAAATCTTTCCGCCTTTGGGAAGCCCGCGAACGTTCTCCGAAGACTGGAAACGACTCCCCGTGAGTGCCACTCTAGAACGGAATATCGTCGTCCATGTCGTCGAACTTCGCGCCGCCCGCCGGTGGCTTGGGCGGACGCGCCGAGCCGCCACCGCCGCCCGAAGGCTCGCGCATCTCGCGCGGGGCGCTGTCGCCACCGCCCATGCCGGCGCGGCTGCCCAGCATCTGCATGACATCGCCGCGAATATCGGTGGCGTACTTCTCCACCCCGTCCTTGTCCGTATATTTGCGCGTACGCAGCGAGCCTTCCACATAGATCTGGGAGCCCTTCTTGAGGTACTCACCCGCGACCTCCCCCAATCGACCGAAAAACGTGATGCGGTGCCATTCGGTCTGCTCCTTCATCTCGCCGCTCGCCTTGTCCTTCCACTTGTCGGTGGTGGCCACGCGGATGTTGCAGACGGCGTCGCCGCTCGGCAGGAAACGCGTCTCGGGATCGGCGCCCAGGTTGCCGACGATGATTACCTTGTTTACTGAAGCCATCAGACTTCTCCTCCAATGAGTTTAATCGCCGCCTGCTCGTCCCAGCGGTCCGGGTAGAACGTCAATCTCGCCACGCCCTTGTCGGGCAACACCACCGCGTCGCGCACGCCCTTCAGACGCATCAAGCGCTCGCGCAAAGCAAGCGGATCGACACCGTCCCCGGGGCCTGCGGCGAGCGCAAATTCCTGCGTTCGCACCTTCGGCGGCACGCGCATTCCGAACGCCACCATGAACCATAACGCAATCAGGGCAAATCCGAATACAAACACTGCATCTTCGCCGTAATGCTGGGCCAGCCAGCCGCCGAACCCGCCCCCGGCAAACAGGCCGAGCGCCTGGGTCGTGTTGTATACCCCGAGCGCGGTGCCGCGCGCCTCGGGCGGCGCAACGCGGGTAACCAGCGACGGCAACGACGCCTCGAGCACGTTGAAAGCCACAAAAAACGCGAGCAGCAGCAGCACCAGCCCGGTCAACGAATCGCGGCAAAAAAGGAAACCCGCCTGCACCGCCACCATCAGACCCACCATGCCGAGAAATATCGTCTTAATCCGCCCGCCGCGCTCGGCGGCCATGATCGGCGGCACCATCAGCACAAACGAGCCGAGCACCACCGGCAGGTACACCTTCCAGTGCGAACTCACCTCAAGGCCCCCGTGGCGGATCAACGCAAGCGGCACCACCACGAAGATCGCCATCTGCACCGCGTGCAGCGAAAAAATCCCGAAATTCAGGCGCAACAACTCCCGGTTCGCGAGCACGCCCGCGAGCGCGCCGCGACGCACCTCGCGCGAGGTGTCGTGCACCACCGGTTCGGCGGGTACCAGCTTGACCGTCACCCAGATCGCGCCGAGCGACAACAGTCCGGTGAGCCCGAAGATGCCGCCCATGCCGATCCACTGGTACAACGCCGGCGCTGCTACCAGGGACAGTGCGAAGGTGAGGCCGATCGAGGAGCCGATCACCGCCATCGACTTGGTGCGGTGTTCCTCGCGGGTGAGGTCGGCGGCAAAGGCCACCACCGCCGCGGAAATCGCGCCCGCACCCTGCACGCAGCGCCCGACGATCACCCAGGCAATGTCGTTCGCCAGCGCCGCGATCAGGCTACCGAGGGCAAACAGCAGCAGCCCGGCGATGATCACCCGCTTCCTGCCGTAACGGTCGGACGCCATGCCGAAGGGAATCTGCAACACGCCCTGCGTGAGGCCGTAGGCGCCAAGCGCAATGCCCACCAGCGTTAGGCTGTCGCCGCCCTTGAGGTGCTGCGCATGCACCGCGAACACCGGCAGGATCAGGAACAGCCCGAGCATCCGCAGCGCGAATAGCGATGCCAGCGAAAACGTGGCCCTGAGCTCCAGCGGCGACATTTTTGAGGGATTGGGGGGTGTTTCCGGGGTGCGCGGCATGGGCTGGAATTCGTACGCCCGGGCGGAACCCGAAGCCGGCGAAGTCGGGAGATAAGGTCGGCTGGGTGGCACGGAGCGCTGAGAGTTGCGTATATTAGCAAGTTTGCTCTCGCCGCCCCGCTGGAAAGCCGGTCCGTAACGCAAGCCGGTGAAATTCACCGTTTTTTTGCGCTTGCGAATCCGCGCGACGCGGCAGGCCGCCGTGGCAAGCAACCCTCAGGAAAGACAGCACACCGCATGGAATTGATCCGGGTTCGTGGGGCTCGCACCCACAATCTCAAGAACATCAACGTCGATCTGCCGCGCAATCGGCTGGTGGTCATCACCGGTCTCTCGGGTTCGGGAAAAAGTTCGCTCGCCTTCGACACGCTCTACGCCGAAGGCCAGCGCCGCTACGTGGAGTCGCTCTCGGCCTACGCGCGGCAGTTCCTGCAGTTGATGGAAAAGCCCGACGTCGACCTGATCGAGGGCCTGTCGCCCGCGATCTCGATCGAACAGAAGGCGGCAAGCCACAACCCGCGATCGACGGTCGGCACCGTCACCGAGATCCACGACTACCTGCGCCTGCTGTTTGCGCGCGTGGGCACGCCCTACTGCCCGGAGCACGCGTTGCCGCTCGCCGCGCAGTCGATCTCGCAGATGGTGGACCATGTGCTCGCGCTGCCCGAGGACACGCGGCTGATGGTACTCGCGCCCGCGGTGTCCGGCCGCAAGGGCGAACAGCACGATCTGCTCGCCGACCTTCGCGCGCAGGGCTTCGTGCGCGTTCGGCTCGACGGCAAGGTGCACGAAATCGACGCGGTGCCGAAACTCACCAAGAACTCGCGCCACACGCTGGAAGTGGTGGTCGATCGGCTGAAAGTGAAACCCGACACCCGCCAGCGGCTGGCGGAATCCTTCGAGACCGCGCTTCGCCACGGCGAAGGCCGCGCGCTCGCGGTGGAGATGGATGGCGGCAAAGAGCATTTGTTCTCGGCGAAGTTCGCGTGCCCGATTTGCGGCTGGTCGATCGCCGAACTCGAACCGCGGCTGTTTTCGTTCAACAGCCCGCTTGGCGCCTGCCAGACCTGCGACGGCCTGGGCAGCGTCACCTTCTTCGACCCGAAGCGCATCGTCTCGCATCCCGACCTGAGCCTTGCCTCGGGCGCGATCCGCGGCTGGGACAGACGCAACCAGTTCTACTTCCAGTTGCTCACCAGCCTCGGCGCGCACTACGGCTTCGATGTGGACAAATCCTTCGAGAAATTGTCCGACGAGGTGAAGAAGATCGTGCTCCACGGCACGAAGGACAAGATCAAGTTCTCCTATCTCAACGAGCGCGGCCGCACCATCATCAAGGAGCACGCGTTCGAGGGCATCGTCCCCAACCTCGAGCGGCGCTACAAGGAAACCGACTCGATCGCGGTGCGCGAGGAACTCGGCAAGTACCAGGCGACGCAGGCCTGCCCCGACTGCGGCGGCATGCGGCTTCGCACCGAGGCACGGCATGTGAAGGTGGGCATGCCCGGCGACGAGCGCGCGATCTTCGAGGTGAGCGGCATCTCGCTCAAGAACGCGCTCGCCTTTTTCCAGGGGCTCACCCTGCCCGGCGCCAAGCACGCGATTGCCGAGCGCATCGTCAACGAGATCGCGCTGCGGCTGAAGTTCCTGGTGAACGTGGGCCTGGACTACCTGACCCTCGACCGTTCGGCGGAGACGCTCTCCGGTGGCGAATCGCAGCGCATACGCCTTGCCTCGCAGATCGGCTCCGGCCTCACC
>CANIEV010000183.1 GCA_947466535.1 Betaproteobacteria bacterium
ATCGGCACGGTCGCAGGCCCGCATCCGTATCCGATGATGGTGCGCGATTTTCAGTCGGTGATCGGGCGTGAATCGATCGACCAGATGCAGGACGGCTACGGCCGCCAGCCCGATGCGGTGATCGCGTGCGTAGGCGGTGGTTCGAACGCGATGGGAATTTTCCATCCCTACATTCCGCATGAGAAAGTCCGCCTGATCGGTGTGGAAGCGGCAGGCGAGGGCATCGCCACCGGCAAGCATGCGGCCTCGCTCTGCGCGGGCACGCCCGGCGTGCTCCACGGAAACCGCACCTACCTGCTGCAGAATGCCGATGGCCAGATCACCGAGACGCACTCGATCTCCGCGGGCCTCGACTATCCGGGCGTCGGTCCCGAGCACGCGTGGCTCAAGGATTCCGGCCGTGCCGAATACGTCGCGGTCGATGACAAGGATGCGCTTGCCGCCTTTCATGAACTCTGCCGCACCGAAGGCATCATCCCCGCGCTCGAGTCCTCGCACGCGGTGGCACACGCGATGCGCATCGCACCGACCATGCCGAAAGACGCGCTGCTGCTCGTCAATCTCTCCGGTCGCGGCGACAAGGACATGCACACTGTCGCCGAGAAATCAGGGCTCGAGTTTTGAGCATCGAGATCCGCCACGAGGATTTTTTTGACGGAATCGCTCGGCTTGCCGATGCGAGCGTCGATCTCGTGATCGCGGATCCGCCCTATGGCCTGGGCAAGGATTATGGGAACGACTCGGACAGGCTCTCGGGGGATGCCTACCTCGAATTCAGCCGGCGCTGGATCGATGCGCTGATGCCCAAGCTCGCGAGCAACGCGAGCCTGTATGTGTTCCTCAGCTGGCAGCACAGCCCCGAGGTGTTCAGCCATATCAAGACGCGCATGCAGATGATCAACGAGATCATCTGGGACCGCAGGGTGCCGAGCATGGGCGGCAGCACGCGAAAGTATTCCTCGGTGCACGACACGATCGGATTTTTCGCCAATTCCCGGGACTACCATTTCGATATCGACAGCGTGCGCATTCCGTACGACGCCGAAACCAAGAAGGCGCGCAGCCGCTCGATCTTCGTCGGCAAGAAATGGCTCGAGGTCGGCTACAACCCGAAGGACGTCTGGAGCTTTACCCGGCTGCACCGGCAGGATCCGGAGCGCGAGAACCATCCTACGCAAAAGCCCCTGTCCATGATCGAGCGCATGGTGCTTGCAAGCTGCCCGCGCGAAGGCCTCGTGCTCGATCCGTTTCTTGGTAGCGGCACCACTGCGCTTGCCTGTTTGCGCAACGCGCGTTGTTTTGTGGGGTATGAGGTGAACCCCGAATACATCGCCATCGCCCGCGCGCGCATCGAGACTGCGCGTGCGCAGTCCGAAGTGCCTGCGAATGAACATGCAGTTCGCGCAGCGGTGCCGGAGCCGGTACCGTCGGCGTCGGCCGGCTCGATCCAATAAAGTTGACCACCATGTCCCGCATATCCGCAACGTTCGATCGTCTCGCCAAACAGGGCCGCAAGGCCCTCATTCCCTATATCACCGCCGGAGATCCGGATCCTTCGGTGACCGTGTCGTTGATGCACGTGATGAAAAAATCCGGCGCGGACATCCTCGAACTCGGTGTGCCGTTTTCCGATCCGATGGCCGACGGCCCGGTCATACAACGCGCGGGTGAACGTGCTCTCGCCAAGGGCGTGGGGCTGCGAATGGTGTTGCAGATGGTTCGCGATTTCCGGCGCGACGACCGCGACACGCCGGTCGTCCTGATGGGCTACGCGAACCCGATCGAGGCGATGGGCGCGAAGACCTTCGTCGAGCAGGCATCGCAGGCCGGCGTGGACGGCGTGATCGTCGTCGACTACACACCGGAGGAGTGTGGCGATTTCGCGGCGGACATCCGCGCCGCCGGCATGGATCTCGTGTTCCTTCTGGCGCCGACCTCGACATCCGCGCGGGTGGACGCAATCGCAAAACTTGCGACCGGCTACATCTATTATGTGTCGCTGCGCGGTGTGACCGGTGCAGCGACGCTCGACACCGAGGAGGTGCTCGAGCGCGTGCGCGAGATCCGCGCCAAGACCGGTCTGCCGGTCGGCGTGGGCTTTGGCATCCGCGACGGCGCCACCGCGCGCGCGATCTGCGAGGTCGCCGATGCGGCGATCATCGGATCGCGCATCATCCAGGAAATCGAAGCGGCGCCGCAGGAGGCAGCTGTACGGGTGGCCGCCTTCATCGGCGGCGTGCGCAGCGCGATGGATGAGGGAAGGCCCCGGGGATGAGCTGGCTTCAGAAACTCCTGCCGCCGAAGATCAATCGCTCCGACGGAATCCAGAAGAAGACTGTTCCCGAAGGCTTGTGGAGCAAGTGCCCGTCCTGCGGGGCGGTGCTGTATGCCTCCGATCTCGAAAAGAACTTTGCCGTCTGTCCCAAGTGCGAATACCACAATCGAATCGGGGCACGCGCGCGGCTGGACATACTGCTCGACCCCGAAGGCCGGTTTGAAATCGGCGCCGAGATCACGCCGATCGATTCGCTCAAGTTCAAGGACACACGGCGCTACCCGGACCGCCTCGTCGAAGCCGCGAAGAACACCGGCGAGACCGATGCGCTGATCGTCATGCAGGGTGCGATCAAGACACAGCCTCTGGTGGCGGCGGTGTTCGAATTCGAATTCATGGGCGGCTCCATGGGCTCGGTGGTCGGCGAGCGATTCGTGCGAGGTGTGCATGTTTGCGTCGAACAGAACCTGCCGCTGGTGTGCATCACCGCCACCGGCGGGGCGCGCATGCAGGAGGGCCTGCTTTCGCTGATGCAGATGGCGAAGACCACCGCCGCGTTGACCCGGCTGTCCGCACTTCGACTGCCGTTCATCTCGGTGCTTACCGATCCGACCATGGGGGGCGTGTCAGCCAGCTTCGCGATGCTCGGCGACGTGGTGATAGCCGAGCCGCGCGCACTGATCGGCTTCGCGGGACCGCGCGTGATCGAGCAGACTGTCCGCGAAAAGCTGCCCGAAGGTTTCCAGCGCGCCGAGTTCCTGGTCGAGAAGGGCGCGATCGACATGATCGTCGATCGCCGGCAGATGCGCGACCGGATCGCCAGCCTGCTGTCGCTTTTGCAGAAGCAGCCACCGCCGGTCTCCTGACCGTGCGGTTCTGACGCGTCCCCGGCGTCCGGGGGCGCCTGACCGCCACGCCATCCCCATGCCTTCCCGCTCCCTCACCGAATGGCTTTCGTACGTCGAAAGCCTGCATCCGAAAGCCATCGCGATGGGTCTGGACCGCGTCGCGCGGGTGCGCGATGCGATGGGGATCCGGTTCGAGTGCCCGGTGATCATCGTTGGAGGCACCAACGGCAAGGGTTCCACCTGCGCGATGCTCGAAGCGATCCTTCGTGCCGCCGGCTATCGCGTCGGGCTCTATACCTCGCCGCATCTGGTGCGCTACAACGAACGGGTGCGGATAAACTGCGTGGACGCCAGCGACGAACAACTCGCTGCCGCCTTCGAGCGCGTCGAGGAAGCGCGCGCCGGTGAGGCGCAGGGCACCGAGCTCACCTATTTCGACTTCGGCACGCTGGCCGCGGCTCAGCTCTTCTCGGACGCAAAGCTCGACGTTGTGGTCCTCGAAGTCGGGCTGGGGGGGCGGTTGGATGCGGTGAACATATTCGATCCGGATGTCGCGGTCATCGCGAGCATCGGCATCGACCACACCGATTACCTCGGACCCACTCGTGAGCATATCGGCCTCGAGAAAGCAGGCATCTTCCGCTCGGGCAAACCCGCGATCGTCGGCGACACCGATCCCCCGCGCAGCCTGCTCGATCACGCCGCCGCGATCGGCGCCGAACTGCGCCTGATCGGGCGCGATTTCAGCTATCAGATGCAGGAAGGCCAGTGGCGCTACCTGGGCGAGCATGCGGCGCGCAGCGGCCTGGCCTACCCTGCCTTGCGAGGTGCGCGCCAACTCGACAACGCCTCCTGCGTGCTCGCCGCGCTCGATGCCTTGCGCGAGCGCCTGCCGGTGTCGATGCAGGCGGTGCGAGAAGGTCTTGCGCTGGTCGAACTGCCGGGCCGCTTTCAGGTGCTGCCCGGCCTGCCCCTGGTGATCCTGGATGTCGCGCACAACGAACAGGCGGCGGCGGTGCTGGCGCAGAACCTGGCGCGGCTCGGCCTGGACGCGCGCACTTTTGCGGTATTCGGCATGCTCGGTGACAAGGATGTGGAAGCGGTGTGCCGGGCACTCAAGGGCGCGTTCGCGGTCTGGTTTGTGGCCGCGCTGAGCGGGCCGCGCGCGGCGCCGGTGGAGCGGGTGCTCGCCGCGATCCGCGCCGCTGATCCGCAGGCCGAGGTGCAGGCCTTTTCCGACCCGCGTTCCGCCTTCGCCGCCGCGAAGGAACGGGCGGGGCAGGATGATAGAATTGTGGCCTTCGGATCGTTCCTCAACGTGGCGGACATCATGGTTTCCGGCCTCGCCGGGTCCTGAAATCTTCTTCAACCAGCAACGACAAGACCCGGGCGAAAACGCTTTGACGGATACCAAGGACCAGGACGCAACCCAGCTGCAGCGCCGTGCCCGCCGCCGTCTCGTAGGCGCAATCGCGCTGGCGGTTCTCGCGGTGATTGTGCTGCCGATCGTGTTCGACAAGGAGCCGAAGCCGATCAGTCAGGATCTGCTCATCCAGATCCCGAATCAGGATAGCGCACCCAAGTTCGATCCCAAGCTCACCCCGCCGCCGCCGGCACCGCCCGCGGTGGATGCCAAGGCTGCCCCTGCGCCTGCGGCCAAGGCGCCCGAGCCCAAGCAGGAACCGGCGCCCGTGCCCGCCGCCAGGGAAGCCGGCAAGGACGCTTCGAAGGATGCGCCGGCGGATGCCGCGAAAGAGTCACCGAAGGCGCAGGTGCAAGACGCCTCGAAGGACGCGAAGACGGAATCCACCAAGGACGCGGCGAAATCACCGGCAAAGGATGCCGGCAAGGACGTGACCAAGGACGCGTCCAAGGCCAAGGACACCGCCAAAGGCGGCGATGCCAAGCGTGCGCATGCGCTGCTCGAAGGCAGCGGCACCTGGATCGTGCCGATGGGCTCGTACACCCGCGCCGACCGGGTCAAGAACCTGCAAGCCAAGGCGAAGGCCGTGGGCTTCAACAGCTACACCGAGCAGATCAAGGGCCCGAAGGGCGAGGATCTGATTCGCTTGCGTGCCGGCCCGTTCCCTGCCCGGGAAGACGCCGATCGCGCCCACGACGCTCTCAAGTCCGCCGGTCTGGTCGCGGGCACGGTCGCGCAGCGCTAGTCCGTGTATGACTGGTTTCGACTACGCGGTCCTCTCGGTTCTCGGAGCCTCTTTCGTCATCGGCCTGATTCGCGGCCTGATAAAGGAACTGGTAAATCTTGCCGGCTGGGCGGCGGCTTTCGTGCTCTCCTCGATGTTTGGCGGGCAGGTTGCGAAGATGATGCCCGAGAGCCTCGGGCCGATGCTCTCCTCGCTGCTTGCCTATCTCGCGATATTCATCGGCACGCTGCTGGTCGCGAGTCTTATCGCGATGCTTTTGTCGCTGCTCGCCAAATCGGCGGGGCTGGGCGCCACCAATCGTTCGCTTGGCGCGGTGTTCGGCGCCTTGCGCGGGCTGCTTGTGTTGCTCGCGCTGGTACTGCTCGGCGGGCTTACACCGTTGCCGAAGGAGCCTTTCTGGCGCGATGCGATGTTCTCCGGGCCGATCGAGACGGCAGTGGTGGCGATTCGCCCGTGGTTGCCCGAAGGGCTGGCACAACGCGTAAAGTATCGGTAATCCGGTGGGGGATGCAGTGAACAGGAGTTCGCCATGTGCGGCGTGATAGGCGTGGTATCGAAGGGCCCGGTCAACCAGCTTCTGTACGACGGTTTGTTGCTGCTTCAGCATCGTGGCCAGGACGCTGCCGGCATCGTCACCACCGAGCGCAGCACCTTCCACATGCACAAGGGGCCGGGCATGGTGCGCGACGTGTTCCGCACCCGCGACATGCGCTCGCTGCCGGGCGAGATGGGCGTGGCGCATTGCCGTTACCCCACCGCAGGTTCGGCCGCGAATGCGAACGAAGCGCAGCCCTTCTACGTGAATTCGCCCTTTGGCATCGTGCTCGGGCACAACGGCAACCTCACCAATTCGGACCAGTTGAAGCAGGAGATGTTCCGGCTCGACCAGCGTCATATCAACACGAATTCCGACTCCGAAGTGCTGCTCAACGTGCTCGCGCATGAGCTCGACGTCGCGGCGCAGGGCCGCCGTCTCGATCCGGACAAGATATTCACCGCGGTGGCCAACGTGCACAAGCGCGTGAAGGGCGCCTACGCGGTGGTGGCGATGATCGCGGGCTACGGCGTGCTCGCCTTCCGCGATCCCTTCGGCATCCGTCCTCTGATCTACGGCAAGAACACGTCGGGTGAAAGCGCCGAATACCTCGTCGCCTCCGAGAGCGTCGCGCTCACCGCCTTCGGGTTCGAGCCGGTGCGCGACGTGGGTGCGGGCGAGGCAATCTTCTTCGACGAGGCGGGCGGCTTCCACAGCCGGCAGTGCGCGGCGAAGCCGCAGCTCTCGCCGTGCCTGTTCGAATACGTGTACCTCGCGCGGCCGGACTCGGTGATGGACGGGGCCTCGGTGTACGAGACGCGTCTCAACATGGGCCGGCATCTCGCGGAGAAGATCCGCCGCACCATGCCGGGCCTCGAGCTCGATGTTGTTGTTCCGGTGCCCGACACCAGCCGGGCGAGCGCGCTCGAACTCGCCAAGGGCCTGGGCGTCACCTACCGCGAAGGCTTTATCCGCAACCGCTACATCGGTCGCACCTTCATCATGCCCGGCCAGGCGGTGCGCAAGAAATCCGTCCGCCAGAAGCTCAACGTGATGGCGATGGAGTTCAAGGACAAGAACGTGCTGATCGTGGATGACTCGATCGTGCGCGGCACCACCAGCCGGGAGATCGTGCAGATGGCGCGCGAGGCGGGCGCGAAGAAGGTGGTGTTCGCCTCGGCGGCGCCTCCGGTGCGCTTTGCCAACGTGTACGGCATCGACATGCCCACCCGCGAGGAACTTATCGCCACCGACCGCACCGAGGAGGAAATCGCGCGCGAGATCTGCGCCGATGCGGTGGTGTACCAGGACCTCGATGCGCTGATTGCCTCGGTGCGCGAAGCCAACCCGGCGCTCACGCAGTTCGAGACCTCGTGCTTCGACGGCCACTACATCACCGGCGATGTCACGAGCGAATACCTCGCCCTGGTGGAAAGCAGTCGCCCGTCCCGGCGCGAGAGCGAGGACGACGCCTCGGACAACGGCGGCCAGCTCGACCTGAACGCCGCCTGAAAACGTCATCCGCAGGGATGGCTTGTACCAGTTCTGTACACGAACCGTCCACTTTCAGGCGCAGGTACTGGAGTTTATAAAAAAATGTCAAAGATTCCGGCGGGTGATGTCGCCTGTCGGATCAACCCGGGGATCATTTCATGTCAAGCCGCGCACTGCCGCCTTTTCGAGCCGACCATGTAGGCAGCCTGCTGCGCCCCGAGCGGCTGAAGGAGGCGCGCATTCGTTTTCTCGGCCCGCAGACCCCGAGTTCGAATCTCGGTCCGCACGATGATCCAGGCCTGCGCGCGGTCGAGGAAGAATGCGTCGCGGAAGTGATCGCGATGCAGGAACGTGTCGGGCTGAAGGCGGCGACCGACGGCGAATTCCGGCGCCGCAGCTGGTGGCTGGACCTGATCATGGGCTGGCAGGGCTTCGCCGCCGATCGCACCGGTTCGTCGAAGATCAGCTGGCGCAACGCGTCCGGCCCCACGCAGGCGTTCTCGGAACTCAAGGTCACCGGCCGCGTGCGCTGGAGCTCCGATTCGCCGACGGTGCGCGCCGTCGAATACCTCAAGTCGCGCGCCAGCGTAGTGCCCAAGGTGACGCTGCCCGCGCCGAACATGGTGCATTACTTCATTGGCGGATCGCACCGTCTCGACCCGGCAATCTATCCCGATCGCGAGCAGTTCTGGGACGATCTGGTGGACGCCTATCGGAAAGAACTTGCTGCGCTGGTGAAGGCGGGGGCCACCTACATCCAGTACGACGACACCTCGATCGCGTTCATCTGCGATCCGATTCATCGCGACTACATCCGCTCATGGGGCGAAGATCCGGACGCGCTGCTCAATACCTACGCCGACAAGATCAATGAAACGCTCGCGGGTCTGCCGGCGAACGTCACCGTGACCCTGCACCAGTGCCGTGGCAACCGGGAAGG
>CANIEV010000184.1 GCA_947466535.1 Betaproteobacteria bacterium
ACCGCTTTCTCACCGGAGCCGGCAACTACACCGACGACATGACGCTGCCGCACCAGACCTACGCGCATTTCGTCCGATCCCCCCACGCACACGCGAAAATTCTCGGTATCCGCACCGCCAAGGCCGCAATGGCCCCCGGCGTGGTCGCAACTTTCACCGGCGAAGACCTTGCCAAGGCGGGCGTCAACGGCCTGCCCTGCGGCTGGCTGATCACCGACGTCAACAATCAGCCGATGAAAGAACCACCGCACCCGTGCCTCGCGCAGGGCAAGGTGCGCTATGTCGGCGATCATGTCGCGGTCGTCATTGCCGAATCGGCGCAGCAGGCGAAAGACGCAGCCGAACTGGTCGAAGTCGACTACGAGACCCTGCCCGCGGTCGTGCGCTCGGACACTGCGCGCAAACCCGGTGCCGCCGTGCTTCATGACATTGCACCGGACAACACCTGTTACGTCTGGTCCCTGGGTGACAAGGCAGCAACGGACAAGGCGTTCAAGGACGCGGCGCACATCACCACTCTTGAATTCATCAACAACCGGCTGATCCCGAACGCGATCGAGCCGCGTGCGGTCAACGCAAGCTTTTCGCGCGCCGACGACAGCTACACGCTCTACGTCGCGAGCCAGAACCCGCACGTGGAACGGCTGCTGATGACCGCCTTCGTGCTCGGCCTGCCCGAGCACAAGGTCCGCGTGGTCGCGCCGGATGTGGGCGGCGGGTTCGGATCGAAGATCTATCTGTACGCCGAAGACGTGGTCTGCACCTGGGCATCCAAAAAGGTCAACCGCCCGATCAAGTGGACCGCAGATCGAAGCGAAGCCTTTCTGTCCGATGCGCACGGCCGCGATCACGTCACCCGTGCCGAGCTTGCGATGAACAAGAACGGCACCTTCCTCGGGCTTCGCGTCCACACCACGGCCAATCTCGGCGCGTACCTCTCGACCTTCTCCTCCTGCATTCCGACCATCCTGTACGCCACGCTGCTGGCGGGCCAGTACAAGACGCCGGCGGTGTACTGCGAGGTGACGTCTGTTTTCACCAACACCGCGCCGGTCGATGCCTATCGCGGCGCAGGCCGGCCGGAGGCGACGTTTGTGGTGGAGCGCATCGTCGAACAGGCGGCGCGCGAGATGAAGCTCGACCCGGCGGAAATCCGCCGGCGCAATTTCATTCGTGAATTCCCGTATCAGACACCGGTCGCGCTGATGTACGACACCGGAGACTACGAAGCCACGCTGTCGGGCGCGATGAAACTCGCTGACGTTGAGGGATTCGCCAAACGCAAGGCCGAGTCCGCCAAACGCGGCAAGTACCGCGGCCTTGGCTACGCCTGCTACATCGAAGCCTGCGGCATCGCGCCTTCGAACATCGCCGGCGCGCTCGGCGCGCGGGCGGGCCTGTTCGAAGCGGGCGAAGTCCGGGTGCACCCGACCGGCAAGGTCACGGTGTTCACCGGCTCACATGCGCACGGCCAGGGCCATGAAACGACGTTCGCGCAGGTCGTGGCCGAACGCCTCGGCATCGCGATGGAGGATGTGGACATCGTCCACGGCGACACCTCCAAGGTGCTCTTCGGCATGGGCACCTACGGCTCGCGTTCCATCGCCGTCGGCGGCACCGCGATCATGATGGCTGTGGATAAAGTGGTCGCAAAAGGCAAGAAGATCGCGGCGCACCTGCTCGAGGCGTCAGACGAGGACATCGAGTTCAAGGACGGCATATTCCGCGTGGCGGGCACAGACCGGCAGGTTCCGTTCGGGCAAGTCGCGCTCACCGCCTACATTCCGCACAACTACCCGCTCGACAAGCTCGAACCCGGGCTCAACGAGAATGCCTTCTACGATCCGAAGAACTTCACCTTCCCGGCCGGCACCTACGTCTGCGAAGTCGAGATCGACCCGGACACCGGGGTGATCGAGATTTGCAGTTTCACCGCGGTGGACGACTTCGGCAAGATCATCAATCCGATGATCGTCGAGGGCCAGGTGCACGGTGGCCTGACGCAGGGCATCGGACAGGCAATGACCGAGGGCTGCCACTATGACCCGGAGACCGGCCAGCTCGTCACCGGAACGATGCTCGACTACTGCATGCCGCGCGCCGATGACGTGCCGTCGTACAAGCTGGAGACGCGCGAGACGCCCTGCACGCACAATCCGCTTGGCGTAAAAGGCTGCGGCGAAGCGGGCGCCATCGGCGCGCCTGCCGCCATGATCAACGCAATCACCGACGCACTCGGCGTGAAAGACATCGAGATGCCCGCGACCCCGCAACGTGTCTGGCGCATCTGCCAGCAAATGAAAAAAGCCGCCTAAGGAAAACACTCATGTATTCGTTCAACTATCAAAAAGTGAAATCCGTCGCCGACGCCGCCGGGGTGCTCTCGAAAGATGCCGACGCGCGGCCTCTGGCCGGGGGCCAGAGCCTCGTTGCCGCGATGAAACTGCGGCTTGCCAAGCCGACCGATGTAGTGGATCTCGGATCGATCGCCGAGCTACGCGGCATCAAGGTGGAAGGCAATGCGGTGGTCATTGGCGCCATGACCCGGCACGTGGAAGTCGCGACCTCCGCCGAGATAAAAAAGGCCATCCCCGCGCTCGCGTCGCTGGCTGCCGGCATCGGTGACCGGATGGTACGCAACATGGGCACCATGGGCGGCTCGGTGGCAAACAACGACCCGGCCGCCGACTATCCGGCAGGCGTGCTCGCGCTGAACGCAACGGTGATCACCAATAAGCGCAAGATCGAGGCCGACAAGTTCTTCAAGGGCATGTATGAGACCGCTCTCGAGCAGGGCGAGATCATCACCGCGATCTCGTTCCCGATCCCGAAACGCGGCGCCTACATGAAGTTCAAGAACCCGGCATCGCGCTACGCGATCGTCGGTGTGTTCATCGCCGACTTCGGCAACGCGGTCCGGGTCGCCGTCACCGGCGCGGCAGCGGGCGTGTTCCGCGTCGCGGAGATGGAAAAGGCGCTCGGAGCCAAGTTCGCGCCCGAATCGGTCGCCAACATCAAGGTGTCGGATGCCGACCTGAACTCGGACATGCATGCCAAAGCCGACTATCGCGCACACCTGATCACGGTGATGGCAAAGCGCGCGGTGGAAAAGGCGCTCGGCTAGTCCCCGATTTCGCCATCGCTGCACTGCACGATGTTTTTTGCCTGAAAAAAGGACTAGGCTCGATTCCAATCAGGAGGGGAGAAGAACACTGAGGGAGCCCGGTTGCCGGGCAGGCGCACCGCCCCCAGGGGACGGTGACGCGGATGAGGAAAATCTCTCAGGCGCCGCAAGGCGTTCGCCCTCACCCGGCCCTTCCGACGGAGAAATCCGCGGAAGGTTTTTTTGTTTCCGACGCACACATGCAGGCGCCGGTTCGCACGACCTCGCCCGGGTCCCATTGGCCTCGCATGTTATCCTTCTCCCTATGAAACCGACCGCCCTCCCCACCTCGATTGACCAGACCGCCGAGTTGCTTGCGCGTGCCGATTACGTCGCCGAGCGCAGCCTCGCCACCGCCGTCTTTCTATCCCTGAAAATGGGCCGCCCGCTGTTCCTCGAAGGTGAGGCCGGCGTCGGAAAAACCGAAATCGCCAAGGTCCTTGCCAGCACGCTTGGCCGCAAACTCGTGCGGCTGCAATGCTACGAAGGCCTGGATGTCGCGAGTGCGGTGTACGAGTGGAATTACGCGCGGCAGATGATCGAGATCCGCATGGCGGAAGCCGAAGGCGCGAGCAGCCGCGAGTCGCTGGCTCAGGATATTTTTTCCGAAAAGTTTCTGATCCGCCGGCCAATCCTGCAGGCGCTCGAAGGCGATATCGGATTGCCGCCGGTGCTCCTGATCGACGAACTCGACCGGACCGACGAGCCGTTCGAGGCCTACCTGCTCGAAGTCCTGTCGGATTTTCAGGTGACGATTCCCGAACTCGGCACCATCAAGGCCGCGGAACCGCCGATCGTGATCCTGACATCGAACCGCACGCGTGAAATCCACGACGCAATCAAGCGGCGCTGTTTTTACCACTGGGTGGATTACCCGGATGCGGAACGCGAACTCGAGATCCTGCGCCGCAGGGCACCGGGTGTCGCAGAACGCCTGTCGCAGGAAGTCGTCGGCTTCATCCAGCGCCTTCGCAAGATGGATCTGTTCAAGCTGCCGGGTGTGGCCGAAACGATCGACTGGTCAAAGGCGCTGGTTGCCCTGGACAAGCTCGCTCTCGACCCGCAGACGGTGAACGACACCCTTGGCACCCTGCTCAAGTACCAGGACGACATCACCCGGATTCGCGGTAGCGAAGCCGAGCGACTGCTGTCGGAAGTAAAAGCGGAACTCGCCTCCGCTTAAGCGTCAGACCAGTCCAGCCAGTCTCTGCACATCGTTCGGGTTCATGCCCGAACGCTTGCCCGCATCGACGATTTCCGCCCAGCTGGTTACATCCACCGGAATTCCATTGACGAGTCGCTTCGCGCGCATCTCCTGTTCCGGCTGACCGGCGATCCGGACCTTGTCCACGCCGGGCGCCGGCTGCGAACCAAGCACCCAGTCGATCAAGGCGTCGGATTCACTCCCCATCCGTGCCTCGCCGCCCATGCGGGCCGGATCGATGATGATCGACAGCATGTTGTTCACCACCTGCGTGACAACCTCGCCCGGGCCGTGCCAGGTGTTGCCGCCGGTCAGCGCACCTGCCAGCAGTTCACACGCAATCGACAGGCCCGATCCCTTGTGCTCGCCGAAGGGAAGGATCGCCCCCAAGGGCGGCACAAGGCCGTGGCGCGGGTCGGTCGTCGGTTCGCCCGCGGCGTCGATCATGTTGCCCGGCGGCAGCGCCTCGCCCTTGTTGTAGGCCACCCGAACCTTGCCGGATGCAATGCGGGCGGTCGCAAAATCGAGCAGGAAAGGCGGCTTGCCCGCGAGCGGCACCCCGATGCAGATCGGATTGGTACTCGTGACGGGCGACCGCCCTCCCCAGGGCGCCACGATCGGACGCGACAGCACGTTCACGAAATGAATCGAAACCAGTCCTGCCTTAGCGCATTGCTCCGCCCACTGACCGATCCGCCCGAGATGGTGCGAATTCGAGGTGCCGACGATGCAGGTGCCGAGCTCAAGCGCACGCTCGATTCCCAGCGCCATCGCCTCGTGGCCGATCACCTGCCCGTAACCGCGGTCGCCGTCGATGCGAAGAATGGTACCGATGTCGGAGATCGTGATCGCATGACGGTTGGCACGCAGGCCGCCGTTCTTCAGAGCGGTCACGTAAAGCGGCATCATCCCTGCGCCGTGGGAGTCGTGGCCGCGCAGGTTAGCCTCTACCAGGTTCTCCGCGACCAGTTTCGCCTCGCGGGGTTCGCTCCCGCCCGCGGCGACGATCGCCGCGACCGCATCCTTCAGCCTGTCGGCCGCAATCAGTACCGAATCTGCCATGTTCTTCCTCCTTTTCCGTGCCGGTGATGATGCCAGAAGGCGCTTCGCACGCGCCCAGACGTTAGAATCCGCAGGAAGCTGCGGATTTTCCTCGTGCCGAGTGAAACCCGCGTGAATGCCGAAACGGACAATCGGCCCGCACCGAAGAGAACCCGCCAATGCCACGCGTCGTCGTCCCCCAGGAATCCGGCCATCTGGCCGAGAACGTCATGCACTTTGCCCGCGTGCTTCGCGTCGCGGGCCTTTCGATCGGGCCGGATCGCGTGATCGACGCGGTCAAGGCAGTCGAAGTAGCGGGTGTGGACCGCAGAGATGATTTCTACTGGACGCTTGCCTCGGTGTTTCTCGACAAGCGCGAGCAGTTCGAGGTGTTCGACCAGGCCTTCCACATCTTCTGGCGCGATCCGCAGCTGCTCGAGCGCGCGATGGCGATGATGCTGCCGCAGGTCTATGGAAAAAGCCCGGAAGACGAGGAGCAGGCGGGCAACCGCGTGTCCGAAGCCTTCCAGTCGGGTGTGACCCCGCAGACGCCGCAGGAAGAAGCCCCGGAAAAGGTGGAACTCGATGCAACCCTCACCTTCTCCTCGCGTGAAGTCCTGCAGCACGCCGATTTCGAAACCATGACCAACGCCGAAATCGCAGAAGCCAAGGCGATGATTTCGCGCCTGCGACTGCCAATACCGGAAGTGCGCACCCGGCGATTCCGCAGCGACCCGTACGGCGAGCGGGTCGATTTGCGCGCGACCCTGCGCGCGAGCCTTCGCGGCGGCGGCCGGGCGATCGAGCTTCGCAGGCGCACCCCGCGATACCGGCATCCGCCGCTGGTGGTGCTTTGCGATATTTCAGGGAGCATGAGCCGCTATGCGCGCATGTTCCTGCATTTCCTTCACGCGATCACCAATGACCGTGACCGGGTGCACACCTTCGTATTCGGAACGCGGCTGACGAACGTGACGCGTTGCCTGAAGCACCGCGACGTCGATCTGGCCATGGGCGAAATCGCCGACATGGTCGCCGACTGGTCGGGCGGCACACGCATCGGATCGAGCATCCGTGAATTCAACCTGCACTGGTCGCGACGGGTACTCGGGCAAAACGCGGTGGTGCTGATGATCACCGACGGACTCGATCGCGACGTCGGCGAAGGGCTAGGCGAGGAAATGGAGCGTCTGCACAAATCCTGCCGCCGCCTGCTCTGGCTGAACCCCCTGCTGCGCTATGACGGGTTTGAGGCGCGCCCGGCGGGCATCCGCGCGATGCTCCCGCATGTGGACGACTTCATGCCGGCGCACAACATGAGCAGCCTGATCGATCTGGCCAAGACACTGAATCAGGCAGGCGCGCGCCGCGGCCTGAAAAAACACGCCTGAGGGTGTTCTGTGCGCAAGCGCACATCAGCCGAGGTAGCTGATCCTGCACGCCACCCCGAATACTGGGACAATCGAGGTTTTGCTGAAACGGCATCAGCCGCCAAGGCATCCGTACTATCGATGGAGACTGCATCATGGAAATGACCGGCGAACAGATTATCTCCCTGCCCCAGGCAGACGTTTGGCGCGGCCTGAACGACCCGGAGATCCTCAAGGCGAGCCTCACCGGCTGCGAGTCGATAGAACTCAGCGGTGAAAACCAGTACAAGGTTTCCTTGACCGCGGCCGTCGGCCCGGTCAAGGCGAAGTTCGCGGGCAAGCTTGTACTTTCCGACATTGTCCCGCCGGACTCGTACTCGATCACTTTCGAAGGCTCCGGCGGTGCCGCCGGCTTCGTCAAGGGCAGCGCGCAGGTTGCGCTCGCCACCGAAGGCGCCACGACCAGGCTCACGTATTCCGCCAAGGCCAACATCGGCGGCAAGCTCGCGCAGGTGGGCGCGCGCCTGATCGACGGTGTGGCGCGCAAGCAGGCGGATGACTTCTTCAAGAAGTTCAACGCGATCATGGCCGCTTCGGCTCCGGCGGGCACCGAAGCCCCGACCGCGGCGACCGTCGCAACGCGCGCGCCAGCCGCCGGGGTCGCCGATAAACCCGAGGAAGCCGAGCCGTTCAACCCGCTCTGGCTCGTTGCAGGCACGCTTGTCGTGATGATGCTGATCTGTTGGGGCCTTGGCCCTGACAAATTCATTTCCTGAGAACACTGCTACGCCGTCAGTATCTGACGGCGTAGGACCGAGCCGTTCGCAAACGGACTGACGCAGGCATAAACGATGTCATGCACCGGCGTCGGCACGCCGAGACGCACGCCTTCGCGGCTGATGTAACCGCTGGTCCAGTCGAGTTCCAGCCGCTTGCCGGCCTCCAGGTCCTCGAGCATCGACACCTTGGCCTCGAACTTCGCCGCGCGATTGAAGGCGAGCGCCTTTTCGATCACGTCGGCACCGACGTCAATACCCTTGGCATGCGCGAGCGCCTCGACTTCCCGCATCGCCCGAACCATCAGCGCGCACAGGCGCTCGTCGCTGCAGATGACCCCGACCGACTGCCGCGAGAGACAGCACAAGGCCGCGGTGCCACCGAGCATGACGAATTTTTTCCAGAGTTCGGGGACGATGCTTTCCGGCACCACCGCCTGGTAACCCGCGGCGATACCGATCTCGCGAAAGGCAGACACGCGCGGAGACAGCGCGCCGTCGAGTTCGCCAAAGGTCAGCACATCGATCGGGCTCTTGCGTTCGACCACCCCCGGGGCAACCATGAAACTGGAAAGAAACACGCTGCCTCCGACGACACGCCCGGGACCGGCCACGGCGGCGATCTCGTCATGCGCGGTGACGCCGTTCTGGGTCGGAACCACCATCGTGTCCGGCCCCACCATCGGCAGC
>CANIEV010000185.1 GCA_947466535.1 Betaproteobacteria bacterium
AGCGCATACGCCTTGCCTCGCAGATCGGCTCCGGCCTCACCGGCGTGATGTACGTGCTCGACGAACCCTCGATCGGCCTGCACCAGCGCGACAACGCGCGGCTGCTGGAGACGCTCATCCACCTTCGCGACATCGGCAACACCGTGATCGTGGTGGAGCACGACGAGGAAGCGATACAGATCGCCGATCACGTGATCGACATGGGGCCGGGCGCGGGGGTGTACGGCGGCGCAATCGTGGCCGAAGGCACGCCGGCGGACATCCGCGCCAACGCAGCATCACTCACCGGCAAGTACCTTTCCGGCGCGCTCAGGATTCCGCTGCCCGAGCGCAGGCGCCGTCCCGAGCGCGGCCGCAGCCTGCGTCTCAAGGGCGCGAGCGGCAACAACCTGAAGGACGTGTACCTCGACCTGCCGGTGGGCCTGTTCGTCGCGATCACCGGCGTGTCCGGCTCGGGCAAGTCCACGCTCATCAACGACACGCTCTACACCGCGCTTGCGCGGCACCTGTACGGCAGCGCGGCCGAACCCGCGCCGCACGAATCGATCGACGGCCTGGAATTCTTCGACAAGGTGATCAACGTCGACCAGAGCCCGATCGGCCGCACGCCGCGTTCCAACCCTGCGACCTACACCGGCCTCTTCACCCCGATCCGCGACATATACGCCGGCGTGCCGCAGGCGCGCGAGCGCGGCTACGGCCCGGGACGATTCTCCTTCAACGTGAAGGGCGGGCGTTGCGAAGCCTGCCAGGGCGATGGCCTCATCAAGGTGGAGATGCACTTCCTGCCCGATGTGTACGTGCCCTGCGATGTCTGCCACGGCAAGCGCTACAACCGCGAGACGCTGGACATCCGCTTCAAGGGCAAGAACATCCATGAAGTGCTGGAAATGACGGTGGAGGAAGCCTGCGATTTCTTCTCCGCGGTGCCGGTGGTCGAGCGCAAGCTGCAGACCCTGCTCGAAGTGGGCCTGGGCTACATCCGCCTCGGCCAGTCCGCCACCACGCTCTCCGGCGGCGAGGCGCAGCGGGTGAAACTCGCGCAGGAACTCAGCAAGCGCGACACCGGCCGCACGCTCTACATACTCGATGAGCCCACCACCGGCCTGCACTTCCACGACATCGACCTGCTGCTGAAAGTGCTGCACCGCCTGCGCGACGCGGGCAACACGGTGGTGGTGATCGAACACAATCTGGACGTGATCAAGACCGCCGACTGGATCATCGACCTCGGTCCCGAAGGCGGCGACGGCGGTGGCCGCATCATCGCCGAGGGCACGCCGGAGGACGTGGCGGAAGTGCCCGAAAGCTACACCGGTCGCTACCTCGGGGCGCTGCTCGGCAAGACCAAGGCGGCCGCGTAGGGCTTCGCCGGGTTAGCTGGGAATTATTCCGGATCGGGTATCGGAATCGCCTTATTTCAGTCGTGGGTACTTGGGTTTTGAAATAGAAGTTCGTAAATCGGGGGAACGCTGACACCATGAGCACCGCGATCATCCTCTTCGCCCACGGCGCCCGCGACCCCGGCTGGGCCGCGCCGGTGCACGAACTCGCGGTGCGCCTGAACAAGGCAGGCGTGCGCGCCGAGCCTGCCTTTCTCGAACACATGCAGCCCGGCCTCGAACAATCGGTCGATGCGCTCGCCTCCGCGGGTGTCACCGACATCCTGATCGCACCGCTGTTCCTCGCGCAGGGCGCGCACCTCAAGCGCGACCTGCCGGCGCAGATCGAGGCGATGAAGCACAGGCACCCCAGCCTCGCCTTCCGCGTCGCGCCGGCGCTGGGGGATGACGAGGCGGTGCTGGGCGCGATCGTCGGGTCGCTCTTGGGGCAGACGCGCGACTAGCGCACAATCACCTTCGCGCCCGCCAATTCCGGCCGGCCAGCATCAAACGCTTGTAACGCGGAGGACGCTCCATGACCACCAAAGGCTTCGTCGCATCGCACTTGAGGGACGCAAACTTCGAACGCGGGCTTCGCTCCTTCTACGAGTACCGCGACCTCGGAATCAAGGAGGCCACCGAAGGACGCGTTGTGGCGCATGTGATCCGCGCGGCCGCCGGCCGGGAATTTTCCAGCCAGCCGCATTCGCACAAGACCGAATTCCAGCTGATCTACATCCTCAAGGGCTGGATCGAATTCGAATACGAAGGCCAGGGCGTGGTCCGCCTCGAAGCCGGCTCCTGCGCCCACCAGCCGCCGAACATCCGCCATCGCGAGCTCGGCCACAGCGATGACATCGAAATGCTGGAAGTGGTGCTGCCGGCGGGGTTTGCGACGGAGGAAGTGGAGAGTGTGAACGGGTAAGCTTGCAAGACAGAATGCACGTCAAGAACGTTGAGGCCGCGATGTCTGCGTCAAAAGGTTCATGCGCGTCCTGCCCTAGCGAGGGTTCTCGATGAAAATCCAGGAAATGATTGGCACAGATCTCCCCCTGATCCAGGCCCCCATGGCCGGTGCGCAAGACAGCGCCCTCGCGATCGCCGTCTGCGAAGCCGGCGGCCTCGGCTCACTGCCCTGCGCGATGCTCACGACGGATTCGATGCGCCGCGAACTCGCCGCGATCCGTGCGGGTACGTCCCAACCCTACAACGTGAATTTCTTCTGCCACACGCCGCCCGAGCCAAGCGATGCACGGGAAGTCGCATGGCGGTCGGCTCTTGCGCCCTATTACAAAGAGTTCGGGCTCGACATCGCCAACATACCGGCCGGCCCGGGACGCGCGCCGTTCAGCCCGGAAACAGCGGAGGTGCTTGAGGAATTCAAACCGGCTGTGGTGAGTTTTCACTTCGGACTGCCCTCGCCCGAGCTGCTCGCGCGGGTGCGGCGCTGGGGCGCGAAGGTCTTGTCCTCGGCGACGACCGTGGAGGAAGCGCTCTGGCTGGAGGCACACGGCGCGGACGCGATCATCGCCCAGGGCACCGAGGCGGGCGGCCATCGCGGGCACTTTCTCTCGCACGATCTTTCGGTGCAGATGGGCACGTTTGCGCTCGTGCCGCAGATCGTCCGCGCGGTGAAGGTTCCGGTGATCGCGGCCGGCGGCATCGCGGGCGCACAGGGCGTGGCGGCGGCGCTCGCGCTCGGCGCATCCGCCGTTCAGGTCGGCACCGCCTACCTGCTCTGCCCCGAGGCGACGACGAGCAAGGTGCATCGCGCGGCGCTCAGTAGCGACGCGGCACGGCACACCGCACTCACCAATCTGTTCACCGGTCGGCCGGCACGCGGCATCTTCAATCGCGTCATGCGCGAGCTCGGGCCGCTCAGCAGCTTTGCCCCCGAATTTCCGCTCGCAACTTCCGCCATCACGCAGCTGCGCACGAAAGCCGAGAGCCTCGGCTCGGGCGATTTTTCGCCGCTCTGGTCCGGACAGAATACGAGCGGTTGCCGCGACATCCCCGCGGGCGAACTGACGCGCCAACTTGCTTCACTCATCCACTGAGACAGGACAAAGCTCATGAGCGCCATTCCCGTATCCACCGAGGCTTCGATGCGCCTGAAGCCGCCGGGTGAATCGCCGCTCGTCGCGGAGAAGGACATCTACGGCTCGCGGCTGTCGCTCAGGAGTGCGGACATCATCGAACTCGGTTGCGGCCGCGCATTCCAGACGCTATCGATTGCCAAGGCGCACCCCGGCGCGCGCATCACCGCGATGGAAGTGGACCCTGTCCAGAACAAGCTCAACGCCGAACTCGATGCGCCGGCCAACGTGCGCTTCGTCGCCTGCGGCGCGCAGGCCATCGACGCCGCGGACGCAAGCGCCGACGTGGTGATGATGTTCAAGTCCCTGCACCATGTGCCGAATGATTTGCTCGACACCGCGATGCGCGAGATCCGCCGCGTGCTGCGCCCGGGTGGCCTCGCGTACATCTCCGAACCGGTGTTCGCGGGCGAGTTGAACGAGGTGGTGCGCATATTCCACGACGAGGAGAAGGTGCGGCTTGCCGCCTTCGGCGCGGTGCAGCGAGCGGTGAGTTCGGGTCTGTTCGAACTCGTCGAGGAAATCTTCTTCGAAACAAAGATGCGCTACGCCGATTTCGCCGAGTTCGAGCGCCTGATGATCGGCGCCACCCACACCGCGCACAAACTGGATGCCAATCAGTACCGCCGCGTGTGCGAGCGTTTTGCACTCAGCATGGGCAAGGACGGGGCAAATTTCCGCTCGCCGATGCGGGTGGATCTGCTGCGCCGCGCGCAGTAGCCTCCCCCGGGAGGAACCGGGTACAGAGCCGGAGGAATTGCCAAATTTGGCAACCGGAATGTCAACTTACGCGCATGCGCTGGATATCTGAAAATGTGAAAGTTCGAAATTCCTGCCGGCGTCTCAGGTCCGGCCGGAACCGCGCCCCGTCCCGGCGGGAATCGTGCCCCGGTTCCCGGACCCACCCGGGGCCGCGCCGCGAAACGTGACACCATCCGAAACGGATGTTCCGGATGTTGGAACAATTACTTGCCCAATTTTCTCGATCCCGTATCGTGCAGCGTGTTCCGGGTTTGTTTCGTTCGCGCAACTCACTTGATGGAGACTCAGCCATGAAACGCATTCCTTTTGCCCTCGGCGTTATCGCCGCAGCCACCGTCCTTGCAAGCACCACCGCGCTCGCGCAGCAGTACCCCTCCCGCCCGGTGCGCGTGGTTGTTGCCGTGCCCGCCGGCGGCAGCATCGACCTCGTCGCGCGCCAGGTGGCGCAGCGGCTTACAACTTCGCTCGGCCAGAGCTTCATCGTGGACAACCGCCCGGGCGGCGCCGGCATCATCGGCACCGACGCGGTGGCGAAATCCGCCGCCGACGGCTACACCCTCGCGATGGCGCCTGCGGCCTTCATCGCCTCGCACCCGAGCACCTTCGCCAAGCTGCCCTACGACCCGGTGAAGGATTTCTCTCCGGTGATCAACGTGGTGCTGCAGCCGAGCGTGCTGGTCGTAAACCCGGGTGCGCCGTTTCGCACCGCGAGCGAACTCGCCAACTACGCAAAAGCCAACCCGGGCAAGCTCAACTACGGCTCGGGTGGCGAGGGCTCGCCGCACCATCTTTCGGCGGTGATGTTCGACGGCGCGGTCGGCTCGAAGATGGTGCACGTGCCGTACAAGGGCGGCGCGCCCGCGATGGCCGACCTGCTCGCCGCGCGCGTGGATCTGATCGTCGCACCGGTGCCCGAAGCGCTGGCGCACATCCGTGGCGGAAAACTGCGCGCGCTCGGTGTGTTCAGCCCGCGACGCGCCTCAGTGCTGCCGGAGGTGTCCACCATGGTCGAAGCGGTGGGCAATTCCGGCCTGGTGCTCGACACCTGGATCGGCATGCTCGCCCCCGGCGGCACGCCGCGCGATATCGTGGTGACGCTCAACGGCGCGACGCAAAAGGCGCTCGCCGGCGACCTGCGCGAGCGCTTTGCCGAAGTGGGCCTGGACATCGCGGGTGGCAGCCCGGAGCAGTTCGCCGCCACCATCCGCAGCGACATGAGCATGTACGCGCGGCTGGTGAAGGAATCCGGCATGGCGATCCAGCAGTAGCCGGATCAGCGCACCGCGAGGCAACAAGCAGCGGCGATGGACAAGACCCTTGTCAAGGGCCTCACGCTCTACGAGATGCTCGCGGCAAGCGACCGCCCGCGCGGCGTCACCGAACTGAGCCAGGCGCTCGAACTCACCAAGAGCAATGTCCATCGCCTGCTCAAGACCATGATGTCCTGCGGCTATGTGCAGCAGGATGCGGAGACCGGCCGCTACATCGCCACCTTCAAGGGCTGGGAAATCGGCTACGAGGTGTGGACCCGGTCCGCGCTCAAGCGTGCGACCTCGCCGTTCGCCGAAGACCTCGCGCGTCGCACCGGGCAGATGGTGCATGTGGCAATCGCCGAAGGCGAAGACCTGTTGTTCTTCGAGCAGATCGGCGCGCCGGGTCCGTACCCGTTTCGCCGCTTCTGGCCGATCGGCGGGCGCATGCCCTGCTGGGAACTCATGTCCGGCGGCCACGACCTGATCGCGATGCAGGTGGCCTGTATCGCCGCCATGCCTGATGCGGACCGCAAGCGCATCCTCAAGGGTCTCTCGGAAAAGGCGCGGCGCGCCGCCTCGGTCAAAAAACTGGTGGCACGCATCCAGGAGGCGCAGGAAAAGGGCTACGCGGTGAACCGCGGCGAGTGGATGGACAACGTGCGCGGCGTGGCTTCGCCGTTCCTTCGCGCTGACGGCGCGCTCGCCGGCGTGCTCGGCCTCACCGCCGACGCGGCGGAAGCGAAGGATGAACTGCTGGAACGCTGGGGCAAGGCCACCAGCCAGTCGGCGCGCGGCATCTCGCACGCGCTTGGCCACGAGTACCGCTGAAACAGCGCACACGAATATTGAAACAGGAGTTGCAACCCGAATGAATGACTTCCGCATCAGTTTCGACATAGGCGGCACCTTCACCGACCTGGTAATGCTCGATGGCGCGAGCGGAACCCTCAGCGTTGCCAAGGTGCTGACCACGCCGCACAACCCCTCGGAGGCGGTGGCCACCGGCATCCGCCGCCTGCTCGACGAGAAGGGCATCGGTCCGAAGGACCTGTCGTATGCGGTGGCCGGTGCGACCACGCTGGTCACCAACACCCTGCTCGAGGGCAAGGGCGCGAAGACCGGGCTCATCACCTCCGCGGGCTTTGCCGACGTGCTCGAAATCGGCCGCGAGGTGCGCTACGACGTGTACCAGAATTCCCCGTATATGCCCGCGCCGCTGGTGCCGCGCAACCTGCGCATGGAAGTGAAGGAGCGCCTGGACAAGGACGGCAACATCCTCACCGCGCTCGATATGGCCGAAGTAGCGCTGCGCGTGGATGCGCTCGCAGCCGCCGGCGTGGAATCGATCGCGGTGTGCCTGCTGCATGCGTACGCCAACCCGGCCCATGAAGAGGCGATCGGACAACTGATCGCGAAAAAACTGCCCGGCATGTCGGTGACGCTTTCCTCCGAACTGCTGCCGCAGGTGCGCGAGTACGAACGCACGATCAACACCGTCATCAACGCCTACCTGCAGCCGGCGGTGAGCCATCACCTCGCCGCGCTGGAGGAGTCGCTGCGCGAGATCGGCGTCCCCGCGCCGCTCTACATGATGCACGGCGCGGGCGGCGTGGTGAACGTGGACACCGCCGCGCGCTTCCCGCTCAAGCTGCTCGAATCCGGCCCGGCGGCCGGTGCGCTCGCGGCGATCTTCTACGGCCAGCTCACCGGCACGCACAACCTGGTGTCCTTCGACATCGGCGGCACCACCGCCAAGGCCTGCCTGATCGAAGGTGACCGGCCGAACGTGACCCACGACTTCGAAGCCGCGCGGGTGGACCGCTTCAAAAAAGGCAGCGGCTACCCGGTGCGCCTGCCCGCGATCAACCTGATCGAGATCGGCGCCGGCGGCGGCTCGATTTCGCGCGTGGACGGGATGGGCCTGCTCAAGGTCGGTCCGGACAGCGCCGGCGCCGCGCCCGGCCCGGTGTGCTACGCCCGCGGCGGCACTTCGCCCACGGTGACCGATGCCGACCTCGTGATGGGTTATCTCAACCCGGGCTTTTTCCTCGGCGGTGAACTCACGCTCGACTTGGCCGGTGCCGAACGCGTGATCAACGATTCGCTCGCCAAGCCCCTCGGACTGTCGCTGGTGGAAACCGCCACCGGCATACACCGGGTGGTGAACGAAAGCATGGCGGCGGCCACCCGTGTGCATATCGCGGAGCACGGCAAGGACCCGCGCAACTACACCCTGATCGCCTTCGGCGGCGCGGGCCCGGTGCATGCGCGTGATGTGGCGAAGCGACTTGGCATGAAGCGCGTGCTGATCCCGCATTCGGCGGGCGTGCTCTCGGCGATCGGCCTGCTGGTCGCGCCGCCCGCGGTGGATTTCGTGAAAAGCTACGTCGCTCCGCTGGAGCGCATCGACTGGGGCTTCCTCGACACGCTGCTGGCCGGCATGGCCGAACAGGGCGTGGATACGCTCCAACGCGTGGGCGCCGACCCGAAACAGATCACCCACGAGATCTCCGCCGACATGCGCTATGTCGGCCAGGGCCGCGAGCTCACCGTCACGCTGCCGCGCGAACTGCTCGACCGCCGCGATCCGAAGCTGCTCGCGCAGGCCTTCTATGCCGATTACCAGCGGCTCTACAGTCGCTGCCTCACCGATGTGGCAGTAGAAGCACTGAGTTGGCGTCTCGTGGCACGCGCCCCGGCGCCCAAGGTGTCGCTCGCGCACCGCGCGAGCGGCTCGGC
>CANIEV010000186.1 GCA_947466535.1 Betaproteobacteria bacterium
AGGCGTTGACAGACCGGCAGCGCAGACGGCCGTCGCGCTCCTCGGCGATGACGACCGTGCAGGCACCGCAATCGCCCTCGGCGCACCCTTCCTTGGTTCCGGTGCGGTTAAGGTCTTCGCGAAGATGCTGTAGAACGGTGCGGTCCGCCGGGACACCCGCGACTTCATGCACCTCGCCGTCGAGCACAAAGCGAATCACACCGCCCACGCCGGACGGCGGTTGCGCTCCTGAATTGACCGTTGAAGCCATGGATCCCCTGATTGTCGAATCCGCGCGCCTGCTGATTCCTCCGGTCGGAATCCGATCCGGTACGCATGAGCGCGAAAGAGTAACGGAAGCCTATAACAGAATTTCACGCCGTGAACCGCTGCACCGCAAGAACCTCGCGATGCTCCGTTCCGGGGCGTCGATGCCTGATAGTTGTGCATCGCACTCCCAAGTTGTCATCGGGGGGGGTCTCGTACTAGACTTGGTCCGTCCATTCGGGAGCACCAATGAAATCCGTCCTTACCTCGGCGCGCTCGCGCTCAAGCACCTTCAGAAACCTCGCGCTCGGCGCAGCCGCATTCGTTTTTGCAGCGGTCGCCATTCCGGCTCAGGCGCAGCAACTCACCAAGATACGCTTCGTGCTCGATTGGCGCTTCGAAGGCAGCTCGGCGCTTTTTCTGCTTCCGAAGGCGAAAAAATACTTTGAGCAGGAAGGGCTGGATGTCACTGTCGATTCCGGTACCGGCTCCGGGGCCGCAGTTACCCGCGTTGCCTCGGGCGCGTACGAAATGGGATTCGCCGATATCAGCGCGATGATCGAATTTCTTGCCAATAACCAGCAGAACCCGGGCGCCCGCATGCAGGCCCTGTACATGATGTACGACTATTCGCCTGCCGCGGTCATGGCCCTCAAGAAATCCGGCATCACCAAACCGTCGGACCTCAATGGCAAGAAGCTTGGCGCGCCGGTGTTCGACGCCGGTCGCAAGGCCTTCCCGATATTCGTCAAAGCCAATAACCTGAATGACAAGAGCATCACCTGGACCGCGATGGATCCTCCGCTGCGCGAAACGATGCTTGCGCGTGGCGAGGTCGACGCGATCACCGGCTTCACCTTCACCTCGCTGCTCAACCTCAATGCGCGCGGCATCAAGGACGAGGATTTGGTCATGCTGCGCTATTCCGACTATGGCGCGAAAATTTACGGCAACGCAGTGATCGCGAGCCAGAAATTCATCAACGAAAATCCGAAGGCGGTGGCCGGATTCCTGCGCGCGCTCAACAAAGGCGTTCGCGACGTGATCGCCGATCCGGTGGGCGCGGTCAAATACATCAAGGAGCGCGACCCGCTCATCAACGAAGCACTGGAAGCCCGGCGCATCAAGATGACGATCGATGATGCGATTGACACCCCCGAATTCCGGTCCAAGGGCATCGGTGCGATCAACAAGCTGCGTTTCGAGGAAACGGTCGCCGCGGTCGTGAGCGCCTTCAACCTCAAGGTCACTCCCAATACCGACAACCTGTTCAATTCGAGCTTCCTGCCCTCGCGTGCCGAGCGGCAGGTATTCCCGAAGTAAGCAGTCCCAACGACGGCAAGGCCCCTGGAATCCAGGGGCTCTTTTTTTTCACACAGGCACTACACATGGGTAAATTTGTCGATTTCCGCAATGTCGACCTCGCCTACGACGAGGAAGGCGGCAATGCGATCGAGGATGTAACCCTGTCGATCAGCGAGGGCGAGTTTGTCGCGATCGTCGGTCCCTCGGGATGCGGCAAATCGACCTTCATGAAACTCGTGTCGGGCCTGCGTCCGCCGACCAAGGGCGCGGTCCTGGTGGCAGGTCGTGAAGTCGCAGGCCCGCTCAAGATCGTCGGGATGGCATTCCAGAACGCTACGCTGCTTCCCTGGCGCACCACGCTGGACAACGTGCTCCTGCCGCTGGAGATTGTCCAGCCCTATCGTGCATCCTTCAAGCAGAAGCGCGCGGAATACGCCGAGCGTGCCCGCGCCCTGCTCAAGACCGTCGGCCTGCAGGGCAACGAGGACAAGTTTCCCTGGCAATTGTCCGGTGGCATGCAGCAGCGGGCGTCGATCTGCCGCGCACTGGTGCACGAACCCAAGCTGCTTCTGCTCGACGAACCGTTCGCCGCGCTCGATGCCTTCACCCGGGAGGAACTCTGGTGCGTATTGCGTGACCTCTGGGCACAGCAGCGCTTCACGGTCGTGCTGGTAACGCACGACCTGCGCGAGGCAACGTTCCTCGCCGACACCGTCTATGTCATGTCGAAACGGCCGGGCCGGATCCTGCTTCGCAAGGAGATCGACATTCCGCGGCCGCGCGACCTTGAAGTCACCTATACGGATGCATTCACCGAGACGGTGCTCGAGCTGCGCGAGCACATCGGCCGCATCCGGAAAAGCCAGTAACGGCTGGAACAGGAAGAACCATGGCCAAGAAGCACAAACTCGAAAACTGGGCGCCCTGGATAGCGCTTGTCCTCATCCTCCTCGTCTGGGAGGTCATCTGCCGGGGATTCGGAATCTCCGACTTCATCTTCCCCGGACCCTGGTCCATCGTGCTCTCCCTGCAGCAGTTCGCCGGGCCGATCGCGGCGCATGCCTGGCAGACCTACTGGGTGACGATGGTCGGCTTTGCGATCGGCATCGTGGTCGGCGTCGGCCTCGGGTTCATCATCGGGTCCTCGCGCTTCATGTACAACGCGCTCTATCCGCTGATGGTGGGTTTCAATTCGATCCCGAAAGCGGCCTTCGTTCCGGTGCTGGTGGTGTGGTTCGGCATCGGCACCGTCCCGGCGATCCTCACCGCCTTCATCATCTGCTTTTTCCCGATCACGGTGAACGTGGCCACCGGCCTCGCGACGATGGAGCCGGAACTCGAGGATGTGCTGCGCGCGCTCGGGGCAAGCCGCATGGACGTGCTGGTGAAGGTCGGCATGCCGCGATCGCTGCCGTACTTCTTCGCGTCGCTCAAGGTATCGATCACCCTCGCGTTCGTCGGCTCGGTGGTGTCCGAAACGGTTGCCGCAAACGAAGGCATCGGTTATCTGATGATGTCGGCGGGCTCGCAGATGCGCATGCCGCTGGTGTTCGCCGGGCTGATCGTGATCAGCGTGATGGCGATGGTGATGTACGAATTCTTCGCGATCCTGGAAAAACGCATGACCGGATGGGCCACCCGCAGCATGAACGGACCCTGAGCGTGACGGCATGAATCCAGCCGAAGAACGAGTCGTCGAAGGAACACCCACTGACGTAGATGCACTCCACTTGCGCCGCGCGATCGCTGCCGCGCAGGCCTCACGCGATGCCGGCCGGCATCCGTTCGGCTCGCTGATCGTCCTCGATGGCGAGGTGATCGCCGAAGCCCACAGCCTGAAGAGCCGCGATGCGGACGCAACCGGGCATTCGGAGATGCGCGTGGTGCGCGAGGCCTCGTCGAAGCACGCGCCCCCGATACTTGCCCGTTCCACGCTATACGCCAGCACCGAGCCTTGCGCGATGTGCGCCGGCGGCTCCTACTGGGCGGGCATTGGCCGGGTGGTGTACGGCTTCAGCGAAGCTTCGTTGCGTGATCTGACCCGGAACCATCCCTGGAACCCGACGCTCGCCCTCCCCTGCCGCGAACTCTACGCCCGGGGGCAACGCAGGATCGAAGTGGTCGGCCCGTTTCTGGAAAACGAAGCCGCAAAACCGCACGAAGGATTCTGGTCGAACCACCGGGGTTGAGCACCCCCGGGTCGCATTGAGCGTGGCACCAAACTCGCCATGATGGTCGGCAAGGAGGCTTGTCATGGTCATCTACGCCGCCCCCAAACCCGCAGACCGCATTCCGCTGATCGATCCCGGTCCCGCGCTCGACGACTCTCCGGACGGCATGCAGGCGGCCGCACGCGAGATCCATATCGCCTGCCGCGACACCGGCTTTTTCCATGTCCGCAACCACGGGATAGCCCCCCGGGCTGGTCAACGCGCAGTTCGAGGCCACGCGACGCTTCTTTGCCCTGTCTGATGCGCAGAAGCTCGCACTGCACATGAACAACTCAAGGAGCTTTTCCGGCTACGAGCTCGCCGCCAGAGAGCATCTGAAGGAAATGCTCGACCGGACCTACGGTCGCAAAGCCAATCTGATCTGAGATCAGGTGATCGAGACCCGTGCGAACTTACGCTTGCCAACCTGGATGACCGCAACCGTTCCTGCCGCCAGCACCATTTCGCGTTCGCCAACGCGCTCACCGTCCATTCGCACACCGCCCTGCTCGATCATGCGCAACGCTTCTGACGTGCTGGCGGTAAGACCGGCCTGCTTGAGCACCTGGGCGATCGGAATGGCCTTGCCGCCGGAGGGCAGGCTGATTTCGGCCATGTCCTCGGGCATGACGCCCTTGCTGCGCGATTCGAACTCCGCATGCGCGCGCTCGGCGTCCGCCTTGGTATGAAACCGGGCGGCGATCTCTTTCGCGAGCAACACCTTGATGTCGCGCGGATTACGCCCGCCCTCGACTTCCTGCTTCCAGCCGCGAATCGTCGGCATGGACTCGAAAGACAGCAGTTCGAGGTAGCGCCACATCAGGTCGTCGGAAATCGACATGAGCTTGCCGAAGATCTCGGCCGCCGGCTCGGTGATACCGATGTAGTTGCCGAGCGACTTGGACATCTTGTTGACCCCGTCCAGGCCTTCGAGCAGGGGCATGGTCAGGATGCACTGGGGCGACTGCCCGTGATGCCGCTGCAGTTCGCGGCCGACGAGCAGGTTGAATTTCTGGTCGGTACCGCCGAGTTCCACGTCCGATTTCATGGCGACCGAGTCGTAGCCCTGCATCAGCGGGTAAAGAAACTCATGGATGGCGATCGGCTGGTTGCCGCGGAAGCGCTTGCTGAAATCGTCCCGCTCCAGCATGCGGGCCACCGTCCAGCTCGACGCGACCTTGATCATCCCGGCGGCGCCAAGGGCGTTGCACCAGGTCGAATTGAACATGACCTCGGTCTTGTCAGGGTCGAGGATCTTGAACACCTGCTCGCGATAGGTAGCGGCATTGGCTTCGATCTGCTCACGGGTCAGCGGCGGCCGGGTGGCGTTGCGCCCGGAGGGGTCGCCGATCATGCCGGTGAAGTCGCCGATCAGGAACTGGACATGGTGGCCGAGGTCCTGAAACTGCCGCAGTTTGTTGATGACAACCGTGTGACCGAGGTGCAGATCGGGCGCCGTCGGGTCCATGCCCAACTTGACCTTGAGCTGGCGCCCCGTGCGGATCTTGTCCGCGAGTTCGGACTCCACAAGGAGCTCGTCCGCTCCGCGTTTGATCAGCGCAAGCTGCTCCTCGACTCCCGGGTTCGGGCGCGATACCGCCAACATGGATAATTTCCCTGAAATTTGCTAGACTTACGCGCGTTTTGCGTACGCACAACCTACTGGTTACCGAGACTGAAAGCGATCTCGGAATCCGGATACCGGGGAGCACGAGGGGTTCAATCCCCCCGCACCATATGCAAGCAATCGAATCAGCACGAATTCTAGCGCACTCCCTGTTCACCTTTACCCGCAGCCGCCTGCCGTGGATCGCAGCCGGAGCGAGCGCCTGCCTGTTTGGCGTGGTCGCCTTCGGTACGGTTCAGGTGCGACCCGAGGCGATCGTCACGCCCCAGACGGTCGTGGAACAACTGTCGCCCGTTCCGATCGCTGTGGACGAGACCGCCGCAGTCGGAGACTACTGGGCTGAAGAGCGCTTCCAGCGCGGAGACACCGTCAGCACGCTGCTGGACCGGCTGGGCGCCGACGAGGCGGAATCCCGGCGGCTGTTGCGGCCCGGTGATTCTCAGCGCGCCTTGCGCTGGCTCAAGCCCGGAATGACCGTACAGGCGCGCATTGGCGTGAACGGAGAACTGAATGCCCTCTGGTTCATCGCGGGCCGCGACCTGCTTGTGACCATCGACCGCGACGGCGAGGGCTTCCGCGCAAGCGAACAACCGGCAGAATTGCATCGCCGGGTGATGATGAATTCGGGCGAGATCCGCAGCTCGCTGTTTGCTGCGACCGATGCCGCCGGGCTGCCCGACAGCGTGGCGACCCAACTTGCGGACATGTTCGGCGGGGACATCGACTTTCATCGTGACCTTCGCCGCGGCGACCGGTTCACCGTCGTCTACGAAATGCATTCCCACAACGGTCGGGACGTGAAATCCGGCCGCGTGCTGGCCGCAGAGTTCGTGAACCAGAAGAAGGTCCTGCGCGCCGTCTGGTGGGCGGACGCCGCAAACGAAGGCGGCAGCAAGGGTGGCTACTTCACCCCTGATGGCAAGAACCTGCGCAAGGCGTTCCTGCGCTCGCCGCTCGAATTTTCGCGGGTGTCCTCCGGCTTCGCGATGCGCTTCCACCCGATCCTTCAGCAATGGCGCGCCCACAAGGGCGTGGATTACGCCGCGCCCTCCGGCACCCGGGTCAAATCCACCGGCGACGGATTCATCGAATACGCGGGTCGTCAGGCAGGCTACGGCAATCTGGTTGTCATCCGACACCACGGCAGCCTGAGCACCCACTACGCCCACCTCTCGGGTTTCGCGCAGGGCATTCACCGCGGTGCGCGCGTGTCGCAGGGCGATGTCGTCGGCTACGTCGGGCAGACGGGCTGGGCCACCGGCCCGCACCTGCACTACGAATTCCGCGTCGGCAACGAGCATCGCAATCCGCTCACGGTCGCGCTGCCGGCAGCCCTCCCCATAGCGACCGACAAGCTCACTGCCTTCCGCTCGGTGTCCGCACCCCTCTCGGCGCAACTTGACATGTTGCGCGACACCAATCTCGCCCTGCTCGAGTAGCAACGCCCTGCCGGGTCCTTCCGACCGCGGGGGATGCCGGCTGTTGGCCACGCGTTTATGAGCGTACCGTTGTCTGATCTTTACGTCGGGCTGATGTCGGGCACCAGCCTGGATGGCATCGACGCGGCCCTGGTCGAATTCACTCCCTCGCCGCGACTGCTGGGTTCACATTTCGTGCCTTATCCGCAGTCCCTGAGGGACTCCCTTCTGGAGCTGCACCTCCCGGGCGACAACGAACTCGACCGCTCGGCGCGCATGGCCAACGAACTGGCCGACCGCTATGCAGAAACAACGCTGGCCTTGTTGAGCGCAACTGGCGTTTCGCCGGGAAAGATTGCCGCGATCGGCTGTCATGGCCAGACCATTCGCCACCGCCCCGATGCAGCGTATTCGATCCAGCTGTGCAACGGCGCGCGCCTTGCCGAGCGCAGCGGCATCACCGCAGTGATCGACTTTCGCAGTCGCGACCTCGCCGCCGGCGGTCAGGGAGCGCCACTCGTTCCCGCATTTCACGCGGCGTGCTTCCGCTCGGAATCAACCGACCGCGCGGTGCTCAATATCGGCGGGATTGCGAACCTGACGTTTCTTCCGGCCTCAGGAGCGGTGACCGGATTCGACACCGGGCCGGGAAACATGCTCCTCGATGCATGGACCCGCCGACATTGGAACGAGGACCGCGATTCCGGAGGCGCGCGCGCATCGGGCGGCGCCGTCAACGACGCACTGCTCGCGGCGATGCTGGAGGATCCTTACTTTGCCCTTCAACCGCCGAAAAGCACCGGACGCGACACGTTCGACCTTGCCTGGCTGCTCGCGCATGTGCCCGGGAATGTCGTCGCCCCGCAGGATGTCCTTGCGACACTCTCGGAGCTGACCGCTCAGTCGGTGGCAGACGCACTTCGGCAGCATTGCGCCGCCGCAAGGGAGCTCTTTGTTTGCGGTGGCGGTGTGCACAACCTTGACCTGATGAGGCGACTTCGCGAGAAGCTCGAAGGGTATCGCGTCGAATCGACCGCTTCGATCGGCATTGCACCCGACTGGGTGGAGGCGATCGCATTCGCCTGGCTTGCGCGGTGCACGTTGCGGGGAGAGTCTGCGAATCTTCCGGAAGTCACCGGTGCCGCAGGCCCGCGGATACTTGGGGCGATTTATCCCGGCCATACCCGCTGACGACATCGCACATATCGTAGGTACAAAAACAAAAAGGCGCCCGCAGGCGCCTGGGTCATATACGAAAGGCGCCCGCAGGCGCCTTATGGCATCCGAGAAATCTTATGCCGAAAACGACGAGCCGCAGCCGCAGGTGCTGGTGGCGTTCGGATTCTTG
>CANIEV010000187.1 GCA_947466535.1 Betaproteobacteria bacterium
CCGCAGGCGACGCGGCAATCTCAGGCGTCAAGTCGACGGGAGATTGTGTTGCTTCGCTCGATCCGGATGAGATTGCTTCGCTTCGCTCGCAATGACGGCTTTGGGAGCGAGGCGTGTTCACCGCCACCTTGTTCGTCACTCTTCTTGACATTCGGACAAATATGTCCGAGCATGGCTCATGCGCGGAAACGAGTTCATCCGTCGGGTGCAGAAGTACGCAAAACGCAAGGGGATTTCGTTCTCCTGGCGCGCGGATCGTGGAAAGGGTTCGCACGGCATTCTGACCCTGGGTGATACGCGAACCGTGGTTCGCAACCCGAAGGACGAACTGAAGTCGGGCACCTATCACGCGATGCTCAAGCAACTCCGTATCACCGAGCGCGACCTTTCTTAGCGAGTACACCATGCTTCGATTTACCTACTCTGTGAAGCTCACCCCGGACCGCAAGGACGGGGGTTATGTCGTGTCCTGTCGCGATATTCCCGAAGTGATCACCCAGGGTGAGACCATCGCGGAGGCGCTCTCCGAAGCCGAGGGTGCGTTGCAGGCGGCGATCGAAGGCCGGATCGAGGACGGGCTTGATATTCCTTCGCCGTCGCAGGCAAAGCGCGGCGAGCGCCTTGCCACCACGCCGATCACCACCGCGCTGAAGGCCGCCGTCTACATTGCGTTGCGGGATTCGGGAATTTCGAAATCGGAGTTTGCGCGCCGCATGCAGGTGAACGAGAAGGAGGCGCGTCGCATGCTCGACCCGAAGCATCCGACCAAGGTGCCGACTCTAGAACGCGCGCTTGCGGCGCTCGGCCGGCGTGCCGAGATTGAAGTGAGCTGACTCCGTATTTCAACGGAGATTGCTTCGCGTCGTTCGCAATGACCCCGCGCCGCCGGATCAGTTCGCCTTGATCCCCGCCGCCTTCACCACCGCCGCCCAGCGCGCGCTTTCGGTCTTGATATGCGCGGCGAATTGTTCGGGGGTGTCGCCCACCATGTCGAAGCCGATGCCCTGAAGCTTGGCGCGCATGTCGGCCGAGCCGAGCACGCGGATCGTGTCGCCATGGATCTTCGCCAGAAGCTCGCCGCCAAGACCCGCGGGGCCAAGCAGGCCGTACCAGCTGCGCGCCTCGAAGTCGGGCAGGCCCGATTCGGCGAGCGTCGGCAGGTTGGGCGCGATCGGTGTACGGATCTTGGAAGTAACGCCGAGTGCCTTGATCTTTCCGGCGAGTACATGCTGCATCGAACTCGTGGGGCCGAAGAACACCGACACCTCGTTCACCAGCAGCGCTGCTTCCACCTGCGGTGTGGAACGGTAGGGGATGTGGAGCATGTCCACGCCCGCCTGCATTTTCAGGATCTCGCCATTGAGGTGCGGCGCGGTGCCGCTGCCGAGCGACGCAAACGTGAGCTTTCCTGGCTGTTCCTTCGCGATGCGGATCAGGTCCATCAGCGAATTGGCGGGCGAGGCGATCGGCACCAGCAGGATCTGCGGCGAATTCGCGAGCATCGAGATCGCGGTGAGATCGCGGATCGCGTCGTACGGCACCTTGGCGTAAAGGAACTGGTTCACCACGATCGGCGCGGAGTTGGTGACGAGGATGGTGTAGCCGTCAGGCGCGGCCTTGGCCACCGCGTCCACGCCGATGTTGCCGCCGGCGCCGACTCGGTTGTCCACCACCACCGACTGGCCCCAGGCTTCAGAGAGTTTTTGCGCGAGCACCCGGCCGACGAGGTCCGACGGTCCGCCGGTGGCATTGGGGATGATCATCCGCACCGGTTTGGTGGGAAAGCTCTGTGCCTGTGCGATGCAGGCGGCAAGCAGCGCCGCCGCTGCAATGAGCGGCTTTTGTATCAATTTCTTCATGGTCACTCCTCCTGCCGCGAAGTATCGCGTTCCGAGGTGACGGGCGGACGGTTCAGGTTGATTGTCTATCAATCAGCCTGTATCCGCCGGGGCGGAAGTCAGGGAAGGAATGTTCCAGTTTTGTACGCAAATCGCCCGCTTTTACGCACCGGTCAAGGACTTTCCCGGAAAATGTTCAACTTTCCCGGGGGGGCGGGGACGCTCAGGCGTTGCGCGCTTCGAGATTTTCCCAGCGCGTGAGCGATTCCAGCAGCTCGTCCTCGATCTTCGCCGCGCGCTGTTGCAGCGCGGGCGCGCGGCCGTCGGTGGCGGTGTAGACCGCCGGATCGGCGAGCTGGTCGGCGATCGATTTCTGTTCCGCCTCCAGCTTCTGGATGCGCGCGGGCAGCTCGGCTAGTTCGCGGCTTTCCTTGTAGCTGAGCTTGGGCTTTTTCGGCGCGGCGGGCTGTGCGGCGACTGCCGCAGCAGGCTTCTTCTCGTCCGGTTTCTTTTCTTCCTTCGCCGGTGCCTGCTTCGCGTTGTTGTGCACCCGCAGCCAGTCGCTGTAGCCGCCGGCGTATTCCTTCCAGTCGCCGTCGTTGCCGTTCACGGACTCGCTCGCGATGGTCTGCGTCACCACGTTGTCGAGGAAGGTCCGGTCGTGGCTGACGAGGAACAACGTGCCGGCGAAATCCTGCAGCCGCTCTTCCAGCAGTTCCAGGGTTTCGATGTCAAGGTCGTTGGTCGGCTCGTCCAGCACCAGCACATTCGCCGGCTGGCTGAACAGGCGCGCGAGCAGCAGGCGGTTGCGCTCGCCGCCGGAGAGCGTCTTCACCGGCGCGTTGGCGCGCTCGGGGGCGAAGAGGAAATCCGCGAGGTAGCTCATGATGTGCTTGCGCACACCGTTGATCTCCACCCAGTCGGCGCCGGGATTGATCGTGTCGGCGAGCGTGGCTTCCTCGTTCAGTTGCTCGCGGAACTGGTCGAAGTAGGCGATCTCGAGCTTGGTGCCAAGACGCACCTTGCCGGAGTCCGGCTGCAGCTCGCCGAGGATCAGCTTCAGCAGCGTGGTCTTGCCGGTGCCGTTGGGTCCGATCAGGCCGATCTTGTCGCCGCGCATGATGCGGGTGGAGAAATTGCGGATCACGGTCCGCTCCCCGAAAGCCTTGGTCACCTCGGTAAGTTCGGCCACCAGCTTGCCCGAGCGTTCCGCCTCGGCCACGCCGATGTCTACTTTTCCGATGCGCTCGCGCCGCGCCGCGCGTTCGCGGCGAAGCTGCTCCAGCCGCAGCACGCGGCCTTCGTTGCGGGTGCGGCGCGCCTCCACGCCCTTGCGTAT
Source organism: Betaproteobacteria bacterium (assembly GCA_947466535.1). GTDB lineage: Bacteria > Pseudomonadota > Gammaproteobacteria > Burkholderiales > SG8-39 > CAMBSA01. The sequence continues at coordinate 3,178 of CANIEV010000187.1, forward strand.
CCACGCCTCTTCCTGTGCGAGGACCTTGTCGAACTTGCGGTTGTGCATCGCCTCGGTCTGCAGTTCCTCGATCTTCTTCTGCTGGTAGGCGGTGAAATTGCCCGGGTAGGCGGAGATATGACCGCGGTCGAGCTCGATGATCTGGTTGGCCACCGTGTCGAGGAAGCGCCGGTCGTGGGTGACGAACAGCACGCTGCCGGGAAAGCCGATCAGTACCTGCTCCAGCCATTCGATGGTTTCCACATCGAGGTGGTTGGTCGGCTCATCGAGCAGGATCAGGTCGGGCTCGAGCACCATCGCGCGGGCCAGCGCCACCCGCTTCTTGAGGCCACCGGAGAGTTCCGACACCAGCTTGTCCTGCGCAAGCGACAGCCGGGTGAGCGTGGTCTCGACCTTGTTCTGCAGGCTCCAGCCTTGCGTCGCATCCAGCTCTTCCTGCAGCGTATGCAGGCGATCGAGAAGGGATGTATCGTCCGGCGCGTCATTCAGCGCGTGCGCGGTGGCGTGATAGTCGACAAGCAGTTGCGTGCCCTTGCCCAGGCCTTCGGCGACCGCTTCGAACACGGTGTGGCCGGGCGTGAACTCCGGCTCCTGCGGCACGCTCGCGAGTTTCAGTCCGGGGGCGCGCCAGACGACGCCGTCATCCGCGGGGCGCTCGCCCGAGAGCACGCGCAGCAGGCTCGACTTGCCGGTGCCGTTGCGGCCGATCAGGCCGATGCGCTGGCCGGGCTCGATCACGAGCGCCACTTTATCGAGCAGAGGAACATGCCCGTAGGCGAGGGAAACGTCGGTAAGCTGGGCTAGGGGCATTGCAGGGGTGGCTGGAGAGGTGCGGGAAAGATTGCGCGAACGCAATGTTCGCACGAGCGGACCCGATATCCTGCGGTCGATGGTGAGATAAACATCCTGTTTCAGAGGTAATACACGGTTTCATGACAGTAAATGCATCGTCGCACCCCGCATCGGAATCGCATCGCGCCCCCGATGCCGATTGGCACGCGCTCACTCCCGACCTTGCCGCTACGCGGCTGGAGGTGGATACCGCGGTCGGCCTGAGCGACGCGGAAGCCGCGCTGCGCCTGACCAAACACGGCGCAAACCGCCTGCCCGAGGCGGTCGGGCGCGGTCCGGCGGCGATCTTTTTCAGCCAGTTTGCGGACTTCATGATCGGTGTGCTGCTGGCGGCGGCGATCGTCTCCGGCATCGCGGGCGAGCTGGTGGACACGCTGGTGATCGTGGTGATCGTGCTGCTCAATGCCGTCATCGGCTTCGTGCAGGAGTACCGCGCCGAACAGGCGATGGCCGCGCTGCGCCAGCTCGCCGCCCCCGCGGCGCGCGTGCGCCGGGGCTCGCGACTGCTCAGCGTGCCCGCCGCCGACCTCGTTCCGGGCGATGTGGTGCTGCTCGAAGCGGGCGCCATGGTGCCGGCGGACCTGCGTCTGTTCGAGGCGGCGCGGCTGCGCATTGCCGAAGCCGCGCTTACCGGCGAATCGGAACCCGCGGTCAAGACCGTGTCGGCGCTGTCCGAGCCCGGTCTTGGCGTGGCCGACCGACGCAACCTCGGCTACAAGGGCACGGTGGTCTCCTACGGCCGCGGCAGCGGCATGGTGATCGCCACAGGCCGCGCAACCGAACTCGGTCGTATCGCCACCCTGCTCGCGGCGGAAGATCCCGGGAAAACGCCCCTGCAGAACCGGCTCGCGCGCTTTGGCCGCCGGCTCGCGGTGGCGGTGCTCGCGCTGTGCGTGGTGATCTTCGCCGCCGGTCTCGCGCGCGGCGAACCCGCAATGCTCATGTTCCTCACCGCGCTCAGCCTCGCGGTGGCGGCGATCCCCGAGGCCCTGCCCGCGGTCGTGGCGATCACGCTCGCCTTTGGCGCGGCGCGCATGGTGCGCCAACATGCGCTGGTGCGGCGTCTGCCCGCGGTGGAGACGCTCGGCTCGGTGACATGGATCTGTTCCGACAAGACCGGCACGCTCACGCTCAACCGCATGCGGGTGGAGAGTTACTGGGTACACGGCGAGCGTCACGCGCCGGGCGAGTTACCCGCACACGACAAGCGTAGAGGGGCCTGGTGCTCGATGCATCACGCGATGGCGCTGGTGAACGATGCCACCCCGCAGGCGGGCGGATCCCAGGGCGAACCCACCGAGGCGGCGCTGCTCGATGCGGCGCTCGAGTCGGGTCTTGACTGGGGCGCGCTCATGCGGGCGAGCCCGCGCGTGGCGGAACTGCCCTTCGACAGCGATCGCAAACGCATGGCGACGCTGCACAAGGAGGACGACGCTGGCGCGGTGGTCGCGTTCGTGAAGGGCGCGCCTGAATCGGTGCTCCCGCGTTGCCGGTCGCAGCCGGTGCCGCATGGTGTGGCGCACGAACTCGAGCCCTTTGACATGAAGGCGGCAAGCGCAGCGGCCGAGGCGATGGCCTCCGAAGGGCTGCGCGTGCTGGCGTTCGCCGCGCGGCGCTTTGACGCCTTGCCCGAGCGCCACGACGACGCGGAAGACGATCTCGTGTTCCTCGGACTGGTCGGCCTGATGGACCCGCCGCGGCGCGAGGCGGCGCATGCGGTTGCCGAATGCCGCCGCGCGGGCATCGTGGCGGTGATGATCACCGGCGACCACCCCTCGACCGCGCGTGCGATCGCCGAGCGGCTGGGCATTCTTGCGCCGGGGGAGGACCTGATCACCGGGGCGCAGCTCGCGATAATGAGCGATGCGGAACTCGCCGCGCGGGTGGGCCGGGTGCGCGTGTTCGCGCGCGTGGACCCGGAGCAGAAGATACGCATCGTCGCTGCACTGCAGGCCAGGGGCGAATGCGTGGCGATGACCGGCGACGGCGTGAACGACGCGCCCGCGCTCAAGCGCGCCGATATCGGCGTGGCGATGGGCAAGGGCGGCACCGACGTCGCGCGCGAATCCGCCGACATGGTGCTGCTTGATGACAACTTCGCCACCATCGTGCATGCGGTGCGCGAAGGCAGGCGAATCTTCGACAATATCCGCAAGTTCATCCGCTACGCGATGACCGGCAACTCGGGCGAGATCTGGACCATCTTTCTTGCGCCCTTTCTCGGGCTGCCGATCCCGCTTCTCCCGATACATATCCTGTGGGTGAACCTCGTCACCGACGGGCTGCCGGGCCTGGCGCTGGCGAGCGAACCCGCCGAGCGCGGTGTGATGAAGCGCCCGCCACGGCCGCCGTCGGAGAGCGTTTTTGCGGGTGGCATGTGGCAGCACATCATCTGGGTGGGCCTGCTGATCGGCGGCGTGTCGCTGTTCGCGCAAGCGTGGGCGATTCGCAACGACGGGCACGCGCAGAGCATGGTGTTCACCGTGCTCACGCTCGCGCAGTTGGCGCACGTGATGGCGATACGTTCGGAAACCGAGTCGCTGTTTGCGATCGGAGTGTTCTCCAACCGGCCGCTCGTGCTGACGGTGATTGCCACGGTGCTGCTGCAGATGGCGACGCTGTATGTGCCGTTCATGAACACGGTGTTCCGTACCGAGCCGCTGTCGGCGGGCGAACTCGTGCTTTGCTTTGTGCTCGCCGGTATCGTGTTCGCCGGCGTGGAGCTGGAGAAACTCGCGGTGCGGCGGGGTTTTTTATATGGGACGGTGTGAAGCGACGCGCCGCTACTTCCCGGTCATCGTCGCGCTGATAGCACCAAGCGTGCTGTAGCGGGCGGTGCCGGTCTGTCCCGCGCGAAGCGGCGGCATGCCGGTCCAGGTGCCGGTGGTGATGAACTGGCCGGCGCGGAGCGTGATGCCGCGGCTGCCCATGTAGTTCACGAACCACACCACATGCTCGATCAGCTGGTCGATGGTTTTCTTCACCGTGCCCTGCGCCTCGGTCTTGCCGTCGACGTCGTACACGATGGATTCGCGCAGAAGGTCGAGGCTGCGCCAGTTCGCGGGCGAAGGCCCGGTCACCATGCCGCCGCAGCCGCCGTTGTCGGCGACGAAATCGACACCGACCAGTCCGTCGCGGCTCGGCCAGCTGAAATCGACGATCTCGTACGAAGGATGGCAGCCGGCGAGCGAAGCCTTGATCTCGGCATGCGTGTACGGCACGGCGCGCGGCGGCAGGTCGGCGCCGAAGCTGAAGGCGATTTCCGATTCGATGTAGGACTCCGGGTTCACCTTCGGGCTGAGCGTGGCGGGGCTCGCCTGCTGGCGCGAGCGGAACACGCGGCCGATGAAGGGCTGTGACAGGCCGAGGCGCTTCTGGCTTTCAGCGTCCGCCGCCCCGAACTTCCATCCGGAGACCGGTTCGCCGACGATCTCAGCGACGCGGTCCTGGATGGCGAGCGCCATGGCCTCAGACGATATGTTCCATTTCGGCGCGTCGGCGGGGATCTTCTTCCCGTCGCGGCGGTAGCCCGCGATCTGCTGGGCGATTGCTTCGATGCGGGTGCTGTCAGTTGCATTGCTCATTGAGATTCTGTCTTTCTTTAGTCGGCACGAAGCTTGGCGGCGCGAACCACCAAGCCCCAACGGTCGAGTTCGGCTTTGACGAAATCGGTAAGGCCCTGGCGGCTGCTTGCGGTGACGGTCCAGCCCTGGCTGGCAAGCCTGGCGCGCACATCGGGTTCGTTCAGCGCCTGCACGAATCCGGCGTTGATCTTTTCGGTGACCGCCACCGGCGTGCGCGCGGGCGCGACCAGCGCCACCCAGGCGGACACGTCCACCGTCGGATAGCCGGATTCCGCGATCGTCGGCACATCCGGCAGCGCGGCCTCGCGGCTGGCGGAAGTAACCGCAAGCGCGCGGGTGGCGCCGCTTTTCAGGTGCGGCATCGCGGTGACCGGCGCGTCGAACATCACCGGCACGCGCCCGGCGAGCACGTCCTGCAGCGCGGGTGCGCTGCCCTTGTAGGCGATGAATGTCATGTCGAAGCCGGCGGTGCGCTTGAGCAGTTCGCCC
>CANIEV010000188.1 GCA_947466535.1 Betaproteobacteria bacterium
GTCCCCCGCTGTTTTCACATTTGCATTCCGCGCACATCCCGCCCGCTGCTTTGCCACGCGTGTCCGGACGTCCCGGCGCACGATGAGCCTATAATTCCAAGGCCCCCTTCCTGCAAGAGGCTCATGTCCGTGAAGCCCATGTTCGCCCACCCGCTTTCCATACTCGCCGCCACGGTGCTCGGGCTCGCCTCGATCGCAGCCGTCGCCGCCACACCGGCACCGCAAAAGTCGGCGCCCGCCGCCAAGAAGGAAGCCAAGCCCACCGACATCGTTCTCTGGCATTCCATGGACGACACGCTCGGCGTGGAACTCGATACCCTCGCTGAACACTTCAATGCGTCCCAGCGCGAATGGCGCATCGTGCCCGAGTACAAGGGCAGCTACGAAAAAGCACTCGAGGAAGGACTCTCGGCGCAGCGCGCCGGCAAGGGTCCGCATGTGATGCAGGTGGTCGAGGTGGGAACCGCCTCGGTGCTCGCTCAGCCGAAAATCTACAAGCCGGTATTCCAGTTGATGGCTGAGACCGGCGAAAAACTCGACAACCGCAGTTTTTTCCCGGCGGTGAGTTCGTTCTTCAGCGACAGCCAGGGCCGGCTGGTCGCCATGCCGTTCAACACCTCAACAGCGGTGCTCTACATCAATCGCGATGCCTTCCGCAAAGCGGGACTCGACCCGGAGCTGCCGCCCAAGACATGGCGCGATGTGCAGGCGGCCGCCATCAAGCTCACCGACACCGATACCACGCGCTGCGGCTACACCACCGACTGGCAGTCCTGGGTGCATCTCGAGAACCTGACTGCGTGGCACAACGAGCCCTTCGCCGACAAGGCCAACGGCTTCGGCGGCCTGGATGCGAAACTCAACTTCAACACGATCCTGATGATCCGGCACATCGGCCTGCTCTCCTCGTGGGTGAAGAGCGGACTGTTCAACTACTACGGGCACCGCAATGAGGGCGAGGCGAAATTCGCCGCGGGCGAGTGCGGGCTGCTGACCAGTTCATCCGCAAGCCGCGCAGACCTCGCGAAAAATGCCAAGTTCGACGTCGGCGTGTCGCCGCTGCCTTATTACGACGAGTTCCCCGGCGCCCCGTACAACACGGCGATCGGGGGCGCAAGTCTGTGGGCGATGACGGGCAAAAAGCCGGCCGAGTACAAGGGCATCGCGAAATTCTTCGCCTGGCTGTCCCGCGCTGAAGTCCAGGCGGACTGGCACCAGCGCACCGGCTACATCCCGCTCACCGTTGCGGCATACGAACTCACCCGCAAGCAGGGCTTCTACGACAAGCAGCCCGGTGCGCTCGCCGCGATCCGCCAGCTCACCCGCCGCACCGAACCCTACAGCAAGGGCGTGCGCCTTGGTGACTTCGTGAAGATCCGCGCCGTGATCGACGAAGAACTCGAAGCCGTCTGGACGCAGCGCAAGACGCCCAAGGAGGCGCTCGATGAAGCAGTGGACCGGGGCAACGCGCTCCTGCGGATATTCGAGCGCACGAACAAGCGCTGATCCTCCCGCATTTCCTTCTTTCGCTTCGGCGTGAGATTGTTCACGCGAGTCCGTAAGGAATCGTAATTGCGATGCCCCGGCGTAACAATTCCTTACGCCGGCGGCAGCTTCTGCGGCGTTAATCTGAATGCAGGTCGCGCACTTCGCGCGACAGCGCAACTACAAACCGGAGACCAACCATGAAACGCCTCGCACTCGGCCTTGTACTCGCAGCGCTCACCGCCCCGTTGTTCGCCCAGGCACCTGCGCGCGACCCCGCCGCCACGCCCAATATCGACCGTCGCCAGGCGAACCAGGAGCGCCGCATACAGGAAGGCATCAAATCAGGCGAGATTAAGCCCCGTGAAGCCGCACGCCTGGAAAAGGGCGAAGCACGCATCCGGAACATGGAAGCGAAGGCGAAAGAGGACGGCGTCGTGACCAAACAGGAACGCGCCCGGATCGAGCACGCAGAGAACGAGCAAAGTCGCAGAATCTCGCGCGAAGCGCACGATCGGCAACGCGTCGGCAAGAAGTAGAACGCCCGACGATGCGCCGGGCTGTACTTCCTAGAACGGAAGCGCAGCCCCCGGCTTGAGGGCCAGAAGTTCACGCCGGAACACGTCCTGGATGCGCCCGAGCGCTGCCTGGCCCTCGCCTTCAAACCGCAGGACGATGATCGGCGTGGTATTGGAGGCACGGGCAAGTCCAAAGCCGTCCTCGTACTCCGCGCGCACGCCATCGAGCTTTATCACTTCGCGCGCGCCGGGGAACGCACCGCGTTCGGCGAGCTGCGCGATCAGGCGGTGCGGCTCGCCTTCGACAAGCTGCCATTGCAGCTCGGGAGTGGAATCGCTCTCGGGCAGCGCGTTCAGCACCGCGCTCGGATCCATTGAGCGCGAAAGTATCTCGAGCAGCCGCGCCCCCGCGTACTGACCGTCGTCGAACCCGTACCAGCGCTCGCCAAAAAAAATGTGTCCGCTCATCTCGCCGGCCAGTGGCGACTTGAGTTCTTTCAGGCGTGCCTTGATCAGCGAATGCCCGGTCTTCCACATCGAGGGCACGCCGCCGTGCGTGCGAATCCAGGGCGCGAGATGCCGGGTGCACTTCACGTCATAGACGATTTCCGCACCCGGATTGCGCGAAAGCACGTCCGCCGCGAACAGCATCAGCTGGCGATCGGGGTAGACGATCCGCCCGTCTCGCGTCACCACGCCCAGCCGGTCGCCGTCGCCGTCGAACGCAAGTCCGAGTTCCGCGCCGTGCTTTTTCACCGCCGCGACGAGATCGACCAGATTTTCGGGACGCGACGGATCCGGGTGATGATTCGGAAAGGTTCCGTCGACCTCGGAGTACAACTCGATCACCTCGCATCCGAGCCTTCGGTACAACTCACCAGCGGTGGCACCTGCCACGCCATTGCCGCAGTCGATCGCGATTTTCATCTGACGAGCGAGGCGTATATCGCCGACGATGCGCGCGAGATACGCCTCGATCACGTTCTCCGTGCGCAGGCTGCCACTGCCCGATGCGAACCGGCCCTCTTCGATGCGCCTGCGAAGGTCCTGGATATCCTCGCCGGATAGTGTCACGCCCTCCACCACCATCTTGAGTCCGTTGTAGTCGGGCGGGTTGTGGCTGCCGGTGACTGCCACCGCACTGCCGCAACCGAGCTGGTTCGCGGCGAAGTAGGCGATCGGCGTCGCACCCATGCCGATGTCCACGACATCCGCCCCCGAAGAGCGCAGCCCTTCGATCAGAGCGGCGGAAAGGCGCGGCCCCGATAGTCGCCCGTCGCGACCCACCGCGAACGACGCCCGCCCGCGCTCGCGCGCGTACGAACCGAGCGCACGACCGACGAGGCGCACCGTGTCTTCGGTGAGCGTCTTGTCGACGATACCGCGGATGTCATAGGCCTTGAAAATTTCTGCTGCGGGTTGTGTCATGGACGTGTGCGAAGAAATTGCGAAGGACGAAAGGATGGGATACAGCGTACGTCAGCGCGATCACACGAGGCCGTGAACCGAATCGCTGAAGTGGCGGATTATACGACCGGGCAGCCAGTCGAGCAGCCCCGGGAAACGCCCGCCGACGAAACCCACATGCCCGCCGTGCCGCGTGTATTCGAGGGTCACGCGGTCCGACACATGCTCGCGGCCGGGGAAGCATTCCGCGCCGAGAAACGGGTCGTTGCGAGCCGACAGAAGCAGGGTCGGCACGCGAATGCCCCGCAGGAATGGCCGCGAACTCGCACGAGACCAGTAGTCGTCGCAATCGATATATCCATGCAGAGGCGCGGTGACCACGTCGTCGTACTCGCGAAGCGTGCTCGAACGGCGCATCGCTTCAAGGTCGAAACTTCCGGGAAAGCGGGCCGCCTTTTCCTCACCCTTGGCCTTCATGGTGGACAGGAACATCCGCGTGTAGACACGGTTGAAGCCGAGCGCGAGCTTTTCCCCGCAGGAGCGCAAATCCACCGGCGGTGACACCGCCACGGCCGCAGCGATCACCCGGCATGCCGCCTCGCCCTGCTCCCCCGCCCACTTGAGCAGGACATTGCCGCCAAGCGACACGCCGACCGCAAGCAAGGGCGCAGCGCCCGCCGCCTCGTGGAATCGCGCGAGCAACCATGCGGCTTCGGTGGTGTCCCCCGAGTGATAGGCACGCGGCAGGCGGTTGGGCTCGCCCGAACAGCCGCGAAAATGCGCGACCGCGCCACGCCAGCCGCGAACCGAAGCCGCATGCATGAGCGCGCGCGCGTAGTGACTGCGCGATCCGCCCTCCAGTCCGTGAAACAGGATAAGCAGAGGGGCAGTCGCAGCACCGTCGATCCAGTCGATATCGACGAAGTCACCGTCGGGCGACTCCCATCGCGTGCGCCGGTAATGCGGCACCGCCCGCGGCTGCGCGGCGAGCGAGGCATGAATTGTCTGAAGGTGGCCGCCGGGCAACCACCACGGCGGACGGTACGAGGCGTGCCTGCTCAATGCAGGATCATGGGCGTATCGCTCGAACGCGGAAGTTCAGGCGCATGCGCCGCGTGATGCACGATCATCCGCCAACCGTTCGCGGTTCGCATGTACACGTTCGTGGCGACGACGGTCTGCGAGGCCTTGGGGTCGCTCGCGAGTGACAATGTTTCGTGCACGCTATGCACCGAGGACATCATGCTCTGCGTGATCACCGGCTGCGTTATCTGCACCTTGAGCCGCTGCCCCGAGGCGCAGATCGCGGCCCAGCTTGCGCGAACCTGTTCGTAGCCCGCAAGGCGCGGACCTCCGGGGTGCACGCAGACGATCTCCTCGTCCTCCGCCCATACCTCCATCATTGCCTCGAGGTTGTTCGTCTCGAGCGCTTCGTAGAAGGCGGCTTCGCAGTCCTGCGGCGTGGGAAAGGTCTTGGTTTTCATGATCGGGACAAATGGTAGCGAAGGCGGCGTGATTGCGCCACCGCACACAGGTCCGCGCACAGTCCCGGGACCGGCATCAAAGCGCGAGGGCCGCTGCGCTGCGACGCGTGTCCGCTGCCGCTTTCAAACTCCCGTCCGGCGAGCGGCTCACCGCCTTGATCGATCCGAAGGAATAGGGGTCGTGTATTTTCCGCGCGCCGTCCGTGCCCGGCGCGAAATCCGGCTCGGCGAGCACTTCCCGCGATCGGGACAGCGACCAGCGCGGTTCGCCGATCGCCGCCGCGAGATCCATACCGCGATCGACAAGATTGCAGACGAATTGCGTGCCGGTCACCGTCTGACTTATGCCGCCGGGCGAGGCGAACGCGACCAGCCGGCCATCCGCATCGGAGAGCATCACCGGGCAAAGCGTATGCGCCGGCCGGCGACCCGCACGAACATGATTGGCACTTGCGGGATCGACGTCGAATCCCGACAGGCGGTTGTTCATCAGGATGCCTGTGGCCGGATCCAGCACCGCCGCACCGAAGGGATTGAACACGCTTTGCACCAACGTTATTGCATTGCCCTGCGCATCGGCGAGCGCGACGCAGGCGGTGCCGCCTTGCGATTCGCGCGGCACCGACTCGTCGGAACGGCCGGATTCAATCCGCACCTGCTCGCGCAACCCGGCAAGCTGTCTTCGTGCCTCCGCGTCAAGGCCATCGGCAAGCAGCGGCCGCCCCGCGGCGAACGCGGCGCGCATCGCCCTGCGCTGGAGCCCAAATCGCAATGCTGCGTCACGTGCGATTGCATCGCCCTGCGCGCTTTCAAGCCCCGCCAATTGCAGAAGGAGCAGAAGGCCATAGGAACTCGGTGGCATCACCGTACATCTCGCTCCGCGATAGGTGCCCTCGATCGGCACGACAGGGCGCGCAACGTAGCTCCGCAGATCATCCTGTGTCAGGAGGCCCCCGTTTGCACCGATGTACCCGCACAGGGCACGCCCGATATCGCCGTCGTAGAACGCCGTTTCTCCACCGGACGCAACGGCTGCGAGCGTACGTGCAAGTGCCGACTGCACAAGCAGGCTGCCGGCGGCAAGCGGTTCGCCTGCGGGCAGAAAGAGTTCTCGGCAACCCGCATCGGCCTCAAGCGCCGCGCGTTCCTCGACGATGAATTCATGCACCGATGCCGACAGCGGCAAACCGGCGGAGGCGAGGCGGATTGCAGGCGCAAACAGGCTCGCCCAGTCCAGCCGGCCTAGCCGCGCATGCAGCATCGCCCAGCCGCGGACAATACCTGGCACGACCGAAGCTCGTGGGCCTTTCTTCGGGATCGCATCGAATTTCACACGATCGACTGTTGCAGGTGCGACACCCGCCGCGTCCAGCCCTTCGATCGATCCGTCTTCCGCACGGATCAGGGCGAGAAAATCACCTCCGAGCGAAGTCGCATGCGGCAGCGCCACGCAAAGCACCGCCGACGCGGCAATCGCCGCATCCGCCAGACTGCCGCCACGCTCCACTGCTGAGACTGCAGCCTGTGCCGCCGCCGGATGCCCGGCTGCGACAGCGAAACGTCGCCCTTCGAACAACTCCGGGCGTCGGCTCACCGAAAGCGCCGCGTCAAACCCGTCCGACCACCGGATGGTCGAACATCGGGATCTTTATCCCCCAGGGCGCCATGTCTCGACGGATATCCGCAATGCTTTCGCGAAGCGCCGCCATTTCACGCTCGGGCGACGCGCCACCAAGTCCTGCCGCCGCGGTGATGTTGTTGGCATCGATCATCGGCTGGGTGTGTTCGCTCGGCACCAGCCAGATGCAGTGATAGCCCTGCAGCTCGGAATTCTCGATCACATCGATCGCGACACGTTCCATCTCGGCGATCAGTTCCGGCGTGAAGGTCTTGACCTTGTGCGCCATGTACTTCCAGCCAAACTGGATGTGGCGGATCTCGTCGCGCAGGATCAACCTCACGAGCTCCTTGGCAACCGGATCGGTCGCCGCCTTGTAGCGCTCCTCGAACATCTTCGCCGCGACGGTTTCGCCGATGCAGATATGCGCAATGGCGAAGGCTTCGAAGGAGATGGCCGGATTCAAGGCCTTGTCCCGAATGCCGCGGTGCTGGGTCGATTTCGGCGGCTGCTTCGGCGGGCGGTCCATGTAGCCGCCGCATTTTTCCGCGAGCAGATAGGACGCGATGCAATGACGCGTTTCCTCGAGCGTCTGCACCGCCCAGAAGAGGCGCGCGTCGATTTCGCGCCCCTCCTCCATCACCAGCCGAAGCAGCACCGCCGGGCTTTCGGACGTGCCGCTGTACTCGGTCCATGCACGGCGGCTCCAGTAGAGGCGCGCGGCGTCGAGCTGCTCCTTGCTGTACTTCGATGCGTCGAACTTGTCCCAGGGGATTGCGGTTGCCGGGTCCCAGGCGAGCTTGTTGGACAGGTCCCAGAGCGCGCGGATGTCCGGAAGCACCGGATGAAGATTGAGGGGAAAGCGCTTTTCCTCGAGATCGAGGATGCTGCCGATGCGGGGTTCGTTACCCATGATGTTCTCCTGCCTTGTTCGGTATGCCGTGTGTCGCCGGAATTCGCGCCTACCGCCGACTATAGACGCGCCACCTGACGCTCACAAGCAGCGCTAGCCGGACACATCAGCCCGGCGGACGATGCGTGAATCCTATGACCGTCTCGGACCATGCGGCGACACCCAGCAACTGGTCGTCCATCGCCGCGGGAGCAGCAAGCTGCAGGCCAAGCGGCATCCCGGACGCATCGAGCGCCGACGGCACAGTGATCGAGGGAAAACCGGTGAGCGACCAGAGCGTGCAGAAGCTGGGATCACCGGTGACGCCGAGATCGCGTGGCGCAGCGCCGGGCGCCGGCGGGCTCGCGATCGCATCGAGGCCCTCAAACAGGTCGGCCGCACGTTCCGAAAGGGCCGCACGCATGGCAATCGCGGCGCGATAGGCCTCGGCCGAAATGCGACGCCCCTCGTCCAGGCCGTCGCGCAGAACGGCACTCATCTTCGCGCCATCGCAGGCACGCAGCGCGGCATGCAGGACTGCCGCCTCGAACAACATGATCGTTCGATGTGTATCCCGCGCCTGCTCGAACGCTGGCGGGAGTTTCACCTCGCACACCGAGGCCCCCGCA
>CANIEV010000189.1 GCA_947466535.1 Betaproteobacteria bacterium
ATCGTGCTCGGTGCCGCCCTCGCCGCCACCGTGTTCTGGTTCTCTCGCGACGACATCCGCCTTGTGCCCTACGTCATTGCCACCAGCGGCAGCGTCTCCGGCCTCAAGGTCGAGGCGCCGGTGCGCTACCGTGGCGTCGAGGTCGGCCGGGTCGAGTCGGTCCGCCTCGAACCCGGAGCCCGGGGCAGGATCGAAATCCGCATCGGGATCAACGAGGACACGCCGATAACAAAAAGTACCTACGCGCAGATCGGCTACCTCGGCGTCACCGGCCTCGCCTTCATCACGCTGAACGACAACGACAGTTCGCCCGAACCGCTCGCGCACGACGGACGAAGGCCGCCGACCATCCCGCTAAAGCCCTCGATCCTCGACTCGGGCGAGGACATGCTTGCCTCGATCTCGGATATTGCCGAGGGCGTGAAGTCCCTGCTCTCGCAGGACACGCAAAAGAGCATCAAGCGCACGCTGGAAAACCTGGAACGCGCAAGCGCGAATGCAGCCGCGGCCTCCGAACGTCTGGCACCCGCGCTCAAGGACGTGCCGGCGATGATCGGCGATACCCGGGGCGTGCTGCGCGATATCAGCGGTGTGGCAGGCAGCGTTCGCGAAGCCGCCGACAGCGTGCGTGACACCTCGGGCAGTACGAAAACGCTCGCCAACACCCTGAACGGGGTCGCCTCGAAGGTCGAAGATCGACTCGAGATTGTGAATCGCGCCGGCGTGGTGCTGGAGGATGTCGGCGCTTCCGCCCGCACCATCCAGAGCGAAACCCTGCCGCGCCTGAATCTGCTGGTGGAGGAAATTGCCCGCGAAACGCGCTCGCTTGATCGCGTGATCCAGTCGATCGGCGATGAACCGCACAGCCTCGTGTTCGGCGCCGCGCGTCCGCGGCCGGGACCGGGCGAATCGGGCTTTTCTCCCGAGGCTGCGCGATGAATACCCAAACCCTCAAACCCGAAACCGTCCCCATGAACCTACACCACCCCCGCCACACGCGAGTTCTGTTCGCCGCGGTAATCATCACATTCATCGCGACCTGCCTGCCGGGCTGCGGCATCGCGCCCGCTGCGCGGGCGCCCGCGTCAACCTACGACTTCGGGCCGCCGCTGACCGGCGCGCCCGCCGCAACCGTCCCGATTGTCGTTCATGACACCGCAGCGCCCGCGTGGCTCGACTCGCCGGGCATCGTCTACCGACTCGCGTATGCCAATGCCGCCGAACCGCGCGTCTACGGCAGCAGCCGCTGGGTGAGTTCGCCCGCAAACCTGCTTACCCAGCGCCTGCGCACGACCGTCGGTGGCCTGGCGCCCACCGACGGTGTTCGCGCGGAGCACTCGTTGCGGGTGGAACTGCTCGAATTCAGCCAGACCTTCGACGCCCCCGACCGCTCGCGCGGCGTGCTGCGCCTTCGCGCGACGCTCTCCCGGTCGGGGGCGCTTATCGCGCAGCGCACGCTCGCGCTCGAACGCCCCGCCGCCGCAAACGACGCCGCGGGCGGCGCACGCGCCTTGTCCGAAGCCGCGGATGCCGCCGCGACCGAAGTCGCCGCCTGGGCGAGAAGCGCGATATCGGCAAGGTGAAAGTCCGTAAATTCCCGGACTTTCATTTTAAAATCCAATAACCGACATATGAAAGCGGTCGATTCCGATACCGGAACCGGCATAACTCTTCGGATTTTTAACGGTTCCGGGGCACTGCCCGAACAGGCCGGGTACCCGCCCATCCATTACACGGACCGCGCGAAGCCGTAGCATGGGTCCCGCATCGTGTCGTGAGCGATTCGGCACCCTGCGTGAATACTCCATAAAAATGCTTCAACCCGTGAGAGGAACGGACATGAACGCTTTCTTCAGCCGCCCACTGCTTGCGGCGCTTGCCCTGCTTTGTGCAATCGCCCCCTTGCACTCGCACGCCGCAGACAAGGTCCGGGTGGGGCTGATCACCACCCTCTCCGGCCCGGCAGCCGCCACCGGCATCGACATACGCGACGGTTTCAACATCGCCCTGAAGCAGCTGAACGGCAAGCTCGGCGGGCTGCCGGCGGACGTGATCATTCAGGACGACCAGCTCAACCCGGAGGCGGGCAAGCAGATCGCCGACCGGATGGTGAAACAGAACCGCGTGGACTTCCTCACCGGCATCGTGTTCTCGAACGTGCTGCTCGCCGCGGCTCCGGTGGCGCTGGAGGCGGGCAAGATCTACATCAGCCCGATGGCGGGTCCCGCGCCCTACGCCGGCGCGCAGTGCAACCGCCAGTTCTATGTCGTCTCGAACCAGAACGACTTTGGCATCGGCGCCGCGCCGGCGCTGATCGCGGTCAACAAGGGTTTCAAGAACATCGTCGCGGTCGCCCCCAACTACCCCACCGGGCGCGAGGCTATCGCCGGCTTCAAGACAACCTACAAGGGCAAGGTTGCCGACGAGATCTACATCAAGCTGGGGCAACTGGATTTCGCGACTGAGCTTGCACAGATCCGCGCCGCCAAACCCGACGCGGTGTTCTACTTCCTGCCAGGCGGAATGGGCGTGAACTTCATCAAGCAGTTCGTGGCAAGCGGGCTCTCCCGTGACTCGATGCTGATCACCAGCCACGCCGGCGCGGACGAGGACATCATCGGCGCCGTGGGCGATCCGATCCTCGGCCTGCTCAATACCTCGAGTTGGGGACACGACATGGCGAACGACGCGAACCGCAAGTTCGTCAGCGGATTCGAGGCCGAATTCAAGCGCCTGCCGTCCATCTACGCCGCAAACGGCTACGACACCGCGATGCTGATCGACGCCGCGGTGCGCGACTCCAAGGGTCGGCTCGAAGACAAGGAAGCGGTGATCCGCGGCATGCGCGCCAAGCGCTTCAAGTCCGTTCGCGGCGACTTCAGCTGGCAGAACAACAACTACCCGAAGCAGGACTGGTTCCTGCGCGTGATCGGCCGCGATTCGAAAGGCCGAATCACCAACAAGATCGTCGGCCAGATCGGGACCGACATCGGCGACACCTTTGCAGCGAGCTGCCCGCTGAAGTGGTAGCGTTGCGCGCTGTTCGCCACAGCCGCCGACGGCGCATCCGCTGATCCGCTAACCAAACGATCGGGGAACCGACAAGCCGGCACGGCGACATCCAACGGAGGAGTCGCAGATGCTGCAATTGCCGAAATTGGCACTCGGGGTCAGGGCGCTGGTGCTCGCGATGCTTGTCGCAGGAACGCTGCTCCGCGCAACACCCGCGCTTTCCCAGACCTTTCCCTCGCGCCCGGTGCGCATCATCGTGCCGGTGACCGCGGGCGGACTGTCTGACATCCTCACCCGCGCCTACGCGCAGGAACTCTCGCAGCTATGGGGCCAGCAGGTGCTGGTAGAGAACCGGCCCGGTGCCAACACCATCCTCGCAGCGGAAGCCACTGCGAAGGCCGCACCCGACGGCCACACGCTGATGCTGTCGACACCGCCCGCGATCTCGATCAACCAGTTCCTGTTCAAAAAGCTGCCCTACGATCCGGAACGCGACCTCGCGCCGGTGTTCATCATCGCCTATGCCCCACCCCTGTTCATCGTCGGCGCGTCCGTCCCGGTGAACACGCTGCAGGAATTCATCGCACTGGCAAAATCCAAACCCGGCGAACTCGCCTACGGCAGTTTCGGCATGGGCAGCGTGGCGCAGATCGACATCGAGATCCTGAGCGCGAAAGCCGGGATACGGATGAATCACATCCCGTACAAGGGCATCGCCGACGTGCTGCCGGCGCTCACAAGTGGCCTTATCCAGTTCGGCTACGCGGGCATCCCGCCCGCGCTGCCGCTGATCCGCCAGGGACGGATCAAGGCGCTGGCGGTCGCCGCCCCCCGGCGCATCGCGGTGCTGCCCGACGTTCCAACGCTGGACGAAGCAGGCTTGCCGGGCCTCGACCTGCGCGGCTGGTTCGGCATCGTCGCCCCCTCGGCCACGCCGCGCCCGGTGATCGACCGAATCGCCACTGACATGGCGCAGGTGTCAGCCAGGCCCGGCTTCAGCGAAAAAGCCATCACCGGCGTGGGCCTGGAACCGATGCTGCTGATGCCCGAGGCCTTCGCGGAGTTCGTGAAGAAAGAACGCACGCGCAATTCCGAGGTGATCCGCTCGCTCAAGCTGTCACTCGACTGAGCAGAGATTCGCGTCTTCAAGGCTGCGCCCGGGTCCGGCGGAGGTTCGACAGACCCCGCTGACTTGGGCGAATTGTCAGGTATCCGCTTTCAACGCTCGTTAATATCCGACCGATCTTGTTCAGGAACGGAGGGGTCAAAAATGCGCATCGGAACGCTTCTGGCAATACTGCTCGCCTTCCAGACAGGTTTCGCGCTTTCGAACACGATTGAAACAGCACAGTTTTCGCAATCTTCGGGGCCCTTGAAAATTGACACACCTGCGGAACTGACGATTCAATTCGGCGCCCCTCCGGACAAGATCAACTGCGGGCTGTCCATTGACTGGGGCGACGGCGAAAAGCAGCAACTGCGTGCCGGGCCTGAGCAGCAACTGGTGCCTCCATTCAGGATCCAGCACACGTACAAGACCGCTGCGACCTACAGTATTTCGATCAAGGGTGAGGCGATCTACCGCGGACTTCGTTCGACGTTCGCCTGCGCGGGAAGTCACGCCGGATCAATCACCATCGTCGGTAATTCCCCCGACCAATCCACCGGGACAGCGAGTGCAGTTCAACGGGCCGTATCGTCTGTGCTGACCGATCCCGCATGCACTCCGGAAAAAGCGAAGTCCTGGGTTCCGGGTGTTCGCACTCTGGTCTGCTCGACGTCACCGAGTCTTGGACTGGGCCAACTGGAACAAATGTCCGGGATGCGCGTTTTCCTCAGCGGGCCGCACGAACGCCAGCCGAACTGGGAGGCCAGGACGTTCGGGCGCTACAACCCGGCATTCGTGGCATGGGCATTCAACAACCTGGTCCCCGAAAAATCGGCGATGACACAGCAGGCCTACGACCGGTTCGCACGCGTCCTCGGTCGAACACTCCTTCTCGCATACGTACGGCTGAGGACAAATGCCACGGAACTGAACGGTCTCGCCAATCAATACCGTGCCGGCACTCCCGCCAACTTGACCAGGTACTTTCAGGACAACTTCGATCGGGATGCGGACCTGCGATCGATCGCGGCTCGCGGAGAATTCACCGCGAATGCGTTCCCGGTGGCCATGGGATTCTGGGCGCGAAGGGAAACCGACGGTACGAGTGCGCTTTTCTACGCCGGGCTTCAAAAAACCCTCGAGCGATTCGACGCAGATTTTCTGCGGCGTCGCGATTTGGGTGCAGGCACCTCCGGCAACTCGCCCCCCGGCCCTGAGACACCCAGGCTCATCGTTCAACAGGCTGGCAATGTCACCGACGTGAAGGTGGAGGGACAGTTGGCGTCAACCCAGAACGTGGGTTGCATCCCGCTGTCGGAGGCACGCAATACGCTCACGCCGCCGGATCTATACCGGGGCGTCACCGAATGCCTGGCCCGGGACAACTACGACAGGGCCGTGGGGCTGTTTGCGCTCGCCGGCACCTACGCGTCGTTCGACAGCGAGCGCGTCACGGACAAGACCGCGGTTCAGGCGAAAAGTGTATTGGTCTCGAACACATTGCTTCCACAGCCGGAAGGGAAAAGAGCCCGATTCGTCGATACATTCAATCGGATCTTGAAAACACCGACTTCGCTCGGCAGGCTGTGCAGCGAAGTACAAAAAGTCGGCGCTCCCAACTATTACCCGAGATACATGATCCTTCACGGGATGCGCGCCATCGCAGGAAATTCCCTTGACGACGCCGTGATCAAGGATTTCGATGCGCCCGCTACCTGGAAAAAGGTGCAGGCCGGCTATCTCAATTGTCCCGCTTAGTCCGGCTCGTACGAGCCACCGGCAGGCGAATATTGTCGTATCGGACTCGTGCTCAACCCAGCGAATACAAACCCGCCGTCGCCGCGCGCTGGCGGATCATCGCCACCACCGCATCCAGCACCGGCGTGGCCACGCCAGCGGCGCGGGCGAAGTCGGTGGCGGCAACGAACATCGCATCCACTTCCATCGGTTTGCGATGCTCGAGATCCTGCAGGATCGAGGGCTTGTGCGCGGGCAGCGCCGGCGGCAGCATCTGCTCCGGCGTCGCCTCGACCGCCGCACCGTGCGCCGCCGCGATAGCGCGGCCCTCCTGGATGATCGAGTAGCAAAGCGCACGCAGTTCCGCGCTCGCGGCGATTTTGCTCATGTCGCTGTCGGTGAGGCAGCACACGCCCGACACCGACAGGTTCATCAGCAGTTTTTTCCATATTTCGGCGCGGATGCTGCCGGTAATCGGCGCTTCCATGCCGGCCCCCGTCAGGAGTGCGGACAACGCGACGCAGCGCGCGCTGTCGGCCCCACCCGAAGGTTCGCCCAGGGTGAAGCGCTTGCCGCCACCCGGCGGATTGCGAATCTCGCCCGGCGCGATCACCGAATTGCTCGAATAGATGACGCAGGCAACGGTGCGTTCGAGTCCCACTGTGCCTTCAAGCAGCCCGCCGGGATCGAGTCGCGAGCGCGCCTGCGCCGGCGCACCCTCGAGTTCAAGCTGGTACCACCATGGGATGCCGTTGATCGCAAACACCACCGGCGTGTCCGGGCCGAGCAGAGGCGCTATGCCTTCGGCCACGGATGCGAGCGAATTGGCTTTCACGGTGACGATCACCGCGTCCTGCTCTCCGAGTTCGCGCGGATCGCTGCTCGCGCGCACGCGTCCCTCGAACGTTTCGTCGCCTGAGGTCAGCTTCAGCCCCTTCGCGCGAATCGCATCGAGATTGGCACCGCGTGCAACCACGCTCACATCGACGCCCGAATGCGCGAGCCGGGCCGCGATATGACCGCCGACCGCACCGACACCGTAGACACAGATTCGTTTCATGTTGGATTCGCTTCCGGAGCGCACGGGCAGAATGGATTGATTGACACATTATAGTCAGCCCCCCTACCCTTGCCCGCGAGGCTGGAGCGTGAACCCGCGCTCCCGGGGAAGAGGACAGATCAATGACGCTGCTCAAGTTCGCGCGCACGCTCGCAGTGCTTGCGTTTGCCACGCATCCTGCGATCTCGCCGGCGCAGGGCTTTCCGTCCAAACCGGTTCGCATGATCGTCCCGGTATCCGCAGGCGGGCTGAAGGATGTGCTGATCCGCGGCGTCGGCCAGGAACTGTCGAAGATCTGGGGCCAGCCGGTGGTGGTGGAAAACCGCCTCGGCGCGGCGCACATCATCGCCACCGAACACGTGGTGAAATCCGCCCCCGACGGGCACACCCTGCTCGCCACCGACAAGCCCTGGACCACCAACCCTTTTCTCTACAGCAAGCTTCCCTACGACGGCGTGAACGACCTTGTGCCGGTGGTGAATCTCGCGCAGGTCACCGAGATACTCGTCGCGAACAAGGACCTGCCCGCGAACAACCTGCGCGAACTCCTTGCCTATGCAAAGACGCGACCTGGTGACCTCAACTACGGCAGCTTCGGCAAAGGCAGCGTGCCGCATATCGATGCCGAGTCACTCGCCAACACCACCGGCATCCGCATCACGCACATCCCCTACAAGGGCATCGCCGATGTGGTGCCTGCCCTTGTCGCAGGCCAGATCCAGATCGCCTTCGGCGGAGTGCCTCCGGTGTTGCCGCTGATCCGCCAGGGCCGGCTCAAGGCGATCGCCTACGGCGGCGCGCAGCGCTCGCCGATGTTGCCGGATGTGCCCACCTTTGCCGAGGCCGGCCTGCCCGGATTCGAAGCCTGGTCCTGGAGCGGCCTGCTCGCACCTGCCGCCACGCCGCGCCCGGTGATCGACCGGATCGCCGCCGATGTCGGCCGCGTGCTCGCGATGCCCGACATCCGCGCGAAGTACTACGAC
>CANIEV010000190.1 GCA_947466535.1 Betaproteobacteria bacterium
CCGCCCATCTCGAGCACGATGGTGGCGACCAGCCCCTTGTCCGCGTCCACCCACGCGCCGGTGAGCGCAAGGCCCTCGGTCTGCAGGCGTGTGCCATTGATCATCGGCGAGAGTGTTTCGAAGTTCTGCAGGCGGTAGAACTGCCCCGGCTGGAAACGGCGAGCAGCCGCGGGCGCGTGCAGCACGATTTCCACGATGGTGGGCGTAAGCCGCGTCACCTGATGCACGGTGGCTCGCAGGTCGGCATCCAGCCCCGAAAGGAACGCCTTGTCGTCGATTTTGTTGGCGGGCGGCGACTTGGCAAGCACGCGCGACACCACCGGATAGCCCTGTTTTGTCGAGCCGAGCGCCTTCACCACGTTGCCGAAGTACGAGGGATGCAGGTCGCCGAAGAAGGAGACGAAACGCCCGTCGGATGCGCGGCTCAGCAACACATCGGAGTTCTGCGGCTTGGAGATCGAGAACTGCGGCTTGATCGGCCCGCCGTTTTCGTCGCAGGCGCGGAAGTACTTGCCGTCGAGCTGGAAGTGTTCGCCGTCCTCGCGCGCGAGCACCGTGTTGGGCTGCGTGCCGGCGGCGATGAAGATGGTGTGCGCGGCACGGCGGATTTCGCCCTGCGTTTGCCACTTGCCGTCTTCGCCCATCGCCTGGTGACTGAACTTGATGCCGCGCGCGGCGCCGTATTCGTCCACTTCCACCGCCTGCGGCGTGAGGCATTCGGCAAACACGATGCCTTCCTCGAGCGCCTTTTCCACCTCCTCGTGGTTGAGCGTGTAGGAGGGGCTGTCCACCAGACGGCGGCGGTAGGCCACCGTCACGCCGCCCCAGGCAAGCAGCAGCTCGGTGATGCGCGCGTTGCGGCCTTCGAACTTCGCGTGCTCGCGTTCCCCGCGGATCGCGCGGCCGTGGGAGAGGAATTCCTCGGCGATCTCGCGGTCTTCGTCCGACCAGCGGTCGCGGATCGCGTCCTCGCCGATCGACTTCGCAAGTGCATCGTAGCGTTCAAGGAACTTGTCCACTTGCACCACGTAGTAGGCAAGCGATTCGGTTGCGGTGTCGATCGCGGTGAGACCGCCGCCGATCACCACCACCGGCAGGCGGATCTGCATGTTCGCGATCGACTCGGCCTTGGCCGCGCCGGTGAGTTGCAGCGCCATCAGGAAGTCCGACGCGGTGCGCACGCCGCGCGCGAGGCCATTGGGAATGTCCAGCGTCGTCGGCTTGCCCGCGCCCATGCACAGCGCCACGTGATCGAAGCCGAGCTTCCACGCGTCCTCGAGCGTGATAGTGCCGCCGAAGCGCACGCCGCCGTAGAGCGCGAACTGCGCGCGGCGCTCCAGCAGCAGGCGGATGATTTTCAGGAAGTTCTTGTCCCAGCGCACGGTGATGCCGTATTCGGCCACGCCGCCGAAGCCTGCCATCACGCGCTCGTCCAGCGATTCGCGCAGGGTGTTGACGTCGCGGATCGGCTCGAACGCGACGCGGCTGCCGTCCACGCGAACACCGGAGATGGTCTGCGGCAGCGGCTCGATTTTCAGTCCGTCGATGCCGACGACCGCGTGGCCGTCGTTGAGCAGATGGTGCGACAGGCTGAACCCGGCCGGGCCCATGCCCGCCACCATGACGCGGTAGCCGCTGCGCGCTTTTGGCACAGGGCGGCGGAAGTTCAGCGGGTTCCAGCGGGTGAGCAGCGAGTAGATCTCGAAGCCCCAGGGCAGTTCGAGCACGTCCTTCAGGGTGCGTGTCTCGACTTCCGGAATGTTCACCGGTTCCTGCTTCTGGTAGATGCAGGCCTTCATGCAGTCGTTGCAGATGCGGTGGCCGGTGGCAGCGGCGAGCGGGTTGTCCACGCAGATGATTGCAAGCGCCGCAATCGCGAGGCCCTCGGTCTTGGCGGTGTGGAATTCGGAAATCTTTTCTTCCAGCGGGCAGCCGGCGAGCGCGACGCCGAAGGGGCTTTTCTTGAAGGTGATCTTCTGCGGTTCGGCGGCCGAGGGCTTCTCCCGCAGGCCCTTGGAGCAGGAGTCCTTGCCCTGCGCATGGCACCAGATGCAGTAGTTGGACTGGTCGAGCGCACCGGTGAGGTCGGTGCCCTTGTCGGTGAGCGCGAAGCCTTCGCGACGGCGGCCGTGGCCGCGGCCGATGCGGTGGCCGACCACGCCCTGGCGCTCGCCCGATTCGGCGTGCTTCAGCAGGTGCTGGGGATCGACCTTGGCGGGCAGCTTGAACAGCACGCCTGCGTGATGCCGGGCCTGGCCGGCCTCGGTGTGCACCGCCCAGGCGGCGTAGCGGGTGGCGGTGTCGAGGATCTCCGCGTTGGCGGCTTCGTCCTTCAGCCAGCCGGTGACCGCGTTGGCGAACTGCAGTTCGTCAAACGAGCCAACAGGCGATCCCTGCGCCTCGGCGATCTTCGCTTCGAGCGCGGCCTGCAGTGCGTCGCCATCCAGTGCCTGCGCCTCCGGCGCCTTGATCCTGGTGGCGGCGCGGCGTTGCACGAACTGGCGCTTGACTGTGAACAGCGGGGCGAGCTCGTCGTGCTTGCCTTCCAGGGCCAGCACCTCGTCGACAATGCCGAACAGCTGCGCGATATAGCGGTCGAGATGCGGCGAGACTTCGAGGATCAGCGCGGATTCGGCGCGGGCGTCGAGCGAATCGGGCGCCTTGCGCGCATCGGCAAGCTTGTTGGCGAGCGCCGCGTCGGCAGTCTTCAGGAAATCGAGAAACGCCTGATCGACGCGGACGAGGCCGTCACGGTCGTACAGGTCTGCGAATTTGAGTCCGAAGGCGAGCTTCAGCATGCGATCCCCGCGTTGTTGACCGGCGCCGTCCGGAACAGCACGCCCGGAACAGCACTGCGGGGGCGCCGGAGGCGCGGGGTAGTGGCTACAAGCGCGGGGCAGCAGGCGCCGCCCCGGCAAATACTGTCAAGACAAAACGGGAGCCTAGCGCTCCAGATACTGCAGCTTGCCCGGGACATCTTTCCATTTTTCCGCGTCGGGCAGGGCGTCTTTCTTGTCGGTGATCGTCGGCCAGCCAAGTTTGGAGAGTTCCGCGTTCAGGGCGATGAAGGCTTTCTGGTCGGCCGGGACATCTTCCTCGGCATAAATCGCGTTCACCGGGCATTCCGGGATGCAAACCGCGCAATCGATGCACTCATCGGGGTCGATGGTGAGGAAGTTCGGGCCTTGCTTGAAGCAGTCGACGGGGCATACATCGACGCAGTCGGTGTGCTTGCACTTGATGCAGGATTCGGTGACGACGTGGGTCATGGTGTTCCTGAGCTGAAAAAGCGCCGGAAGCCGGCGGGAAAATTGAATTTTGACGCAGTTTTGCGAGAAGCTTGAAGTTTAAAGTATCCCTCCGTCCCCAACAAGGTGCTTAGACGGGCACCAAGGGAAAAATGAGGCAAACGCCCTTGTATGATCAAGGGCTTCCGGCTAGCGTCCGGGGGGTGTCCCACGAACATCCTTCTTACGGTATTGGCCTTGACCCCTCCCTCTCCTGAAAACCAGAGGCGCATCCGGCGCGGTCTGCGTGCTTTTACATGGCTGCTCGGCCTGTTTGCCATCTTTGGCGTGGCGGGCGCGCTGTTCGGGCCGCCGCTGGCCAAGCGCGTGCTTGAAAAGGAAGTGTCCGAACAGATCGGTCGGAAGCTTTCTGTGGCCTCGATCACCGTCAATCCGTATTCGCTCAGCGTATCGCTGGACGGCATCGCGATTGAGGGCAGGGACGGGGCGGCGCCGTTTCTCGAAATCGAGTCGGTGTTCGTCGATGCGGAACTGAGCTCCATCTTCCGCGCCGCGCCGGTGCTGGCGAGCCTGCAGGTGACGCGGCCGAAGCTGCGCCTCGTGCGCAACGCGGACAAGACCTACAGCATCAGCGACATCATCGAGAAGATACTCGCCAAACCTTCCAGCCCCGACCCTGCGCGCTTTGCGCTCTCGAACATGGTGATCGACAGGGGCATCATCGAATTCGACGATATGCCCGCGAAGGCTAAGCACCGCATCCACGACCTGAACCTCGCGGTGCCGTTCGTCTCCAGCCTGTCGGCGTTCGCCAACGATCCGGTGCAGCCGAAATTCTCGGCGGTGGTGAACGGCGCGCCGGTGGAACTCAAGGGCGACACCCGACCCTTCGTCGCCTCGCTCGATACCGCGCTCAATCTGGAGATCGAAAAGGTCGATCTGCCGTTCTACCTCGACTACCTGCCGATCAAGCTCGGTGCCGATTTGGTGTCGGCCACCTTCGGTGCGAAGTTTGCAGTGTCGTTCAAGCGGGGCAAGGACGGCATCGCGGCGCTGTCGTTGTCGGGAACGGCGGATCTCGATCGGCTGGAAATAAAGGAAAAGAAGGCGCAGGGCGGCCGGCCGATGATCAAGCTGCCGCGGCTCGCGGTGGAGTTCGGGCCGATCGATATCGTCGGACGTGAAGTCGAAATCGCGAGCATCAAGGCCGAGGGGCTCGACCTGAACCTGCGGCGCGAAAAGGACGGCCGGCTGAATCTTGCGTCGATTGTCCAGACCAGCGGTGCAGAAAAAGCCCTGGCGGCTGCAAAGCCTGCGACAGCGATACCCGAACCCGCAGCCAAACCCTTCGTGGTCAACATCAAGTCGCTGTCGCTCGACAACGGACGCATTGCCTTCACCGACGAGTCCCCGGAGCAGGCCTTCCAGACGGTGGCGGAGAACGCCAGCCTGCGACTTGAAAACCTCACCACCCGCGAAGGCCAGACCGGGCGGGTGGAACTCGCGTTCAAGACCAAGGCAGGTGAAGCGGTCGGGGCGAACGGCAATTTCAGCATGGCGCCGGTGAGCGC
Organism: Betaproteobacteria bacterium; assembly: GCA_947466535.1. Taxonomy (GTDB): domain Bacteria; phylum Pseudomonadota; class Gammaproteobacteria; order Burkholderiales; family SG8-39; genus CAMBSA01. Next base: position 4,820 of record CANIEV010000190.1, read on the forward strand.
CGAGCTTGCGCTGGAAGTCGGGAAGCTCAAACTCGCGCGCCTCGCGCCGTACTTCGCGCCGCGGCTCAAGTTTGAGGTGGCCGACGGAACGCTCGACCTGAAAACCACGATCAAGCACGGCGAGGCGGGGACGGTGATTGGGCTGCAAGGCCTCGACCTGTCGGGCATTCGGCTCACCCGCGACGGCGCCGACTGGGCGACGCTCGCGAGCCTGATCGCCCGCGACGGCGAAATCGACGTTGACAAGCGTAGCGTCCGTCTGGGCGAACTCGCAGCAAGAGACGGCTCTGCACTCGTGCGCCGGGACAAGAACGGCGACCTGAACGTGTACGATCTCGTCGTAACACCCGCGGCATCCGCGACGGCGGCAAAGGAGGACGGGCCGCCCTGGACGCTTGCGCTGAAAAAACTCTCGCTCGACAAGCTCGGAGCCCACTGGGAAGACCTGTCCGGGACTGACCCGGTGAAAATCGCGCTCGGACCGGTGAATCTCGAAGCCACCGGTGTGTCCATGCAGCCGGGCACAAGCATCCCGTTCAAGCTCGCGGCCGGCATCGGACGCGGCAAGCTGTCTGCGTCGGGTGACATGAGGCTGTCGCCTGTGTCGGGAACCATCAACCTGGATGCGCAGGGCCTCGAGTTCCTGCCGCTGCAGCCGTACTTCGCGCGCTTCGTGAACATCACCGTCAATTCCGGCTCGATCAATGCGAAGGGCAAGCTCACCCTCGAAACGGTCGCCGGAGGCGCCTTGCGCACCGGATTCACCGGCGAGGCGGCGGCGAACGATTTCGCCGCGGTGGACAAGCTGATGGGCGAGCCGCTTCTTCGCTGGAAGTCGCTTGCGTTCAATGGCCTTGGCGTGCGCACCGAGCCGTTTGCGCTCGACATGAACGAGATCGCGGCCACGGATTTCTATTCCCGTCTCATCGTCTCCCCCGATGGAAAAATCAACGTGCAGGGTCTGGTGGTCTCCGACAAAAGTCCGGACGTCAAGCCGGTGGTGAGGCCGGGCAGCAGCCCCGCGTTGGCGCCGACGCCCGCGCCGATGTCGCCGGTGCGCATCGGCAAGGTGACGCTGCAGGGCGGACGGGTGGATTTTTCCGACCGCTTCATCAAGCCGAACTACTCGGCGCGCATCACCGAGCTCGGCGGGCAGGTGTCGGGACTGTCGGCGGTGCAGGAAAGCCGCGCCGACGTGGCGCTCAAGGGCCGTGTAGAAGGCACCGCGCTGCTTGACATAAAGGGCACGATCAATCCACTCGCCAAGGTACCGTTCCTCGACCTCGCGGCTGCGGTGAAGGGGGTGGAGCTGTCGTCCTTCTCGCCGTATTCCTCGCGCTACATCGGCTACGTGATCGAGAAGGGCAAGCTGAACCTCGATCTGAAATACCACCTCGAGGATCTCAAGCTCGATGCCTCGAACAAGATCTTCCTCGACCAGCTGACCCTGGGCGACAAGGTCGAGAGTCCCGATGCTCTGAACATCCCGGTGCAGTTGGCGATTTCGCTGCTCAAGAATTCGCGCGGCGAGATCGACATCGAGTTGCCGATCAGCGGGTCGCTGGACGATCCGCAGTTCAGCATCGGCGGGCTGATCGTCAAGGTGATCGTCAACCTGATCGTCAAGGCGGTGACCTCGCCCTTCGCCCTGCTCGGCTCGATTTTCGGCGGCGGAGGAAGCGAGTTGTCCTATGTCGAGTTTGCCCCGGGCTTCGCGAACCTTTCGGAGGCTGCGACCACGAAACTAAAATCGCTCGCCAAGGCTCTAACCGACCGGTCCGCCCTGAAAATCGATATTTCGGGTCGTGCGGATGCCGCGACGGATCGCGACGGACTTAAGCGTCGATCGCTCACGCAGAAGGTACGGGCGCAGAAGGTGGCCGAACTGGTGCGCCGCGGCACGCCGGTGGCATCGAACGCCGAGGTCCGGGTCGAGCCGGCCGAATACGGGGAGTACCTGAAACGTGTCTATGACCGGGAAAACTTCGCCAAGCCGCGCAACGCGATCGGCATCGCCCAAACGCTGCCGGTGCCGGAAATGGAAAGGCTCATCCTTGACAACACGACCGTCTCGGAGGACGAACTTCGCGAGCTGTCGCATCGCCGTGCGCGGGCGGTCAAGAACTGGCTGGAAAAGGACGGAGAAATTCCCGACGAACGCCTGTTCCTCGTCGCCGGCCGGGCCTCGGGGGGCGACGAGTCCAAGGGTGCCCCCGCAAACCGGGTGGACCTGATTCTCAAATAGGCGGTCAGATCGTGTAACCTCCGCGCTCCCGGTGGCACTTGAGTACTTGAAAATCGGGAAAACGCCCATAAAATCCCCGGACTGCGGGAACGCGGCGAAAAAAACAAGAAGGGGACAGTTCCCCTTCGTTTTGCAAGCAAAGGCAAGAGGAGACCCATGATTAAGGTCGAGAGTCTTTCCAAGTCGTTCGGCGGCAAGCTCGCCGTCGACAACATCTCGTTCGAGGTAGCGCGGGGCGAAGTCCTCGGCTTTCTCGGGCCCAACGGCGCGGGCAAGTCCACCACCATGCGCATGATCACCGGCTTCATTCCGCCGTCGGCGGGCAGGGTGTCGGTGTGCGGGTTTGACGTGACCGAGTCGCCGATCCTCGTCAAGCAGAAAATCGGCTATCTGCCGGAGTCCGCGCCGTCCTATCAGGACATGACGGTGCTGTCCTTCCTGCGCTTTGCCGCCGACATCCGCGGCCTCGCAGGCGAAGACAAGAAAAAGGCGATTCGCCGCGTGGTGGGGCTCTGCCACCTCGATCGCGTGCTCGGCCAGACGATCGACACGCTCTCCAAGGGCTTCCGGCATCGCACCTGCCTTGCGCAGTCGATCATCCACGACCCGGAAGTGCTGATTCTGGATGAGCCGACCGACGGCCTCGACCCGAACCAGAAGCACGAGGTGCGTACCCTCATCAAGGAGATGGGCTCCACCAAGGCGATCATTTTCTCCACCCACATCCTTGAGGAAGTCGAGGCC
>CANIEV010000191.1 GCA_947466535.1 Betaproteobacteria bacterium
ACCAAGTTCGGCAATACCCTCGACATCCTCTGGAAGACCTATATCGCGGAACTCTGCGGCATACGCGACATGCAGCGCCATGTATTCAGCGTCATGGGCACGAGCACACCGGAGCAGCGTGCGGCATGGCTGGATCAGACCCGGGCCCTGGTTTCGCGCAGTTTTCCAGCAGATGCGCCCTGAAGAACGGGACAATGCAGCGATTGTTCACGCCGTATGCAGCGCGGGCGGACACGGATTCAGCAAGGCCGTGCAGAGCGGCATCCGGCTGCTCGCAGGGCTTGGGGTCGAGGGCGATGCGCATCTTGGTGCAACTGTCCAGCATCGTTCGAGGGTGAAGAAGGATCCCTCCGCTCCGAACCTGCGGCAGGTTCATCTGATTCATTCGGAGTTGTTCGACGAACTGCGGGCGGCGGGCTTCGCGGTGGAACCCGGTGAGTTGGGTGAGAACATCACCACGCGTGGCATTGACCTGCTCGGTCTGCCGGCAGGTACGCGGCTTCAAGTCGGTGGATCCGCAATCGTGGAACTCACCGGACTGCGCAATCCGTGCCACCAGATCGATGATTTCCAGCCAGGCCTGATGTCCGCGGTGCTCGGGCGCGATGCCGCGGGTGGGCTGGTTCGCAAATCGGGCGTGATGAGCGTCGTGATCGCGGGCGGCGCGATTGAACCCGGCGATTCGATCGCGGTCGAACTTCCTGCGCTACCCCACCGGGCACTTGCGCCGGTGTAAGGCGTCGGGCTTGATTGCAATTTGCAACTTTGCACAAACCTGACAGCTCGCACGGGATCGTCCGGGAATGCGATGATGAGTTCAATCAATTGAGTCGGGAGGCTTGTGAAATGAAGCAAAGCAAGTTGGGGTTCAACGGCCGGCGTGATTTTCTGCGCATCGCAGGCGCGTCCGGTGCTGCGATCACGCTCGGCGTGATTCCGCATTCCCTGTTTGCGCAAGGTTCACCTCTGAAGATAGGCATTGTCGGTGCCGGTCGTGTGGGCGGTACTCTTGCCGAATTCTGGGCGAAAGCCGGGCATGAGGTTCTGGTGTCCTCGCTTGATGCAGAGGCCGACCGTGCGCTTGCCGCGAAGATCGGCACGCGTGCACGTGCGGGCAGTTCGCGAGATGCAGCGCAGTTTGGCGACGTGGTGTTGGTGTCGGTGCCCTATTCCGCGCTCCCGAAAATCGGGCAGGACATTGGCGATGCGCTGCGCGGCAAGGTGGTGCTCGACACATGCAACCCGGTGCCGGCGCGCGACGGCGACATGGCAAAGGAAGCGCTCGCCAAAGGCACCGGGATTGCCTCGACGGCCCTGCTGCCGGGGGTACGCCTCGTGCGCGCGTTCAACTGCGTCGGTGTCGGCACGCTTCGCAGTGAAACCAACCGGGCCGGCGAGAAGGTAGGCATTCCGCTTGCGGCGGACGACGCGGGGGCGCTTGCGGTGGCCGAGCGCCTGGTCCGCGATGCAGGTTTCGAACCTGTGGTGCTCGGAGGTCTCGCGCGCGCGAAGGAGTTCGACTACGGCACGCCGGTGTTCGGCAAGGGACGCACGCCGACGGAGTTGCGCGCGATGTTCAAGCTGGGTTGAGGGCTAGGGGCAACGCATGGCGACATTTCTCGTGGCACACGGCGCCTGGTCTGCGGGCTGGGCATGGAAAAAGATGCGGTCGCGAATGCGCGCGCTCGGGCATGAATTCATCACGCCGACCTACACCGGCGTGGGCGAGCGTGCGCATCTGGCGAGGCCCGACATCGACCTCGAGACGCATATTTCGGATGTGCTCGGTTTGATCGAGTACGAAGACCTGCGCGATTTCATCCTGATCGGGCACAGCTACGGTGGCATGGTGTCCACCGGTGTTGCGGACCGGGTTGCCGACCGGATCTCGCAGTTCGTGTATCTCGATGCGTTCGTGCCGCGCGACGGCGAATCGCTGCTGTCACTGCAACCGGAGGCGACGCGAACCCGCATGCTCGAGATGGCGCGCACCGCGGGCGGCGGTTGGCGCGTCCCCGCGAATCCGATGCCCCCCGATACGCCGCAGCCGGATGTCGACTGGGCCATGCCGCGGCGGATGATGCAGCCGCTCAAGACCTTCGAGCAGCCTCTTCGCCTCACCGGCGCGGTGGAGAAACTTCGCCGCAGCTACATCTACTGTTCGCGGCCCGCACCGGGCGATGGCTTCCGGCGCTTCTACGAGCGCGCGCAGAAGGAACCGGGCTGGAAGCATTACGAGATATATGCGAGCCACAACCCGCATATCACCACGCCCGACGAACTCGCATCCCTGCTGCACGGCATCGCCGCGTCCTGAGGCTGGAAACTGAGGCCGGCAAATGAGTCCGGAATTGAAAACGCCATGAGGGATCGCTCCTTCATGGCGTGGTGTTGACTGCCTGCCGAATTACTTGAACCAGCTGTCCTTGCTGTGGATCAGTTCGACCTGCTTGTTCTCGGTCGAGAACGGGTCCATGTAGTCGCCCTTGCTGTTGACCCGAAGATCGGTGTCGGCGCCCGGTTCGATCGCGGAGCCAATGCGTGCCATCACCAGCGGTTCGTCTCCGCAGGCAACGAACCAGTAGAACGTGCCCCTGGGAATCAACACCCCTTCGTTCTTGCCGGCGCGGCGCTTTTCGCCGTTGGGTCCGTAGAACTCGGCCTCACCCTGAAGAATGATGAAGGTGTGGTCTTCATTGAGGTGGGCATGCAGTTCGTTTTCGCCTGCTTTGGCATAGGTCTTGAGAACGACCGCCATGCCGCCGGCTTTTGCCATCGGGATGTCTTCGCGTCCCTGGGTCGGGAGCAGGGCTTCCATCTTGAAAAAGCGCGGAGTCGGGGCGACCTCAGGTTGCGACATTTTGGTAACGTTGGACGGCTGGGCGGACATGGACTTCTCCTGGACAGTGGTAATCAATGACGAATCGTAACCCGCGCCGGCGTAGGCAACAACGCACGGGCAAAAATGCGCTGGTTTGGTGCGTCAGGGGCGGACCGAGCGAGTCGACATCGGAAAGTGCGTAACGCCGCCGGTGAACTTGGGGAAACTCTCGTAGTCCTTCCGCATTTCGGAGCGGGCGGGGGACTGCAATCCGGCGGAGAGTGCGTCATTGCTGTCGAAGGTCGTCTTGTTGCGCTGGAGGTGCCGCACTTTCTTTGCCGGCAGGAAGCCGATCCAGTCGATGGCTGTGTAGATTTCCAGTTCGCGTATGCCGGGCATGGTGCGCATGATCGGCGGATGGTGGGCGATGTAGTGCTCCAGCCAAAGGTTCGGGTCCTCGGCGGGGCCTTCGTAGGCGACAAGGTAGCTGCACCAGGGCTCGGCCCTTATCTTCGGTTCCGGGGTGGGGAAAATGCGCGCGACCATGGCCTCATAGGTCATCGGCGCGTCGGCAAGGCTCGGGAAGTCCGTGGCAAGGGCCTGTAGCGGCCCGGTACGGCTGACTGATGCCTCGAGGTCGGGAAGTTTTTCAAAAAAGAGTTGCAGCACCAGTCGCGGCGGGGCGCCGTCGTCGAGGAAGGGGTCGTGCGCCTTGCTCGGGGTGTAGACGTGGGCGCGGGTGAGGCCCTTGATCGGCTTGAGCAGCGACGTGAGCTTTGCGTCGTCTTCTGCGCTGGTACGTGCCGCGGGTTTGCCACCGTGGGAAAAATTGATGAAAAGCGTGAAACTCATTACGAACTCCTTGGCAGTTTGCGTGAGCTGTTTTGCTCGCGGCTGCGGTGCATTGCAGGCACCCTGCGATGGTACAGTTTCCACCGGCTCGCACGCGAATCCGATGGGATGCGCCGGATGCGTTGTTGCGTCTGAAATTGTAGCGCCTCAACCCGAGGATCGAGTGTTGCAACGGGCAAAGACCCGGCTATAAAAGGAGAAAACGGAACATGGCTGACGTAACGAATTTTCGACTGAGTGCCGCTGATTTCGGCGTCTATGGATCCGACCTCAGCCGGCCGGAGTGCGTGCTTGCCGAGGCCGATGGCACAGTATGGGTGTCCGACGACCGCGGCGCGGTGACACGCATCGCGCCCGACGGGAAGCAGACCCTGATCGGCTCGATGCGCGCCGCACCCAACGGCCTTGCGATGGACCGCGCGGGGACGATTTTCATTGCCAACATCGACGACAGTAAGGTGTACCGCCTGCATCGCGACGGACGCGAGGAAGTGATTCTGGACAGTTTCGAAGGCAGGTCGCTCGGTTCGGTCAACTTCACATTCATCGATGCCCGGGGCCGTCTTTGGATCACCGTGTCGACGGTCACAACGCCGCGAATCAACGCCTTGCATCAGAAGATCACCGACGGCTTCATTCTGCGCATGGACCCGGGCGGTCCGGTGAAGGTGGTCGACGGATTGTGCTTTACGAACGAAGTCCGCATCAGCGCCGACGGCAGGATGCTTTACATCGTCGAGAGCGGTTTCGGCTGCGTGTCGTGCCGCCCGATCGGCGCCGACGGTTCGCTCGGCGCGCGCAGCGTGCTCGGAAGCTCGCCTGTGTTCGAGGGGGCGATCATCGACGGCATCGCGCTCGATGTGGAGGGCAACGTCTGGGCGACCGAGGTGAAAAAGAATTCCATACTGGTCATCACGCCGCAGGGCAAGGTGCACACCGTATTCCAGGATCCCGAAGGCAAGACGCTGGTGTTCCCCACGAGCATCGCGTTCGGAGGCCCGGACAGGAAGACTGCCTACATCGGCTCACTCAGGCAGAAGCAACTCGCCACGTTCCGCTCGCCGGTCGCCGGCGCACCGATGGCGCACTGGTAGAAGAGCGCCTGCTGCGGATGCCGCCGGGACGCACGCGTCACTGCGCCTTTATCCTTGCGTTCTTCAGCACCGGCGTCCAGGTCTGGACTTCGCGGCGGATGTAGGCGCCCAGCTCATGAGGGAGCATCGAGGACGCCTCGATGCCCTGTTTGTCGAACGCTGATCGAACTTCCGCGGTCTGGGCAATTCGCCGCACGTCCGACGCAATACGCTCCAGTATCGCGGGCGAGGTGCCTCCGGTGGCCATCATTGCGATCCACGTGTTGATGTCGAATCCTGCAAGTCCCGACTCATCCGCGGTGGGGACGTCCGGTGCCTGCGGCGTGCGCTTAGGGCGTGTAACCGCCAGCGCCTTCAGCCGTCCGGCCTTTACCTGGGGCAGCACGCTGGAGAGCGCACCGATGCCGACATCGACATTGCCCGACATCAGATCGGGCAGGGCGGCGCTGATGCCCTTGTAGACAATGAAGTTGAGCTCCACTTTTCCCATTGCTGCAAGCAGTTCCGCGCCCATGTGGTTCGGCGAACCGAGCACGGACACGCTCATCGATACTGTCCCGGGTTTCTTTCGCGCGAGATCAAGCGTTTCCTGAAGGTTGTTCGCGGGGAACGTCGGGCTGGCCACCACCATCATGTTCGACTCGGCAAGCATCGCAACCGGGGCAAGGTCTTTCTCGTAATCAAACCCCGGTTTCGGATAGAGGATCTGGTTCACCGCCTGGTTGGCACCTGTCGAGAGCAGGGTATAGCCGTCAGGTGCTGCTCTGGCGACCATTTCAGTGGCGATGTTGCCCGCGCCTCCCGCGCGATTCTCCACGACCACCGGCTGACCGAAAGCCTTCGACAGCGGTTGCGCGAAGGTGCGCGCCGCAATGTCGGGCAGGCCGCCGGCGCTGGCGACCACGATTATGCGGATCGCCCGGGAAGGCCATTCCTGCGCGAAGGCAGGTTGGCTGAGCATCAAGCTGAAATGTGAAATTGCGGCGAGGCACAGCAGCTGTCGGCGGCGAATCTGCATGTGTGTCCTCCTTCGGACTGTTATGGTTTCGCAGGCGCGTCCCGCGGTCGATGGTCTTATTTTGCCGGAGGTGGCGGCGAGCCGTAGGTACTGTCGACTCGGGCCCAGTCGTCGAAGCCCACGACCTTGAGGTAGTCGGAAAATCCCGCTCCTTTGCCCTGCAGTGCAAAACGACCGGTCTTGATGTCCTGCAGTACGTTCTGCATCGTGTGCGTGATGTGCATCAGCAGATTGATGCCGTAGATGATCGCCTTGAAGCCAAGTGCATGGAGTTCATCCGGCTTCAGGATCGGCGTCACGCCGCCTTCGAGAGGATTGGCCGCCTGTGGCACATCGAAGGTCCTGCCGACGATTTCCAGTTCTTCGATCGTGCGCGGCGCTTCGATGAACAGGCCGTCCGCACCCGCCCGCAGAAATCGCTCGCCGCGTCGCAGGGCTTCATCGAGCCCGAGCGGCCCGCGCGAATCGGTGCGCGCCCAGATGAAGGTTTGCGGGTTGATGCGCTCACCAACTACGGCGCGGATCTTTGCCTCCATGTCTTCGGCTGCGACCACCGTCTTGCCCGCCATATGGCCGCAGCGCTTGGGCCACTTCTGGTCTTCGATCATGATCGAGGCGACGCCCAGGCGCTCGTAGGTGTGCAGGCTGTGCACCGCGTTTTTCACATCGCCGTAGCCGTCGTCCATGTCGACCATCAGCGGCACCGAGATCGCGGGGAGGATGTCGGCGATGCCCGCTGCGATCTCGCCAAGGCTCTTCAAGCCGATATCGGGCACGCCGTAGCGCGCACCCACCAGCGGAAAGCCGCCGACGAAGCAGGCGTCAAATCCCGCCTGCTCGACCAGGCGCGCGGATAGCGCGTCATGCGCGCCGGGGATCACGAAGGGTGCCTTGCGTGCGATGAGTTCCCGGTAGGTCGGTTTTGCCATGTCGCTCCTTGTTTTCTGCGGATAGATATTCAGGCTTTGTTCTCGAGATAGTGCAGCGGTCCGCCGCGAAAGGGGGCGAAACCGGTGCCGAAGATCAGGCCGGCATCGGCGAGATCCGCATCTTCCACGACACCGTCGCGCACCGCGTTTCGGGCTTCGTCGAGGTAGGGGCGGATGAGCCGTTCAATGAGCACATCGCTGACGGAACCCGCCGCACCCTTCTTCGCCTTGCCGCTGCTCCAGTCGTAGAAGCCCCGTCCGGATTTTTTGCCGAGATTGCGCGCCTGCACCAGGGCGTCCAGGGTCTTCGGCGGAACCGGGTCGCCTGCGAGTTCCTTGCCCACCGCCATGCAAATGTCGAGGCCCACCACGTCGGCGAGTTCGATCGGGCCCATCGGCATGCCGAAAGTCTCCATCGCCGCGTCGAGCGTCTCGGGGGCGATTCCTTCGTCCACCATCTTGAGTGCCTGGTGCAGATAGGGGCCGAGCACCCGGTTGACGAGGAAGCCGGGAGCGTCCTTCACCGGCAGCGGCAGCTTGTCTATAGCGCGAACGAAGGCCGCGGCCTGTTTTGTAATCGTGGTATCCGTGATCGAGCCGCTGACGACCTCCACCAGTTGCATCTGCGGCACCGGATTGAAGAAGTGGATACCCACAAGCCGGCCCGGGTTGACCAGGTTCGCGCCGATGTCGGCGAGTTTCAGGCTGGAGGTATTGGAGGCAAGAATTGCAGTCGGCTTTGCGATCGACTCGACCTTGGCGAAGAGCGCGCGCTTGGCCTCGAGGTTTTCGAATATTGCTTCGATCACCACATCGGCATGCCGCGCGCCGTCGCCGGCCACGTCCGGCATCAGGCGATCGGTGGCATCGCGCACTTGCGCCGGATCACGAAGGCGCCGCTTGAACAATTCGCGCGCGCGCTTCATCGCGGGCGCGAGCCGGGCGGCATCCTGATCCTGCAGCGTCACATTGAGACCGCGCATCGCGCACCAGGCGGCAATGTCGCCACCCATCACGCCGGCGCCGATCACATGGACATGCCTTGCTTCGAAAACGGCCTCCTTGCCCAGGGCCTTCATCCGTTCCTG
>CANIEV010000192.1 GCA_947466535.1 Betaproteobacteria bacterium
GTCGCGTACTCGCCGCAGACTTCTTCGCCCCGCATCACGCCCACCAGCCCCCACACGGTGTGGTCATGCACCGGTGTGGACTGTCCCGGTCCCCAGACAAAACTCGCCACCGAAAAACGCTCCAGCGGATCGCAGTACAGCAGGTATTGGCGATAGCCCTCGGTGGAGGCACGCGCGAATTCCTCCGGCAGCCAGTCGTCGTGCCCGATAAGCGTGCCGAGCAGGCGTTCTCCCTCATCAAGGAGTTGCGCCTCGACGAGGCCCGGTGTGGCGACAACGCGTGTGAGTTGAGCGACGAAGTCGCGGAATCGCTGGTGATTGGTGTTCACGGAATGAGGCTCCTGCAGTGCCTGCGCGCGTGGGACACGCGTGCAGCGAAACAGTGGGGAATGGTAGCGCAGGCCGATGCCCTGCGCGCTTCGCAAACCCCGCAATTGCCCTTCGACTATTGTGGGATCGGCTAGCATTCGTCATCTTATTGGAGACTGTCGATGGAAGAACTTCTGTACGCAATCGGAATCAGCGCCGTAGCGGTGAGCGCGATGACCGGCGTTCTCGAAGCCGGGCGCAAGCCGATCGACCTGTTCGGCGTGGTGCTGGTGGCGCTGACCTCGGCCTTGGGCGGCGGTACGGTGCGCGATCTGCTGCTCGACCGGCGCGTGTTCTGGCTTGAGGATCCGACTTACCTGTTCGCCGCGATCGGCGCGGGTCTGGCGGCCGTGGCACTGGTGCGCATGGTGCGCCTTCCGAAGAACCTGTTTCTGATCCCGGATGCACTCGGCCTCGCGCTGTTCACCGTTCTTGGCACGCATATCGCGCTCATGCTCGATGTACACTGGTTTGCCGCGACACTGCTCGGGGTGGTCACGGGCGTGGTGGGCGGCGTGTTGCGCGACATGCTCTGCAACGAGGTGCCGCTGGTTTTCTCGGGCGAGCTATATGGCACCGCGGCCTGGTCGGGTACCTTGGTCTATGCGGCGCTGCTTGGCGCCGGCGTGGCGGATTCGGGCGCGGCGCTGGTTGCGATGACGGTGGTGTTCGGTCTGCGGATGGCCGCCGTCCAATGGCGCATCACCCTGCCGACCTTCGTCGCAAGGTGAGGCGCGAGCAGCTTCAGTTCAACTTCACGTATTCGTAATCCGCCGGCATGTTGTTGATGCCGCGATCGGGCGCGGCGATCCAGCCCGCCATCTTTCCGGGTTCGACCACGCGCTGCATCAGGCTCTTCACGTGCGCACGGTCCGCCTCGTTGGGCAGCCAGTCGCCGATGCGGCGGTCGTAGTCTTCGCGCGAAAGGATGCCCCCCTGCGGGTCGGCGGGCACGTTCGCCCAGGTGCCGATGTTGCGGCGAAAGCGCGTCGAGGGCAGGGTGAGTTCTGTGCCGTGTCCCGCGCGCTTTATCTGCATGTTCCAGCGCTTGAGCCCGATCTCGCAGTCCTTCACGTAGCCGACGCGCGCGATCTCGTTCATCGCGTTTCGCATCGCCACCGACTCGCGGCCGGTCGGCGTGTCCAAGTCGAAAGTCGCCTCCTTGCAGACGTGGTCCTCGAAGTTGGCCTCGTCCGGCCGGCCCTTGATGCCGTTGGCAAACGTCGTGGCCGCGTTGGACGAGATTTCGGACCCGAACAGGTCAAGCGAGGAACTGAACCAGAAGTTGAGGTACTTCTGCAGAAGAGGCAGATCCACCGCGCCTGAGCGGCGAATCGCCGCCGGGTCGTCGGTGCCGAGTTCCTTCATCACTTCCAGCGTGCGCTTGATCACCCGCGCGATGCCGGTGTCGCCGACGAACATGTGGTGCGCCTCTTCGGTCAGCATGAAGCGGCAGGTGCGGGCAAGCGGATCGAACGAGGATTCGGCCAGGCTCTTCAACTGGAACTTGCCGTCGCGGTCGGTGAAGTAGGTAAAGCAGAAAAACGACAGCCAGTCCGACACCGGCTCGTTGAAGGTGCCGAGGATGCGCGGCTTGTCCACGTCGCCCGAATGGCGGGTGAGCAGTTCTTCCGCCTCCTCGCGCCCGTCGCGGCCGAAGTAGGCGTGCAGCAGGTACACCATCGCCCAGAGGTGGCGGCCTTCCTCCACGTTGACCTGGAACAGGTTGCGCAGGTCGTAGAGCGAAGGGCAGGTATGGCCGAGCAGGTGCTGCTGCTCGACCGAGGCCGGTTCGGTGTCGCCCTGGGTGACGATCATGCGGCGGAACTGCGAGCGGAATTCACCCGGCACCTGCTGCCACACCGGCTGCCCCATGAAGTCGCCAAACCCGATGGTGCGGTCCGGCGTCTTGTCGGCAAGAAAAATGCCCCAGCGGTAGTCAGGCATCTTCACATGACCGTAGGACGCCCAGCCCTGTGCGTCCACGCCGATCGCGGTGCGCAGGTATGCCTCGTTGCCTGCGAAGTCGTGCGGCCCCATGTCGTTCCACCACTGCAGGTAGTGCGGTTGCCACTGCTCTAGCGCACGCTGCAGGGTGCGGTCCGTCGCAAGGTCGACGTTGTTGGGAATTTTTTCGCTGTAGTTGATGTTGCTCATGATTTCCTCCAGTCCGTCAGGTCCGTCAGATCCATTCGACTCAGATGCGGTCCCAGTTGAACTTCGCTTTCGCGCCCGAGCCGTACACCTTTAGCGCGCCGTTTTCGCCCACCGCATTGGGGCGGTTGAATATCCAGTTCTGCCAGGCCGAGAGCCGCCCGAAAATCCGCGTCTCCATCGTCTCGGCATGGGCGAAGCGCAGGTTGGCTTCCAGCCCGGTGAGCGCATCCGGCGACAGGCTCGCGCGCTCCTCTATCGCGATGCGTACCTCGTCTTCCCAGTCGATGTCATCCGGCGTGAATGTCACCAGGCCCAATTCGGAGGCGAGCGAGGCGACTATCGGCTTACCGACATGCGCGCGTGCCGCATCCACCGGACCGGTATCACCGCAGAAGCGCGTCACCAGCCGCGTCTCGCGGCTTACCATCGGGAAGAGGCCGAAGTTGGCGGGGGAGAGCGTGATCGCAGGCGCGCCGGCTTCACCGCCTTGCAGCTCGAGCATGAAGCTGCGGTCGGCAGCGAAGGCGAGTTCCGCGAGCGTGCCCGCGAAGCAGGAGCCGGTGTCGATGATCGCGTACATCGTGCGCGAGGACACGTCCAGCCGCGCGAGCGCACGGCGAAGCAGGCCGGTGACCGCTTTTACCAACCAGTGATCCGCGTTGCGTTCGATCGAGGCATCGCAGGCGAGCACGCGCTTCGCGGCAAGCGCATCGCCGCGCGTTCTGAGAATCCAGGTGCCGGTGTCGAGTTCGTTGGTGCGAAGCATCAGGATCGCATCGTCGAGTTCGCGTGCCATCGCCATCGGCCACCAGTCGCAGCCCGCGGCGAGAATCGCCTCCACCGACTCCGGCTGGTTGGAGGCGGGTGCAGAGACCGTGATGGTCGCGGTGCGCGCCTTGCGGTCCATTGCGACGTCCACATGGCTGTAGTGATAACCCGCCTCGTCGATGGTTCGCGCAAGCGGTACGAGCGGAACACCTGAGCCTGAGCCCTTGCGCGTGGCGCCCGCTCCGAGCGCGGCCACGCGTGCTTTCACCGCCTCGGCCCACTGCGCCGGTTTGGCAAGATGGTCCACCAGCTTCCACTGCTTTGCGCGATCGGCGCGAACGCCTTCGCTGGTGGTGCAGAAAAAGTCCGCCAGGTCGCGGCGCACGCGTCGCTTGTCGGTGACCCGGGTGAGGCCGCCGGTGCCGGGCAGCACGCCAAGCAGCGGCACCTCGGGCAGCGACACGGTGGAGGAGCGGTCGTCGATCATCAGGATCTCGTCGCAGGCAAGCGCGAGTTCGTAGCCGCCGCCTGCGATCGTGCCGTTCACTGCGGCGAGAAATCGCAGCCCCTCGTGGCGGCTGGAGTCCTCCAGACCGTTGCGGGTCTCGTTGGTGAACTTGCAGAAATTCACTTTCCAGCCGTGAGTCGACTGGCCGAGCATGTAGATGTTGGCGCCGGAGCAGAACATGCGCTCGCGTCCGCTGGTCAGCACCACGGTTTTCACTGCGGGGTGCTCGAAGCGGATGCGGTTGATCGCATCGTGCAGTTCGATATCCACGCCGAGGTCGTAGGAGTTGAGCTTGAGCTTGTAGCCGGGCTTGAGACCCTTGTCCTCGTTGACGTTCATCGCCAGCGTTGCGACCTCGCCCTCGACCGTGAGTTTCCAGTGGTGATATCGGTCAGGGTGGGTGTCGAAGCTGATCGGCGCTTGCCCGCCGTCGCCCGGGGTTTGCAGGACTGCGCTCATTGTTTCCTCCTGGTACGCATGTATTGGCGGGGCCTTATGTCGCGGCAGCAAGTGCCAGCCGGAGTTCTTCAAGGCTCTGATCGGGCGTTTTTCCGCTGGTATCGATGTCGTGTTCCGCCTGGCCGTAGAGCGCGCCGCGGCCGGCGAGGATGCGGCGCAGATCCTCCATCGCCTCGCGGTTGCCCGCCATCGGGCGGGTGTCGCCTTGCGCGATCACGCGCGCCATGTGTTCCTCGGGCTGAGCGCGCAGCCAGACGGTGCGGCAGGACGACAGCAGCAGGTCGTAGGTGCCGGGTTCGGACACGATCGAGCCGCCGGTGGCGATCACCCAAGCCGTGTTGGTCTCGATCAGCCGTTCGAGGCAGCGCCGCTCGTAACGCCGGTAGCCTGCCTGGCCGTAGAGCAGAAAAATTTCGTCCAGCCGGGTGCCGGCCTCGCGCTCGATCTCGCGGTCAAGTTCTATGAAGGGCACACCGAGCGCCAGCGCAAGCCGCTCGCCGAGCGTGGACTTGCCCGCGCCGCGAAGCCCGATCAGCGCGATGCGTTGCGAGCGCGCGCTCGTTGCTTCGCCGAGTTCGCGCAGCATCTGCGCGCGCAGTGCCGCGAGCCGGGGGGCGGGCAGGCGCTTGATCAGCTGCGCGATGAGCGTGAATTCGAGCGCTGCCTCGTTTTCATCCTGAAGCAGGTCGGCAAGGGGCAGGTTCAGCGCCTGCGCGATCTGTCGCAGGGTGAGGATTGAAGCATTGCCCTGGCCGCTTTCCAGCTGGGCGAGATAGCGCTCCGAAACGCCTGAATCCCGTGCGAGAATCCGGCGCGTCATGCCACGCCGTGCGCGGGCCTCGCGAACCCGTTCGCCGAGGCTGCGCAGGAGCGAAACGCCTTGTTCCTCAGGAGTTTGGATTTCGGCGGCAGGGTGACGCGCGGACATGAATTATAGTGCCATGTATGGAATATGAGATGCATTATAATGCAGGTCAGATGAAACGCAAACTCGGGCAGCGAAAGCCATCCGGCAGGCGTCACGAGGGCAGGTGAATGACAGGAGGCAGTGAATGGCGGTGGATCTGACGATACTCGTCGGCACAATGACCGGGACGGCGCAGCTCGTGGCGCAGGAACTCGAACTCGCGCTCGACGGTGACGAGGCAAACATCAAGACCGTCCTGCTCGATGGCAAGGACGCAACGGTTTTCGCAGGCGGTGGTTTGTTCCTGCTGTGCACGTCCACCTACGGTCAGGGCGATGTACCGGACAACGCGCGGCAGCTGTTCGATTCGCTGCAGTCCGCGCGGCCATCGCTTGAAAACGTGTACTTCGGTCTGATCGCGCTGGGCGACCGCACCTATGCCGAGACCTTCTGCTTTGGAGGCAAGAAATTCGACGCGCTGCTCAGCGAGCTTGGTGCGAAGCGCATCGGCGAACCCCTGATCCACGACGCGTCCTCCGGCACACTGCCGGAGGAAATCGCACTCGAATGGGTGAAGCCCTGGTTGGAACTCGCGCGGGCGGAACTCAAGCTGCCCGCCTGAGAAGGAGACGCAACGCATGACACCGGAACAGTTCCGATATCTGCTCCAGCCGGTCACTGGCCATCTGGCCGGCAGGCCGCTCGATGCGGCGCTCGACACAAGCCTCAATGCCGCTTTCGCTGCGGACGGACCGGTGTTCACCGCGATTGCCGCCTGCAAGGCGGCGATCGCCGCCGGCTGGATGTGCAGCCGTGAGGGCGGCGGCATCAAATACGGACAGGTGATCAAGCCCGATGCGGAACTCGCGGGCTATTCGGTGGACGTGGTCGAGATGAGCGACCTGAAAGGTCCTCACCACCGGCATCCCAACGGCGAGATCGACATGATCATGCCGATCTATCCGGCGGCGAAGTTCGACGGACGGGGCCGGGGCTGGCTGGTGTATGGCCCGGACACCGCGCATCACCCGACGGTAGTCGGGGGCAGGGCACTGGTGCTCTACCTCCTGCCGCAGGGCGCGATCGAATTCACGAAGAACTGAGCCGTCGCAGGTGACGGTCTGTCCGCATGCCGCCGAAGAGCGGTAGCGCGAAGACTCTGCTCAACAAGGAGGAGCACTTCATGTCAGGACTGAGCAGCGCCGACCACGGCACAAGCCCGCCAAAGGTTCATTTCCCGCGTGACTACAACGCGGCGCACGACCTGATCGAGCGCAACCTCACGGCGGGGCGCGATTCGAAGATGGCCTTCATCGACGATACCGGCAGTTGCACCTATGCCGAGCTCGCCCAGCGCGTGAACCGCGCGGCCAATGCGTTCACTGCGCTGGGCCTGGGCATGGAAGACCGAATCGCGCTTTGCCATCTCGACTCGATCGACTGGGTGGCGGCCTTTCTCGGGGCGATCAAGGCGGGCATAGTGCCGGTCGCGCTCAACACACTGCTCACGCCGCGCGACTACGAGTTCATGCTGCGCGACAGCCGTGCCAAGGCGCTGGTGGTGTCCGAGGCACTGCTTCCCTCGTTCGCGTCGCTCATTGGCACGCTGCCATTCCTGAAGCACGTGATCGTCTCCGGGGCAGACGCAAAAGGCCATCTCCGGCTGCAGGATCTCGCGGCAAAGGCTGATGCCGCATTCGCGCCCGCGCCGAGCACCTGCGACGACGCCTGCTTCTGGCTGTATTCGTCGGGGTCCACCGGCACGCCCAAGGGCACGGTGCACCTGCATTCCAGCCTGATGCTCACCGCTGAACTCTACGCGCGGCCAGTGCTCGGCCTGCGCGAGTCGGACACGGTGTTCTCGGCGGCAAAGCTCTTTTTCGCCTACGGTCTGGGCAACGCGCTCACTTTTCCGATCGCGGTCGGCGCAACCACAATCCTGATGGCCGAGCGGCCGGCGCCGGCCTCCGTGTTCAAGCGGCTCACCGGCAATAAACCCACGGTGTTTTACGGAGTGCCGACGCTGTTCGCCGCATTGCTCGCGAGTCCCGAATTGCCGGAACCGGCGCAACTCGCACTTCGCGTCTGCGCCTCTGCGGGCGAGGCATTGCCCGCGGACATCGGCCGTCGCTGGACCGAACGCTTCGGCCACGAGATTCTCGATGGCATCGGCTCCACCGAAATGCTGCACATCTTTCTGTCGAATCGGCCGGGCGAGGTGCGCTACGGCACCACCGGCAAACCGGTCCCGGGCTATGAAATCCGCCTGCTTGACGAAAAAGGCGGGGACGTGGCGGACGGGGAGATCGGCGACCTGCACATCAAGGGACCAACCGCCGCGAGCGGCTACTGGAATGCCCGCGACAAGACGCTCGCCACCTTCGTCGGGCCCTGGACAAAGGCGGGCGACAAGTATTCACGCGATGAGGCGGGCTACTACACCTACGCCGGGCGCTCGGATGACATGCTCAAGGTCGGCGGCATCTACGTCTCGCCCTTCGAGGTCGAGGCGGCGCTCGGCAGTCACCCGGCAGTGCTGGAGGCCGCGGTGGTGGGGCATGCCGACGAGGACCGGCTGATCAAGCCCAAGGCCTACGTCGTGCTCAAGCCGGGGCGGGCCGCGGGCGGCGCGA
>CANIEV010000193.1 GCA_947466535.1 Betaproteobacteria bacterium
GCAACTGATTCTTTCCCGCACAGCCCCGGAATTCATCGCGGAGCTATTCCGTCTAGAAGTGCCGGAGATTGAGGAAGGCCTGCTTGAAATCCGTTCTGCGGCGCGCGACCCCGGCGTTCGGGCCAAGATCGCGGTACTCGCCCATGACAAACGCATTGACCCGATAGGCACCTGCGTAGGCATGCGGGGCTCGCGTGTGCAGGCAGTGACCCAGGAACTCGCCGGTGAGCGAGTGGACATTGTTCTCTGGAACCAGGATCCGGCCCAGTTCGTGATCGGCGCGCTTGCGCCGGCCGAGGTCTCGTCGATCGTGGTCGACGAGGAAAAGCATTCGATGGATGTGGTCGTCGACGACGAAAACCTCGCGATCGCAATCGGACGCAGTGGTCAGAATGTACGACTTGCCTCCGAACTCACGGGCTGGACCATCAACCTCATGACCGAGGAAGAGTCGGCCAAGAAACAGGAACAGGAATCCTCCGGCGTACGCGCGATCTTCATGGAGCGATTGGATATCGACGATGAAGTGGCGAACATACTTATCCAGGAGGGATTTTCTTCTCTGGAGGAGATCGCCTACGTTCCGATTCAGGAAATGCTCGAAATTGACTCGTTCGACGAAGCGACTGTCAATGAACTTCGCAGCCGCGCACGCGATGCACTGATCGTCCAGGCGATCAAGAGCGAGGAGCAGGCCGAGGGAATGGACCCGGAACTCCGAAATCTCGAAGGCATCGACGGCGACCTGGCGGCCAAGCTTGCGTCGAACAGCATTAAAACCCGCGACGATCTGGCGGATCTTGCAGTAGACGACCTGATAGAGATAACAGGAATCGACGTCGAGCGCGCGAAAACTTTGATCATGAAGGCGCGCGAACATTGGTTCGCGCAAGGGCAATAGGAGCGGTATGGCACAGACGAGCGTCGCCCAGTTTGCCGGGGAGCTGAAAGTCCAGCCCACGGTCCTGCTCGAGCAACTTCGGGCCGCGGGCGTCAACAAGCAGTTGGTGGATGACCTGCTTTCCGAGCAGGACAAGACCCGGCTGCTCGATTTCCTGCGCAAATCCCACGGTTCGACCGAACCCAAAACAAAAATCACCCTGACGCGCAAGCAGACGACGGAAATCATCAAGAAGTCCGACTCTACTGGCAAGGCGAGGACGATTCAGGTCGAGGTCAAGAAAAAGCGCGTGTTCATCAAGCGGGATACGCCTGATGAAATTCCGGCTACCGAAGCGGAAGCTCAGATTGAGGAGACGACACTGTCGACCGCGATCGAAGCTCAGCCGGCTCCAGCGCCAGAACCCGTGCCGGAGCTTGTGGTTGTGGCCCCGCCTGAGCCTGAGCCTGAGCCTGAGCCCGAACCGATTGCAGAACCCGAGCCAGCGGTGCTGGAGCCTTTGGTTACATCTTCGCCAGCTCCCGTCTCGCCCGCTCCTACGCGCCCCGTTTCCGTGATCAGCAAGGAACAGATGGCGTTGCGTGAAGACGAGCGTCGCCGTTCAGGTGAACTCTCGGCGCGCCAGGCTGCCGAAGTTGCCGAACGCATGGAGCGCGAGCGCCGTGCGGCCGAACAGCGGGAAGCAGAAGCCAAGAAGGCTGCCGAAGATAAGGCAAAAGCGGAAAAAGCCAAGACGGTTCCTGCGGCAGGCGACAACACTCTGCACAAGCCAAAAGTAGCGGACGCCGACAAGAAGCCAAAGAAGGTCAAGCAGGTCACCGTCTGGAAAGACGAAAGCGCGAAGCGGCGCGGCCTGAAAAGCCGCGGCGACGTCGGTGGCGCATCGGGCTGGCATACACGCGGAGGGCGCGGTGGCCGCGGCGGATCATCGGGCGGATCGACCGACACCGCAGAGCACGGTTTCGCAGCGCCGTCGGAGCCGGTGATCAAGGATGTCCACGTCCCGGAAACAATCACGGTTGCTGATCTGTCGCACAAAATGTCGATCAAGGCGGCCGAAGTCATCAAGCTGCTTATGAAGCTCGGACAGATGGTGACGATCAATCAGGTACTTGATCAGGAGACCGCCATGATTATCGTCGAGGAACTCGGGCACAAGGCGATAGCCGCCAAGCTCGATGATCCCGAGGCTTATCTTGAAGAAGCACCGGTGCATCACGAATCGGTCGCCACACCACGTCCTCCGGTTGTAACCGTCATGGGCCACGTCGATCACGGTAAAACCTCGCTGCTCGACTATATTCGTCGTGCGAAAGTCGCTGCAGGCGAAGCGGGCGGCATCACCCAGCATATCGGTGCCTATCACGTCGAAACCCCAGGCGGCACCATCACTTTCCTGGATACACCCGGTCACGAGGCCTTTACCGCGATGCGTGCTCGTGGCGCCAAAGCGACCGATATCGTCATTCTTGTCGTCGCCGCGGATGACGGCGTGATGCCACAGACGATCGAGGCGATCGCGCATGCTAAGGCTGCGAATGTTCCGATCGTCGTTGCGATCAACAAGATCGACAAACCCGAGGCGAACATGGATCGGGTCAAGCAGGAACTTGTCGCTCAAGGGGTCGTACCCGAGGAGTACGGCGGTGAGTCGCCTTTCGTGCCGGTTTCTGCACGTACCGGCGCCGGCGTAGACATCCTGCTCGAACAGGTTCTGTTGCAAGCAGAGGTTCTTGAACTCACTGCGCCTGTAGACGCCATGGCTAAAGGACTTGTGATTGAAGCGCGCCTGGACAAGGGACGCGGCCCGGTTGCAACCATACTTGTCCAGTCCGGGACATTGAGGCGCGGTGACGTGGTCCTCGCCGGAAGTGCATTCGGGCGGGTACGCGCGATGACCGATGAGAATGGCAGAACGGTAAACGAAGCGGGACCATCCATTCCGGTAGAGATCCAGGGGCTAGCCGATGTTCCCGGCGCGGGCGAGGAAGTAATGTCGCTTACAGACGAACGCAAGGCACGCGAGATCGCCTTGTTCCGCCAAGGCAAGTTCCGCGACGTCAAACTGGCCAAGAAGCAGGCGGCAAAACTGGAAAACATGTTTGATCAGATGAAGGAGGGGGGAGTCAAAGTCCTCCCGCTGCTGATCAAAGCGGATGTCCAGGGTTCCCAGGAAGCACTTCTGCATGCGCTTACCAAGCTCTCGACGGATGAAGTCAAGGTCAACGTGATTCACAGCGCAGTTGGTGGAATCAGCGAATCCGATGTCAACTTGGCTCTCGCCTCAAAGGCCGTGATCATCGGGTTCAATACACGTGCCGACGGCGTAGCGCGCAAAGCCGCGGAGTCCGTGGGAGTGGATATTCGCTACTACAACATCATCTACGAAGCCGTGGACGAGGTGAGGGCCGCGCTGTCTGGCATGTTGTCGCCAGAGAAGAAGGAGCAGGTTCTCGGTCAGGTCGAAATACGTCAGGTGTTCCGCATTTCCCGCGTTGGCACGATTGCGGGTTGCTATGTTCTCGAGGGATTGGTCAAGCGCTCTTCGCGGGTACGCGTCCTGAGATCAAATGTCGTATTGTTCGATGGTGAACTCGACTCTCTCAAGCGCTTCAAGGACGATGTGCGAGAGGTGAAATCGGGGTTTGAGTGCGGCCTGTCCGTCAAAGGATATCAGGACATCGAAGTCGGCGACATCCTCGAGGTATACGAAGTCCAGGAAGTCGCGCGAACGCTTTAGGCATTCGCGCGTGTGCGGAGACTCCCAAGTACGGTACGCTAGAAAATCTGCGTGCCGTGAGGATGAAACAACATGGCCAACCCCCAGCGCCTTCGTAAAGTCGCGGATCAGATTCAGCGGGAGCTGTCGCAGATCGTGCGCTCCGAACTGAAGGACCCACGCGTCGGCATGATTACGTTCACCGGGGTAGAGGTTACGTCCGACCTTGCCCATGCCAAGGTCTTCTACACCCTCCTGGGCGATTCGGATCAGAAAGAGCATACGAACAAGGGCCTCAAACGGGCCGCCGGCTTCATTCGCACAATGCTGGGCCAGAAGCTAAGCACTCATACCACGCCGGAGCTGCACTTCATCTACGATGAGTCGGTCGAAAGGGGCGTGAGGCTTTCACGCCTCATTGATGAGGCCGTTGCCGGAATTTCGGAAAAACCGGCCGAGTAGCCTTGCCGGGCAAACCGTTTCACCGCCGTGTAGACGGGGTCCTGTTGCTCGATAAGCCCTTGGGCGTCAGTTCAAATGCGGTGTTGCAACGCGCTCGCCGTGCTTACGGTGCATTGCGCGCAGGGCATACCGGAACCTTGGATCCTCTAGCTTCCGGTTTGCTTCCAGTGTGTTTTGGAGAGGCAACAAAGCTATCCTCAGAAATGCTGGACGCAGGAAAGGCCTATCGTGCGGAAATTCGCCTTGGTATCCGTACCAGCACCGGAGACGCAGAAGGCGACGTTCTTTCCGATATCCGCCCTGACACAAACCGTGATCAGTTTGCGGCTGTTCTGGAACAATTTCGCGGAGAAATCGAACAAGTCCCGCCGATGCATTCGGCACTCAAGAGAAATGGGCAGGCGCTCTATACCTTGGCAAGGCGCGGCGAGACCGTTGAACGTCCGCCACGCAAGGTAATGATCTATAGGATTGATCTAGTGGAATTTAATGGCCCCTTGGCGCGGATTCAGGTTGACTGCAGCAAGGGAACCTATATTCGGGTGCTCGCCGAGGATATTGGTGAAATGCTCGGTTGCGGCGCGCATCTATCGGCGTTGCAGCGCACCCGGGTAGGTGATTTTCGACTGGATGATGCGATCGCGCTCCACCTCGTAGAAGAAGCGGCGAACCGCGAGAGCATCGATGGGTGGCTCCTTCCGCCGGATACGCTGGCAGCGGCGCGACCACGTGTGGACCTGAGCGGGGAAAATGCGGTGCGATTCAGACACGGCCGACTCGTTGGCTCTTGTCCTGGGCCCGACGGAACAGTCCGTGTATACGCCCAGGGCGGAGGGTTTCTGGGCTTGGGCTGCCTCGAAGACAGCGTTCTTTCGGTACAACGCGGCATGAATTAGGAATATTCGTAAAAATTATACGGTAGACCTTGTGGAACACCATGATTTCAGGCTAAAATGCGCGGCTTTCCCAGTTCAACGACAACGCGAGTGTAGACGACATGCAAGTCACGATTGCGCAACGCGCGCAAATCATTACCGAGAATCAACGAGCCAAAGGCGACACCGGGTCGCCCGAAGTGCAGGTTGCCCTGATCACCGCCCGTATCAACGGTCTGACTGATCATTTCAAGATGCACGTGAAAGATCATCATTCACGTCGAGGGCTTCTGATGCTGGTAAGCCAGCGACGTAAGCTACTCGATTATCTGAAACGCACGAATGCCGATAAGTACCGGCAACTCATCGAGAAGCTCGGTCTGCGCAAGTAGCCCTGCAAACGCCCACACCGATTACCGGGTGGGCGTTTTTGCTTCATCTTTCCAAACTTCCGGAGGGGGCGCATCCGCGATGCGCCCTTTCGCATGAAAAGAAATCAGAGACCCACTACCCATGCCCAATCCCATTCGTAAGTCCTTCCAGTACGGCGCCCACCAGGTAACACTGGAAACTGGAGAAATCGCACGTCAGTCGCATGGCGCTGTCATCGTCAACATGGACGACACAGTCGTCCTATGCACTGTAGTCGGCGCAAAAAATGCCAAACCGGGACAGGATTTTTTCCCGCTAACCTGCGACTACATAGAGAAAACCTACGCAGCAGGAAAAATCCCTGGGGGATTCTTCAAACGCGAGGGCCGTCCGTCAGAAAAAGAGATTCTTACCAGCCGCCTGATCGACCGTCCGATCCGTCCTCTGTTTCCCGAAGGCTTCTATAACGAAGTTCAGGTCGTTGTTACAGTGATGTCGGTTAACCCTGAGGTTGATCCTGACATCGCTGCGATGATCGGTGTTTCCGCCGCACTCACGCTATCGGGAATTCCTTTCAACGGCCCGATCGGTGCAGCGCGTGTCGGATATATCAATGGTCAATACATCCTCAATCCTACGGCCAGCCAGCTGAAGGAAAGCGATCTGAATCTCGTTGTAGCCGGAACCGAACATGCAGTGTTGATGGTCGAGTCCGAAGCGAAAGAGTTGTCCGAGGACGTGATGCTGGGTAGCGTCGTATTCGGCCATGAGCAAATGCAAGCGGCAGTGCAGGCCATTCATGAACTTGCCGACCAGGCTGCAAAACCTTCTTGGGACTGGAAACCTGCCCCAAAGAACGAGCCACTGATCTCGAAGATCACCGAACTCGCCGAGGTGCAATTGCGCGAAGCCTACAAGATTCGCAGCAAGCAGCTTCGTAGCGCACGCCTCTCCGAAATCAGCAAGCTGGTGAAGGAAACCCTCGTCGTTGGTACCGATACGCCGCCTGACGCCAATATGGTTGGGGATATTCTGTTTGGACTGGAATCGAAAATCGTTCGAAGCCAGATACTTGATGGCGAACCACGCATAGACGGTCGTGATACACGCACCGTGCGGCCGATCGATATCCGCCTTGGTGTGCTGCCGCGTACGCACGGTTCGGCTCTTTTCACGCGAGGTGAAACTCAAGCGCTCGTCGTCGCGACGCTTGGTACCGGACGGGACGAGCAGATCATCGATGCGCTCATGGGCGAATACAAAGATCGTTTCATGATGCATTACAACATGCCCCCCTATGCGACCGGCGAGACGGGGCGAGTAGGAACCCCCAAGCGCCGTGAAATCGGCCATGGTCGACTCGCGAAACGTGCACTGATGAACATGTTGCCACCCGCTGAAGAGTTCGGTTACTCGATCCGGGTAGTGTCCGAAATTACCGAGTCAAACGGTTCCTCGTCGATGGCTTCGGTTTGCGGTGGAAGTCTGGCGCTCATGGATGCGGGCGTCCCGACCAAGGCACACGTTGCTGGAATCGCCATGGGACTCATCAAAGAAGGCACGCGATTTGCCGTTCTGACCGACATTCTTGGCGATGAGGATCACCTCGGTGACATGGACTTCAAGGTCGCCGGTACCGATCAGGGCATCACAGCACTTCAGATGGACATCAAGATCGAAGGCATCACCAAGGAAATCATGCAGGTTGCACTCGCGCAGGCCCAGGAGGCGCGCATGCATATTCTTGAACTAATGAAGAAGTCGATCGACGGATCCCGTACGGAAATCTCCAGCTTCGCGCCACGTATCATCAAGCTGAAGATCAATCCCGAGAAGATTCGTGATGTGATCGGCAAAGGTGGCGTTGTTATCCGAGGCATTCAGGAAGAGACCGGAACGACGATAGAAATATCCGACGACGGCACGATTTCCATCGCCTGTATCTCCCACGAAGGCGGAGAGGCGGCAAGGAAGCGAATCGAAGACATTACGGCAGATGTCGAAGTAGGGCGAATCTACGAAGGTACGGTATTGAAGCTACTCGACTTCGGTGCCATCGTTCAGGTCCTACCGGGCCGTGACGGGCTCCTGCATATCTCGCAAATCAGCGAACAGAGGGTAGCAAGCGTTGCCGACCATCTCAAAGAAGGACAGATCGTGAAAGTCAAAGTGCTCGAATCCGACGAAAAGGGCCGCGTGCGACTTTCAATGAAGGCAATCAATGAGCAGGTAGCCGCCCAGTAATCGCAGAATCGCTGGAGCACTCTGGGGGGGCCGTTATTGCTCCCCTTAATTTTCTGTAATATCCAGAAACAAGAAGGCCACCCGTGGGTGGCCTTCTTGTTTAATCTGGGGTGGCTGATGGGACTCGAACCCACGACAACCGGAATCACAATCCGGGACTCTACCGCTGAGCTACAGCCACCATCTGAAAGA
>CANIEV010000194.1 GCA_947466535.1 Betaproteobacteria bacterium
GAAAAACAGAACCAAGGCTAGCTAAAAACAAAGCCCGCTCGATGCGGGCTTTGTAGGGGTGGGAGGGGTTACGGGGAGGGCGGGCTCTCCCGCCCTCCCTGTTCCGAAGCCTTCCGCTTTTGGTTTTATGAATTCAGTTTGTCGAGCAACGCCTGGCGCTTGTCCGGGTCGTCGGTGCGAAGGATCTTCTTCGCGATCACCTCGACGTCAGGAATGTTCGTGCGCAGCACCTGCTGCTTGATCGGCAGCAGCTGCGCGGGGTGCATCGAGAATTCGCGAAGGCCGAAACCGAGCAGCAGGCGCGTGGCGGCGAGGTCGCCCGCCATCTCGCCGCACACCGCCACCGGAATGCCGGCGCGGGTCGCGGTACGGATGGTGTGCGAGATGAGATGCAGCACCGCCGGATGCAGCGGGTCGTAGAGGTGCGATACGGTGTCGTCGGTGCGGTCGATCGCGAGCGTGTACTGGATCAGGTCGTTGGTGCCGATCGAAAGGAAGTCCAGTCGCTTGACGAAGTAGCCGAGCGCGAGCGCCGCGCCCGGCACCTCGACCATGCCGCCGACCGCAATGCCCCGGTCAAACGGGATGTTGTCGCGCTCGAGCGACGCCTTGGCCTGCGCGATCGCAGCCAGTGCATTGTTGATCTCGTGGCTGTGGGCGAGCATCGGTATCAGCAGGCGGGTCCTGCCGAACGCCGAGGCGCGCAGGATCGCGCGCAACTGCGTCTGGAACATCTGCGGCTCGGCGAGGCAGAACCGGATCGCGCGCAGTCCGAGCGCGGGGTTGGGGCCGGCGTTCTCCGCGCCGTTGACCGTTTTGTCGGCGCCGAGATCGAGGGTGCGGATCGTGACCGGCAGGCCCTTCATCGTGTCGACCACCTGCCGATAGGACTCGAACTGCTCGTCCTCCCCCGGAAGATCGTTGCGGTTGAGAAACAGGAATTCGCTGCGGAACAGGCCCACGCCCGCGGCGCCCGCTTCGCGGACTTCCTCCACGTCCTGTGGCAGCTCGATGTTCGCGTGCAGTTCCACGTGCACGCCGTCGAGCGTGGCCGATGGCGTGGTGCGCAGGCGGCGCAGCTTCTTTTTCTCGATCTCGAGCTGGCTCTGGCGAAGCTGGTATTCGGCGAGCACCTGCGTGCCGGGATTGACGATCAGCACGCCCTCGCGCCCGTCGACGATCAGCAGCTCGCCCTCGCGGACCAGGCTGCGCGCGCGGTGCAGGCCGACGATTGCCGGTATGTCGAGGCTTCGCGCAACGATCGCGGTATGCGAGGTGACGCCGCCGAGGTCGGTGACAAATCCGGCGAACTCGTGTTCCTTGAACAGGATCATGTCGGCGGGCGAGAGATCGTGCGCGACCACGATCACGTTCTCCTCGTGCGAAGGCGCATCCGGCACGTGCCCGGTGCCGAGCATCGCCTTGAGCACCCGTTCGACCACCTGCACGATGTCGTGCTTGCGTTCACGCAGATAGGCGTCCTCGATCGCGTCGAACTGTGCGGTGAGCATGTCCAGTTGCTGCACCAGCGCCCATTCCGCGTTCGCCTGGCGCTCGCGAATCAGCGTCTTGGGCACCTGCGACAGGTTCGCGTCGTCGAGGATCATCAGGTGCACGTCGAGGAACGCGGTCATCTCGGCCGGCGCGCTTGCCGGCACGCTCGCGCGCAGGCCCACCAGTTCGCCGCGCACCTGCTCGATCGCGTGTTCGAAGCGCGAGATCTCCGCGTCGATCTCGCCGGCCGGGACTTCGTAGTGCGCTACTTCTAGCTGCGCGGCGGATACGAGGTGGGCGTAGCCGATCGCGACGCCGCCGGAGACGCCCATGCCGTGCAGGGTGAAGCTCGCCTCCTGGTTGGGCAGGGGCGAGGAGCGCGGTGCCGGACCCGGGTGTTTCGGATCCGCCACGCTCATTCCCCTTCGCCGAAGCGGTCGGCGATCAGCGAGAGCACCGCGGCCAGCGCCGCGTCGGCGTCCTCGCCATCCGTTTCAACAAGCACGCGGCTGCCTTTTCCCGCGGCGAGCATCATCACGCCCATGATGCTCTTGGCGTTGACGCGACGACCGTTGCGGGTGAGCCATACGTCGGATTTGAATCCGTTGGCACACTGGGTGAGCTTGGCCGAGGCGCGCGCGTGGAGCCCCAGCTTGTTGACGATTTCAGCTTCCGTTTGCGGCACGCGCGATCTCCGGGAGTATTTGCACCACGCCTTCGGCTCCGGCGCTGATGGCCTTGCGCACGTCGACGGCAAGGGTTTCGTTGCGATAGGTGAGGGCGCGCACCAGCATCGGCAGGCTCACGCCGGCGATGATTTCGACACGGCCGGGCACTGACAGCCGAGAGGCGATGTTCGACGGGGTGGCACCCACCATGTCGGTGAACACGATCACGCCGGCGCCGGAATCGAGCGAACGCACCAGCGACTGCGCCTGGCGGAACACCGCTTCCGGATCGTCGCGCACGGCCACGCCGAGTTCCAGCAGACCCGGTGGGCTCGTTCCGAGAACATGACTTGCGCTCTGGATGAGCGCGGTGCCGAATCCGCCGTGGGAGATGATGAGTATGCCGATCATGGTGCGGTTCTACTTGGGTTGCAAAAGGGTGTTATTGCCGTGTTATTCATCGCCTGTTCAGCGCGCGCAGGCCGCTTCGAGCGCATCGATGAACATGGCCGGCACGCTGAATCCGGTCTGCTGGGTGATTTCCTGGAAGCAGGTCGGACTGGTGACATTCACCTCGGTGAGGTAGTTGCCGATGACATCCAGCCCCACGAGCAGCAGCCCGCGGCCGATGAGTTCCGGTCCAAGCGCCTCCGCGATCTCGCGATCGCGCGCGGTGAGCGGCCGGGCGACGCCGGTGCCGCCCGCGGCAAGGTTGCCGCGCGATTCGCCGGCCTTCGGAATGCGCGCGAGGCAGAACGGCACCGGCTTGCCGCCGATCAGCAACACGCGCTTGTCGCCGTCACGTATCTCGGGAATGTAGCGCTGGGCCATGATGGTGCGCGTGCCCAGTTGCGTGAGCGTCTCCACGATCACATTGCGGTTCGGGTCGGAGTCGGTGACACGGAAGATCGATGCGCCGCCCATGCCATCCAGCGGTTTCAGGATCACATCGCCGTGGGCATTGATGAAATCGTGTATCTGGCCGCCGAGGCGCGACACCATGGTGGGCGCGGTGAATTGGCCGAACTGCGCGATTGCGATCTTCTCGCTGTGATCACGTATCGCACGCGGGTCGTTGAAGATGCGCGCGCCACCCGCCTTGGCGATCTCCAGCAGCCAGGTGCTGGTCACGTATTCCATGTCGAACGGCGGGTCCTTGCGCATCACCACGCCGTCGAAATCGGCAAGCGGCGTCTCCACCGGAGGCTGCGCGTGGTACCACGGGTCCTTTTCGCCGGTGAGCGTGATGCGGATGTTCTCGCCGACCACGATGCCGTTCTTCCAGATCACGCCTTCCTGCATCAGCACGTACAGCTCGTGACCGCGGCGCGCCGCCTCGACCATCATTGCGTAGGTCGAGTCCTTCTTGATGTTGAAGGAGGCCAGCGGATCGGTGATGAAGGCGAATTTCATCGTGCCGCGCTCATTCCTCCGCCGGGGCGGTGCGCTCGAGTTCGAGCGATGCCGCCAGCAGCGCGAGGCGCGCCACCACGCCGTAGGCGTAGAAACGGTTCGGCTGGGCTTCCGGCGTTGCGTTGTGATCGGGCGTGTTGCAGCCTTCCTCGAAGGCGAGCGGCACGAAGTGCATGCCCGGCGCGTTGAGCACGCCATCCGAGCCTTTGGCGCTGTGCACGCGGTAGAAGCCGCCGATGACAAAACGGTCCACCATGTACACCACCGGCTCGGCCGAGCCTTCGCCGACCACTTCCTGGGTGTGCACGCCCTCCTGCATGATGACCTCGCTCACCTCGAGGCCTTCCTTGCCCACAGCCATCTTGTTGCGCTGCTTGCGGTTGAGCCCGCGGACATCGTCCGGGCTGCGCGCGGTCATCACGCCCATGCCGTAGGTGCCGGCGTCAGCCTTCACCACTACATAGGGGTCGTCCTTGATGCCGTACTCGAGGTATTTGGTGCGTATCTGCGAAAGCAGCGCCTCGACGTTCGATGCGAGGCACTCCTCGCCCGCGCGCTCCTGGAAATTCACCTCGCCGCAAACCGCGAAGTACGGATTAACCAGCCACGGGTCGATCGAGAGCAGTCCTGCGAATTCCTTCGCGACATCGTCGTAGGCGGCGAAGTGGTTCGACTTGCGCCGCACCGCCCAGCCGGCATGCAGCGGCGGAAGCAGGTACTGCTCGTGCAGGTTCTTCAGGATGTCCGGCAGGCCCGAAGACAGGTCGTTGTTGAGCAGGATCGTGCAGGGGTCGAAGTCCGCCAGACCCAGCCGGCCAGCCTTTCGTACGAGCGGCTCCACCAGCATCGAAGGATTGTCGGGGACGTCCACCGTGGTTGGTTCGGTGATCGCGGGATTGAGGCTTCCGATGCGCACGTTCAATCCGGCCTGGCGCAGGATGGTCGCAAGACGCGCGACGTTTTGAAGGTAGAAGGTGTTGCGGGTGTGGTTCTCGGGGATCAGCAGCAGGTTCTTCGCGTCCGGACAGATCTTCTCGATCGCGGACATCACCGCTTGGACCGCGAGCGGCACGAAGGCCGGGTTCAGGTTGTTGAAGCCGCCGGGATACAGGTTGGTATCGACCGGGGCGAGCTTGAAGCCGCTGTTTCTCAGGTCCACCGAGGCGTAGAACGGCGGCGTGTGTTCCTGCCACTTGCCGCGGAACCAGTGTTCGATCGAGGTGCTGGATTCGAGAATGCGCTTTTCGAGTTCCAGCAGGGGGCCGGAAAGCGCCGTGGTCAGATGCGGGATCATTGGCGAGATCCTTCCGTGAGTATGCCTAGGGATGGTCTGAACAAAGGGGCGGCGCCCCCTTGTAAATCCCCCCTATCAGGCGGAAGCTCGTCGAATATTGTCTGCATTCGGGTATTTGTTGAGAGCTTCCCTGGGGGAATTGCAGCACTGCGCCCGGTGCCTGGCCGGGCCCGAGATTCTAGCCGAAGGTCGCGGAAGCGTCAGTCGGCGCTTGCGACACAGACAAAAACGGGGCTTGCGCCCCGTTCATGGTGTCCGGTGGACGATTTCCACCTATTTCGAGGCTTTGGGTGCCGCCGGTTCCTTCAGGCTGCCGCCGGACTGATTCGCCATGGTCACGATTGCACGTGCAAGCTCGAAATCGGTGATGTCGGCCACGCCGCCCTTGGCGGGCATCGCACCCTTGCCCTTGATGGCCGAGGCGAGCAGGTCGTTGAGGCCGCGTCCGATCAGCTTGCCCCAGGCGGCGTTGTCGCCGATCTTGGGCGCGTTTGCGGCGCCGGTGGCATGGCAGGCAGCGCAGGCCGCCTTGACAATCTGGTCGCCTGTGCGCGGGCCCGAGGCTGCGCCGCCGCCTTCGCTTATTGACACTTCGGCGACCGGTTTGATGCGTTGGGCGAGCGCTTCCTGTGCCGAACTGGAATCCGATGCGCCGTGCATTCCGCCAAGCACCAACTGGGCGATCAGGATGATGCCGATGATCGGCACGACGAACGAAAGAACGATGACAACGATCAGTTGCTGCGGCGTCTTGATGGGGGATTCGTGTTCGTGGGAGTCGGTGGCGCTCATGGCCGATCCTGTATTTTCGCGAGTCAATAATTATAGCGGTAAAGCTCCAATTGGGCTATCCGGCATGGACGCTTTCCTAGAAAAATCGTAGACTTACACACTCCGCGCCCGTAGCTCAGGGGATAGAGTATTGGCCTCCGAAGCCAAGGGTCGCACGTTCGATTCGTGCCGGGCGCGCCATGTTTTCCGATGTTCCCGTTGCGGAGCATCGGATTCTGAAGTCTTTTTCCTGCGTACATTCCCTGTTGGGTCGGCGGTTGTCGTTTGCGGCGATCCCGAGGTTTAGCCGTTGCACTTGCCATTCGCGCGAATCGCCATCAATCCCTCACTTCCGCAGGGCGATACGTATAATTACGTATAAGCCGGTGGTTTTGCAAAACTTCCGCCCCGGTTTCACTGCCTGAGTTGCTCCATGGATCTTGCTTCCGCCCGCCACTCTACTGGGCGAGCGAATGAGGCGCGATACGCAAAGTTCGCAGAAGCTGATCTTCACACGAACGGGTCGATGTGACGGCCACAATCTTTTGTGCGGGGGAATATGAGCGGTCAAGCTTTTCGGGTTGTTGCCGGAGCAGTGGCATGCGCGGCTGCGCTTGCCACGTCGGCGCAAGCGCAGACCTTTCCCACCCGCACGGTGACCGTTGTCGTCCCGTTCGCCGCGGGCGGTCCGACCGATACGCTTGCCCGGTCCCTGGCACAGGCAATGGGCACGCAACTCAAGCAGACGGTGGTCATCGAGAACGTCGGCGGTGCCGGCGGCACGATCGGTGTCGCACGGATCGCCAAGGCGTCTCACGACGGCTATAACCTGCTCCTGCACCATATCGGCATGTCCACCGCGCCCTTCCTGTATCGGACCCTGCCATTCAAGGTCACGGAGGACTTCGCGCCGATTGGCCTTGTGGCCGATGTGCCGATGACGCTGATCGCGCGGAGTAATTTTCCGCCCGCCAGTTTCAAGGAACTGCTCCCTTACCTGAAGGCGAACAAGGACAAGGTGACTTACGCGAACGCCGGCCTCGGCGCGGCCTCGCATCTGTGCGGCATGCTGTTCATGAGCGCGATCCAGGCCGAATTCATCACGGTTCCGTACAAGGGCACGGGTCCGGCAATGAACGACCTGCTCGGCGGGCAGGTGGACCTGATGTGCGACCAGACGACCAACACCACCAACCAGATCAAGAGCGGCAAGGTGAAGGTGTATGGCGTGACCACGAAGGCACGCGTGCCGGCGCTCAAGGACGTTCCCACCCTGGACGAGCAGGGACTCAAGAGTTTCGAGGTCGAGGTTTGGCACGGTTTGTACGCGCCCAAGGGGACGCCGCAACCCGTGATCGATACCTTGGTTCGGGTCCTGCAGATTGCGCTGACCGATCCGAAACTCAAAACACTACTCGCGGATCTTGGCACCGAACCGGTGGCGCAGAACCGTGCGACGCCTGCTGCGCTAGCCTCTCACCTCAAGGCGGAGCTCGAGAAGTGGGGGCCGCTCATAAAGGCAGCAGGGGTGTACGCGGATTAGTGCCGGCAGACGTGACCCCGGCGGTCGTTGCAAGCGTCGGGATTGAGTCAGGCGGTATCCGAATCCGCGCACGGCCCGGATAGGGTTCCCCCTGACGCCCAGTCTTGCGATCTTTGTCCGCAGGTGCCTCATTAACGAGGACAGGGTTTGGGCCGAGTGTTCTTCATCAAGCTTGAGCCGCCGGCTGAGTTCGTTCCTTGAGATCGGTTGCGGGGCGCTTTCGATCAGTGTGGTCAGCGCAAGACGCTCACGCTCGGTCAGGGACACGGGCGGCGCCGCTTTCGAGATTGCTCCTGATCCGACGTCGATGCTCAGTTCGTTAAGGTGTATTGCCTTGCTCCGCGAATACGCGATTGCCAAGATTCCCGGGCCGTGGCGTCTCAGCAGCGCTTCGAGACGGAGACCGAATTCTTTCAGATGGAAGGGCCTCCGGAGGTAGTCATCGGCGGCGAGTCTCAGTGCCCGCGTCACTGTTCCGATATCGGTATGCCCTGAAATGACCACAATCGGAATCGCGGAATTGTTTCTTTCGGACTCTAGTCCAGGCCA
>CANIEV010000195.1 GCA_947466535.1 Betaproteobacteria bacterium
ACCAGATTGGCGATGTGCTGACCGGTATCCCTGCCCGAATCAATCCCGAGATAGAGCTCGGCCGTCGGATTGCACCATTCGATGTGGTTTCCCGCATCGAGAACCGCGACTCCGTCGGGCATCGCGAGCGCTGCGTTGCGAAAGCGAACCACCGCAGCGGCCAGCCGGTCGCGTTCTTCGCAATTGGATCGGACATACCGATAAAGTGCGTCAAACACCTCTTCCCAGGCACCGCTGCCCTCGGGCACCGGGCGGGACGTATCGGCAAGCCAGCGCAAAAGGCGCGCGAGACTGGCGATATGCCGCCACAGCACCAGCAGCACACCCGCCGCGATGATTGCAAAACCCAGCCGCGCGCTGAACAGTTCGCCGAGGAACGCACCGAGTGCGAACGCCGCGCCGAGCATCAGCACGGTGCGCATCCAGATGAAACTTATCTTGCGGTCCACGGCGGGTTGTCAGTGCCGTCTGAAGGGAGGAGGTTTGCGCCGCCGGCAACCGGCCTGCGCGGGCGAATAGTGCGATTCTGACATGCCACTCGACGCCTCGGGTGGCCCCGCGCGTGGCTACCCCGGCGTGTCCGCGAACCGGTAGCCGCTGCCCCTCACCGTCTGCACGAGGCGATCGTGCAGGCTCGGTTCCAGGGCCTTGCGCAGGCGGCGTATGTGCACATCCACCGTCCGCTCCTCGACGAACACGTGGTCGCCCCACACATGGTCGAGCAGTTGCGCGCGGCTATGGACCCGTTCGGGATGAGTCATCAGGAAATGCAGCAGGCGAAATTCGGTCGGCCCGAGTTCGACCGGTGTCTTGTCCGCAATCACACGATGCGTCCCCGGGTCGAGCCTCAAACCGGCCACTTCCACCGGCTCGTCGGTGAGTTGTGGGGAGCGTCGGCGCAGCACTGCCTTGATACGCGCGAGCAGTTCGCGCGGGGAAAACGGCTTGGTCACATAGTCATCCGCCCCCGCTTCCAGCCCGGAGATCTTGTCGGTTTCCGAACCGCGCGCGGTGAGCATGATGATGGGGATGGACCGGGTACGTTCGTCCTCGCGCAGGCGCTTGGCGAACGCAACGCCCGACTGCCCGGGCAGCATCCAGTCAAGCAAGACCAGGTCCGGCAACACGTTTCTCACCATGTTCGCCGCCTGCTCGGCATCGAGCGCGCGAAGCACATTGTGGCCGGCGTGTTCCAGGTTGATCGCAATCAGTTCCTGAATCGCCGGTTCATCTTCGACAACAAGCACGTTGGCGGGCATGAAAGCCTCTGTAAGCACTCGGATTCTTACGATCTTACGAAGGTCTGGTTACAGTATTGTGACGGTACGGATATCACGGCACGACTGACCCCTCGGGGAAAGCGGTCTCTGCACAGTATGCGCCGGCACGGGCGAAGCGCGCCGCAACCGCCGCACGAATTGTTTATGATGCATCTCCCCCGGGGCCCCTTCACCCCGCGGATACTGACGAGACTCCTTCGCATGGCCGACGCCGCCGTACCCACAGAAATCAAGCTGCACCAGAAATCGAAACTCATGGAAGTGAGCTTCGACGACGGCCGGCAATTCACCTTCACCTACGAATTCCTGCGGGTGCACTCGCCCTCGGCCGAAGTGCGCGGCCACGGCCCGGGCCAGGAAGTTTTGCAGACCGGCAAGAAGGATGTGGATATGGTCGCGCTCGAACCTGTCGGGGCGTACGCGGTGCAACCGCGCTTCTCCGACGGCCACGACACCGGTATCTACGCCTGGGACTACCTGCGCCACCTCGGCACGAACCAGGAAAAGCTCTGGGCCGACTACCTCGCAAAGCTCGAAGCCGCGGGCGCCTCGAGGTACGCCGAAGGCACCGCAGTTCCCTCCACCCCGGCGGTGGCGCCTATTCGTGTGCACCATCGGCATTGATGCATCGGCGACCACCCGCGTGCTGAGATGAGCGAAACCCACTTCGGTTTCCAGAAAGTCCCCGAAGACGAAAAAGCGGGGCGCGTCGCCGGCGTGTTCCATTCGGTTGCGTCCAAATACGACGTCATGAACGACCTGATGTCGCTTGGCCTGCACCGCGCCTGGAAAGCGTTCACCGTCGCGCAGAGCGGCGTGCGCGAAGGCAGCCGTGTGCTCGATGTCGCCGGCGGATCGGGTGATCTGTCCCGCGCGTTCGCGCGCCGGGCGGGTGCCTCGGGCCAGGTTTGGCTGACCGACATCAACGGCTCGATGCTGCGTGTCGGGCGCTCGAACCTCGAGGACAAGGGCCTGGTCCTGCCAGTCGCCCAATGCGACGCCGAGCACCTGCCCTTTCCCGACGATTATTTCCAATGTGTCAGCGTGGCCTTCGGCCTTCGCAACATGACCCGCAAGGAAGCCGCGCTTGCGGAGATGCGCCGGGTGCTTACACCCGGAGGAGCCCTGCTGGTATTGGAATTCTCAAAGGTCTGGGCCCCGCTTTCGGGCGTATATGACTGGTATTCTTTCAATGTGTTGCCAAAACTCGGTGAACGCATTGCGGGCGACGCTGCCAGCTACCAATATCTGGCGGAATCCATACGCATGCACCCGGATCAGGAACAGTTATCATTGCTGATGGAACGAGCCGGGCTCGAGGATGTCAAATACTTCAACCTGAGTGCGGGCGTAGTCGCCCTGCACAAAGGCTTCAAATACTGAGACCCTGGGAAGCCAGCCGGAAGGCAGATGCCTGCCGGACACGCTCCCGGTAATGTACTAACGGAGGACTGCATGAAACAGATTCTGGCAAGCGTATTCGCACTGGTGTTCAGTTTTGGCGTTTTCATCGAGGATGCCGAGGCGGCCAAGAGGCTGGGCGGCGGCGGCAACGTCGGTGCGCAGCGCTCGATCACATCCACCCCGAAACAAGCCACGCCACCCACGCAACAGCAGGCAGCACCGGCTGCCGCGGGCAAGGCCGCTCCCGCCGCCGCCCCCGCCGGCAATCGCTGGCTCGGCCCGCTGGCCGGCCTGGCCGCCGGTCTGGGCCTGGGCTATCTGTTCTCGCAGGGCGGCCTCGGCGGCCTCGGCGGCATGATGAGTGCGCTTCTGATGGGCCTCGTCGCCGTCGTCGTCGTGGTTATGCTGATGCGCTTCTTCGGACGCCGCAACACGGCGCAACAGCCGATGCAATACGCAGGCATGGGCCAGCAGCCGGTGGCGATTCCGCCGTCGGCAACGACGCCGTTCGAGGCGCAGCGTGCCGAAGCCCCCGCTCAGGCCTTTGGCTCGGCAGCAACGGTCGCCGCAGTGAATGTTCCAGCGGGCTTCGATGTCGAGGGCTTCCTCAAACAGGGCAAGCGCAATTTCCTGATGCTGCAGCAGGCCAACAGTGCCGGCGACTTGGCCCTTATCAAGGACGTCACCACCGTGGAAATGTTCGAAGCCCTGCGCCCGCAGATCAACGAGCGGGTCGCCAGCGGTGACTCACTGGACGTGTCGAACCTCGAGGCCAGCCTGCTCGAAGTGACGACGGAAAGCGAATACCATTGGGCGAGCATCCGCTTCCACGGCATGATGCAGGAAGGGCCTGGCGCGACACCCGCACCGTTCGAGGAAGTATGGAATCTTCGCAAGTCCGTTGCCGGCAACGGCGGCTGGCTGCTCGCAGGAATCCAGCAAGTTTCCTGAAGCGGTTCCGGATCATGCAAAGGCCGCCTGCGGGCGGCCTTTGCATTTTTGCGATTTCCGGAACGACAATCACCCCCGCGATGATCACACCCGCCATCACCTACGCGCTGAATCACCTGCTCAGGCAACAGTCCTGGGCGGCGCAGCGGCTTGCACCGCATGCCGGATGCACGATCGAAGTCAACGCGCCGGCGGCACCTCCCTTGCGCGTGCGTGTGGCAGACGACGGGACCCTGTTGCCTGCGTCCGACGCCGATGCTACCCAGTTGAAAATAACACTGTCACCGGACGCGCTGCCCCGGCTTCTGCAGCGCGACGAACGACTGATGCAGGCGGTGACAATCGAAGGCGCGGCCGGAATCGCCGCCGATGTTCAGCATGTTTTCCGCAACCTCGAATGGGATTTCGAGCACGACCTGTCGAAGATCGTCGGTGACATTGCCGCGCGGCGCCTGGCCGAATTCGCGCGCGGCACAATTGCGTGGCAGAGGGATGCGGGCGCCCGATTCGCGCACAATCTCGCCGAATACTGGACTGAGGAACGCCCGTTGATTGCCGTCCGCAGCGACGTCGAAGCCTTCTGCCGCGATGTGGATCGCGCCGCCGAAGACCTCGAACGGCTCGCAAAACGCATCGAAAGTCTCTCCTAGAAATGGGACGTCTGCTGCGGCTTGCGCGCATCTTCTCTGTCGCCCTGCGCTTCGGTCTCGACGAATTCGTGCTCGCGGGCAACCCGAATGGCCGGCTCGCGCGCCTTCTGCGCGCGGTGCTGCCGCAGGGTCGGTTCGACGCGCCGCGCGCGGTGCGCTTGCGCGAGGCGCTTGAAACCCTCGGCCCGATATTCGTGAAATTCGGCCAGGTCCTGTCCACCCGGCGCGACCTGTTGCCCCATGACATCGCCGACGAACTCGCCAGGCTGCAGGACCGCGTGCCGCCGTTCGATCCGGCACTGGCGATCGCCGAAATCGAACGATCTCTCGAGCGACCGCTCTCCGAGCTTTTCGTCGAGTTCGACCGCGAACCGGTGGCAAGCGCCTCGATCGCGCAGGTGCACTTCGCGATACTGCGCGACGGCCGCGATGAACCCACGCTTGCCGCGGTGAAGATTCTCCGCCCCGGCATGCTGCCCGCGATCGAACGCGACATCGCCCTTCTCGATTCCGCCGCGACGCTGGTGGAAAAGCTATGGGCCGACGGCAAGCGCCTCAAGCCGCGAGAGGTGGTAGCGGAATTCTCCAAACACCTGCACGACGAACTCGACCTGATGCGGGAAGCATCGAGCGCGAGCCAGCTGCGGCGCAATTTCACCGGTTCGCCCCTGCTCGCGGTGCCGGAAATCCACTGGGACTGGTGCAGCGCCTCGGTAATGACCATGCAGCGCATGCACGGCCTGCCGGTATCGCAGGTCGATGCGCTGCGTGAACAGGGCGTGGACATCGCTTTGCTTGCGCGTTCCGGCGTCGAGATCTTCTTCACCCAGGTGTTCCGCGACGGTTTTTTCCACGCCGACATGCACCCGGGAAACATCCTTGTCTCGACGCGCGAGGAAACGCGCGGACAGTACATCGCGCTCGACTTCGGCATCATGGGCACGCTGACCGAGGTCGACAAGAAGTACCTCGCCACCAATTTCCTCGCCTTTTTCAACCGCGACTACAAGCGCGTCGCCGAGGCGCATCTCGAGGCGGGCTGGGTGCCGGCATCGACGCGGGTGGATGAACTCGAGGCGGCGATCCGCTCGGTGTGCGAACCGATCTTCGACCGGCCACTGAAAGAGATCAAGTTCGGGCATGTGCTGCTGCGACTGTTTCAGACCTCGCGGCGTTTCGGCGTGGAGATCCAGCCGCAACTGGTTCTGCTGCAAAAGACACTGCTCAATATCGAAGGCCTCGGCCGCGACCTCGATCCGGACCTCGATCTCTGGAAAACCGCGAAGCCCTATCTTGAGCGCTGGATGAGCGAACAACTCGGCTGGCGCGGCCTGGTGGCATCGATCAAGCGCGAGGCACCGTACTGGGCGGGTAGCCTGCCGCAACTGCCGCGCCTGGTGCACCATGCGCTCGCGCGTCAGGACCTGATCGAATCCAACATGCGCAACCTGCTGCATGCGCAGCGCCGCCGAAACCGGCTGCTTGCCGGCATCATCGCGCTGCTCGGGCTGATGCTTGCCTGGCAGATCGCGCTTGTTGGCTTCTTCTGAGTGCGATGACCGCCGAACTTCCACGCGATGCATCCAAGGCGAATTTCTGGACGGAAAGCAACAAGGGGGCGATGCCCCCTTGTAAATCCCCCGAGAATGAAATCGATCCGACGTGACCGCCGAACTTCCCCGTGATGCCTCGAAGGCGAATTTCTGGGACGCGCGCTACGCGGCAGGAATCGTCCCATGGGATGCAGGAGCAATACCCGCGCAACTTCGGCTCCACGAAAGCGCGCTCGCCTCTCGCGGCCGCGTCCTCATCCCCGGCTGCGGCTCGGCCTATGAAGCACGTTATTTCGCCGAGCGCGGCTGGGACACTCTCGCCATCGACTTCAGCGCGGCGGCGATCGCCGCGGCCTTGCCAGTCCTCGGCCCGCATTCGGGAATCGCGATCCAGGCGGATTTTTTTGGCTTCCCGGGTGACGACAAGCCCTTCGATGCGATCTACGAGCGCGCCTTCCTCTGCGCCTTGCCGCGTCGACTCTGGCCCGATTACGCCGCGCGCGCCGAGCGGCTGATCCGTCCCGGTGGAACGCTGTTCGGCTTTTTCTTCTTCGACACGAACCCGAAGGGTCCTCCCTTCGGCGCATCGCGCGACGAACTCGAACGGCTGATGCTGCCGCTGTTCGAATGCATCGATGATCGCGCGGTACCGCCGGAGGAATCGATCGACATCTTTCGCGGCAAGGAGCGCTGGATGATCTGGCGCAGGCGCTAGGCAAACCCGCTTCCCGGATTCGGAAAAATCCCCGGACCGCTCCGTATAATTCGGCGCAACGATTCTCCGCAACGCGCGGCTCGCGGGCAAGCTCGAGTTTCTGCCCAAGCCGGAGATCAAGGACATCATCACCTTCATCGCTGCCTGGTGCATGATGGCGCTCGGGTCGATCCCGCAGCAGGACGTGTTTCAGCGCGTTGCGTCGACGAAGAACGAAAAGACCGCCGGACGCGGATCGATCATCGGCGGCTGTCTTTATTTCTGCTTTGCCTTCATCCCGATATTCCTCGCCTATTCCGCAAGCCTCGTCGATCCGGACATGGTTGCCAAGCATCTCACGCGCGATTCACAGCACATCCTGCCCAACCTGATCCTGAACCACTCCCCGTTCTTCGTGCAGGTGCTGTTTTTCGGCGCCTTGATCTCGGCAATCCTG
Organism: Betaproteobacteria bacterium; assembly: GCA_947466535.1. Lineage (GTDB taxonomy): Bacteria > Pseudomonadota > Gammaproteobacteria > Burkholderiales > SG8-39 > CAMBSA01. The sequence continues at coordinate 6,990 of CANIEV010000195.1, forward strand.
TCGTGCTCGGCGGCCACCTTGCTGGCTCCCTCGGTGACCTTTGCCGAAAACGTGCTGCGCGGTTTCTTTCCCAACCTGAGCGACTGGCAGTTCCTGCGCATGCTGCGCGGAGTGGTTCTGGTGTTCGCGCTCGGCGTGCTCGCGTTTGCGCTGAGTTCCAGCGAATCGATCTACGGCATGGTCGAGAACGCCTACAAGATCACGCTCGTCGCCGCGTTCACGCCACTCGCCTTCGGGCTCTACTGGAAACGCGCCACCTCGCAGGGCGCACTGCTTGCGATGCTGCTCGGCATCGGTACCTGGATCGTTCTGGAAATCGTGGCCGGGGGCCACTGGTTCGCGCCGCAATTCGCCGGTCTGCTGGCGGCGATCGCCGGAATGCTCCTGGGTTCGCTCACGCCGCAGGTGTTCGGCCTGCAGGCGCACGAGCACTCGCAGACGCACACCCGCCACGCTCAATCCACGTAGTTCGACACCGCGCACGGCGGCGCCGGCATCAGGCGGGCTTTGACCCGTCGGACTACGACCCGCCGGCGTTCGTTCCCGCCTTCCGCGCTGTTTTCCGCGGTGCGGGCTCCGGGGCGGAGAATCCGCTGCCGCCGAGATCCACGCGTGTTGCGATGAAATCGATGAAGGCGCGGGTCTTGGGCGGCAAGCCGGTGCGGCTGGGAAATATCGCGCTCACCGG
>CANIEV010000196.1 GCA_947466535.1 Betaproteobacteria bacterium
CCGCGGACGCGAAGCGGCACAGTCCGGCTGAACCGATATCCTGACAATCTGCAAAAAACCTCCAGCATCGGCGCGGCTTTGCGGGCGTTTAACTGACATATCTGATTTTCCGCCTTGCCGGACTTCTCTTAACCGCCAAGGCCACCAAGAGGTGGGTGGGTGTCATTGCGAGGAGCGTAGCAACGAAGCAATCTCCATCGGCAAGACAAAAAAGCAGATTGCTTCGCTACGCTCGCAATGACGCGCCCGACACTGCCTGTCAGACGGACATCTGGAGTATTTGCAACGCACAGGCCGAAGGCTTTGATTTTCCGCCTTGCCGGACTTCTCTTAACCGCCAAGGCCGCCAAGAGGTGGGTGGGCGTCATTGCGAGGAGCGTAGCAACGAAGCAATCTCCATCGGCAAGACAAAAAAGCAGATTGCTTCGCTACGCTCGCAATGACGTGCCCGACACCGTCTCGACGACCGAGCGCTCAAGAGTGTGCAGCACGACCGCTACGGCACCTGCGCCTGCGGCATACGCGCAAGGATTGTGGCCGCGTATTTCTCGAGATAGGCGGAGTTGCGGTTCTTGTCGTAGAAGCTCGGGCGCGGCAGCATCGCAGCCAGTCGTGCAGCCTGCTCGGGCGAGAGCTGCGACGCCGAGACGCCGAAGTAATGCCTCGCCGCGGCCTCCGCGCCGAAGCTGGATTCGCCCCACTCGACCACATTCAAGTAGATCTCGAAGATGCGGCGCTTGTCCATCACCGCCTCGAGCATCGCCGCGATCACCGCCTCCTGCGCCTTGCGCACGAAACTGCGGCTGCCGGAAAGGAACAGGTTTTTTGCGAGCTGCTGGGTGATGGTGGAGCCGCCGGCCACCGCCTTGCCGGCACGCTGGTTCTTGTCCATCGCGCGCTGGATGCCTTCCCAGTCAAAGCCTTCGTGGTCGATGAACTTGGCGTCTTCGGCGACGATGATCGCTCGCTTGAGATTGACCGAGATCTTTGGGTAGTCGATCCAATGCTGGACGAGCTTTGCCTTCGGGTCTTTTGCGCGAAGCGTTGCAAGGCGCGCATTCATGAAACTCGTGGACGAGGGCGGATAGCCCGACCAAAAGAGAATGTGGGCGAAAAACCAGAACTGAATCGCCAAGACAAAAAGCAGCGCGCCCGCGAGCAGGACCATCAGCCCGCGCCCCGCCAGCTTCAATGCCTTCATGGCGCGAGCGTTTTCCGGATCGCCTCGAGTACCGGCCTCGTCGCCGGCCGCACGCCGCGCCAGAACAAGAAGGATTCGCCCGCCTGTTCCACCAGCATGCCCAGGCCGTCGGCGGTCGCGGCACCCTGCGCCCTTGCGCCGGCGAGGAAGGATGTTTCACCCTTGCCATACATCATGTCGTAGCCAAAGGATCCAACCCCGAACAGGCGCGCGGGCAGCGGAAATTCGCCGCCGCCGAGACTCGCCGAAGTCGCGTTGATCACCAGATCGAAACTCGCACCGGCAAGCGCCCCGAGTTCTACTGCCTCGATGTGAAAACGCGCGGCGAGCTCGACAGCGCGCGCATGTGTGCGATTGACGATCACCAACCGGCCCGGTCCTTCGTCCGCCAGCGGACCGAGCACGCCGCGCCCCGCACCGCCCGCGCCGATGACCAGCACACGCGCGCCGGCGAGTGCAACGCCGAGGTTATCGCGCAGATCGCGCACCAGGCCAACGCCGTCGGTGTTGTCGCCGCTCACCTCATCGCCGTCAAAGCGCAGGGTATTGACCGCACCCGCCTGTTCCGCACGGCGGGTGCGCGCGCTTGAAAGTCTGAAAGCCTCTTCCTTGAAGGGTAGCGTGACATTGGCGCCCTTGCCGCCCTGCGCACGAAAAGCCTGGACGGTCGCTTCGAAACCATCCAGCGGCGCGAGCACACGGCCGTATTCGATCGCTTGGCCCGTCTCGCGCGCGAACGCTGAATGAATGTCCGGCGAGCGGCTATGAGCAACGGGATTGCCGATGACGGCATAACGATCGGTCATGAAAAATCCGGCTTCTGGCTAGTCACCGAACAGGCGATCGCCCTGCGCGAAGTTCCAGGCGCGAGTGATGACCAGGACGTCGGTATCGCGGCGGATGTCCGGTGGGAAGCGCGCGTAGGGCGCTGCCATGCGCACGATGCGCTCGGCGGCGCGATCGAGAACCTCCTGACCCGACGACCGCTCGACTTCCACCGCGGCGAGGGTGCCATCGGCGTTGATCGACACCGCAAGGCGAAGACTGCCGTAGATCTTGCCACGCGCCGCGTCGGGGTAGTTCAGGTTGCCGACGCGCTCTACCTTCTGCCTCCATTCGTCCACGTACTGCGCGAAGCGATACTCGGCGGCGCGCGCGCCTATGAACGTCTTTTTCGGCCGTTGCGCATATTCGTCGACCTGACGCGATACCTGCGCCTCAAGGGTTTTCGCCATCGCGAGCGCGCGGTTGGCGAGTTCGCTGCCGCGCAATTGCGGTGGCTGCGGTTCCGGCTCGGCCTTGGTGGGCGCGGCGGGAATCGGCGGCGCCTTGGGGGAAATCTGCGACAGCAACTGGCGTTGCTCGGCTTCGAGTTCCTGCACGCGGCGCTGGGCTGCGATCACCGCATCGCCCGCCTGATTGCGCACCATCGCCGGCATCGGCGTGCGCGGCGTGCGCGGCGCCTCTGTCTCGCCGCCGCCGTCGAGATTCGCCTGCGCGAGCACCTGCGCCTTGGTCGGGCGCGACTTGGTCTTGGAATTCACGATCACCACTTCCATCGGCGCGAGCGGCTGAAAGCGGTTGCGATCCGGAAAGCGAAACTGGATTGAAAGCACGAGCGCGTGAATCAAGACCGACGCGAGCACCGCGTACAACAGCACGCGCTCCTCGCGCGACAGCCTCGCAAACCAGTCTCGCAGGTTCCCGGGGCCCGGCATCCACTCCGACAGGGCAGTCACAGCGGTGATTATTGCGCCTCAGCGTTGATTGCAAACGAGTGCACATGCACCCGTGCCCCCTGCGTCGGGAAGCAATTGCGTTGACCCGGCGGGTGCGCCCGGTCATTACGGCATTGTATCGACTAAAAGTCTTTCCTAATCAGCTAATTCTACGTGATTTGTGAGAAATTGCATCAACTCGGAGGGGCCTCCGGCAGGCGCAGGGGCCGCAGCCGGATTTCAACGTCCATGAGATCGATCGACTCCACGGCGAGCTCCAGCACCGTGCCTGGCGCAATCGCGGGCAAGCCCGGCACCCGGGCGTAATACGGCAGATTGGAGAAGCGCAGGAGGTTGTCGCGGACGACGCTCGCGGTGACGACATTCACGTTTTCCTGGATCAGCCAGCGCAGGCACCAGTAATTTTCCATCCGATCCTGGAATTCGCCGTAGGCGTTGTAGGTCGCCTCGAAGTCGCTCACCGCGGCGAGCAACTCGGCGCTGCCGCGCTGGAAATGTGCGGCTTCACCTGTGAGCAGCGAGACGAGCTGCCACTGGTTTACCAGATCGACATACCGGCGCAGCGGCGAACTCGACCAGGCGTAATGGCTGATGCCCAAACCCTGATGCTCGGCGGCCAGCGTGCTCATGCGCACCTTGCCGCCGGTCTGCACGCGATAGATCGCTGGCAGCCCGTTGTCGTCGAGCAGTTTCCCCCAGGTGCTGTTGGCCAGGATCATCAGCTCGGCCACCAGCTTGTCCAGCGGCGTGCCGCGAGCGCGCTGCACGATGCGCACCGTTTCCTTGCCCTCGGCATCGGTGTCGACATAGAAGCTGTAGTCGGGCCGGTCACCGGACACCGAAGGCTTGCCGCGCGCGGCCTCCAGCGACAACGCGAACCGCCAGAGCGTGTGCAGTTCGTTCGCAAACGGCACATCGGGCATCTCGCCGGCGAGGAACGCGCCGTCCACCGACTCGAGCTTGCTGTGGCGCAGGTTGGCGGCGATCGGCACGAGTTCGACCACGCTGTGCGTGCGTTCGATCGCGAAGTCCTCCTCGCGCACGTCGACATACAGGGACAAGGCCGGGCGGTCGCCGCCTTCGACCAGCGAATAGGCTTCGATCACCGGCTGCGGCAGCATGGTGATCTTGTTGCCCGGCATGTACACGGTGGACAGGCGCTCCCGGGCGACCGCGTCCACCGGCGAACCGGGGGCGAATCCGAGCGCGGGCGCGGCGATATGCACGCCGATGCGAAGCCTTCCCTCAGGCAGCCGCGTCACCGAAAGTGCATCGTCGATCTCGGTGGTGGTGTGATCATCCAGGCTAAAGGCGGTGACCTCCGCGCGCGGCAGGTCGGCCGACACTTCAGCAGGCGCGCGCGGGGTCGCCGCAGAAGGAAACCCGGTTCCCTTCGCAAAATATTCAAACAGAAAACGGCCGAGGTGGTACGCGCTTGAAGACGGCAGCGCACCCGCCCGCTCCAGCAGCTTCGGAATCGACAAGCCGGTTTCTTCGCAGGCCTTTTCCACCGCACGGGTTTCGGCGCGGTTTCGATCGGGCTTGTAGAGAAACATCGGAAGCAGCGGGCGCAACACGTCGGGAAAGCGCCCTTCGATGAGTTCGCCCGCCCAGGCATCGATCTCGGCCTGGATGCGCTTCTTCTTCTCCAGACCCTCGAGCGCCGCCTTGATGGTTTCCGCCGGCGCGGGTTTGTAGCGCCCCTTGCCCTTGCGATAAAAATACATTGGCGCGCCGTGCAGCTTCACCAGAATCGCACCGGACTCGAGCGCGCTCGGCGGACGCCCGTAATAGTCGCGGGCAAGATCCTCGAAGGCAAACTCGTCCGCGCCCGCGCACTCCCAAAGAAAGCCGGTGTCCATCCCGCCCGCAAGCCCATCCGCACGCGCAAGAAATTCCTGCGGCGACGGATCGGCAAAGCGCAGGATCACGGCGTTCGACTTGAGCTTGATGCGCTTGCCCGATGAGGTTTCCACCTGCATCGAAGCGTCGGATTCGGACAGCACCGTACCGGTCTTGAAGGCGCCGCTTTCATCGAACAACACATGCTGCAGGGAGGACATGCGGGGGAGCGCGGCGGGCGTTTCATGCCGCGCGAAGGGAAGCGGGACGCGGATTATACCGGTGCGTGCAGGAGCTAAGGGACTCGCGTCATCGCCGTCACCAGACAGTTGGGTTTGGGCAAATCTATTTCTTGCCGTCGTCCGCCACCAGATCGCGCGCCGAACGCGTCGGCCGGTTCCAGCGCTTCACCACGCCAAGGTCGATGTCGAACAGGTCGAGCACTCGCCCGATGGTGTGGTCGATCATCTGTTCAAGCGAGTCGGGCTTGGCGTAGAACGCCGGCGCCGGCGGATAGATGATCGCGCCCGCTTCCGCCGCGGACACCATGTTGCGAAGGTGCACTAGGTTGAACGGTGCCTCGCGCACCAGCAGCACCAGCGGGCGGCGCTCCTTGAGGGTGACATCCGCGGCACGCGTGAGCAGCGAACTCGTGACTCCCGTCGCAATTTCGGCGAGCGAGCGCATCGAGCAGGGTGCGACGATCATGCCGAGTGTGCGGAACGATCCGCTGGAAATCGATGCCGATATATCCGCCGAGGCGTGCACCACATCCGCCATCTCCATCACCTCGCGAACCTTGCGGTCGGTCTCCAGCGCAATCGTCACCTGCGCCGAGCGCGTGAGGATCAGGTGGCTTTCTATTTCCGTCTGTTTCAGGAGTTCGAGCAGGCGAATGCCGTACACCGCGCCCGAGGCACCGCTGATGCCGATGACGATGCGCTTGCGCGCTTCGCTGGTCTTCTTTTTCGTAGCCATTGCTTTCCCGTCAGGATCGCCCGCTTCCCGGTGAAGCCGGAGAAGGGACGGGGTGGAATTCACGCGCGCCGTGCGGCAACCCCGGGAGCAGGTCCGGGATCAACGCCCGCGGCGCATGAATTCAAGGATCTCTTTTCCGAGCGCATCGTCCTTCGTATTGAACTGATACGTCATCGAGAGATGGTTGTGCTTTTCCATGCGCGTGAAGCGCGGACAGGCGCGGTCGCGCTCGCAATAGGCCGAGAGGAGCAGCGCGCCCTGCGTGTCGAGATCCGGATTGTCGTACTCCGACACGACGATGAAGGTAGGCACCTTCGGCGCGGTCTTCACATGGCTGATCGGCGACTGGTTGGGGTACTGCGCGCGATCCTCTCCGAAGTAGGCCTGGAAATTCTTCAGGTTCGGATCGTCGGGATTCGGATTGAACTGGTACCGACCGCTCATCAGGATGATGCCCGCCACGCCCGGTCCCTCGGCGGGATGCAGCGAACGGATGAAGCTGTAGCTCGCCACATGGGTTGCGCCGGCGGAATGGCCGATGAGATGGATGCGGTTCGGATCGCCGCCGTACTTCGACGCATTCGCCTTGAGCCAGGCCACCATCGCTCCGACATCATTGGCCGCCGCCGGCCATTTGGCCGCGGGTGCGAGGCGGTAGGTCGCGTTGACGCCGAGATAGCCCTGACGCGCAAAATAGGTCGGCACGTTGCCGTACACCTCGGCGTTGACGCTTCGATCACCCGCCACGTACGCACCGCCGTGGATGAATACCACCACCGGCACGCCGGACTTGCCTTCCGGACGGTACAGATCGAGACGGTGCCGCGGATCCGGTCCGTAGGCGACGTCGCGCGTCACCGACATGCCTTCCTTGGGCGCGCCGGCAAGAATCGGCGTGTAGACCTCGAGCGTCTTTTCTATATTGCCGCGAATGTCCTTGCCCCAGCCGGGCCCGACCTGCGCGAGTCGTTCCTGCACATGCGGCGGCATATTGGCCACCTGCGCGTTCGCAACGGACGCCGCAAGCAGTGCGAACCAGGCCAAGGATGCGCGTGTCTTCATGGGTTCTCCGTGTTCGTTCGACTATAGCAAAGTAACAAGGCGCAGCCGAAGGCCTCCGTCGCCGCGCCAGCGCCTCAGGCGTCGAGGCCGGCAAATTCGAAAAGTACCGGAAGCTGCTCGGGAAAACTCTTCAACGTGTGGTCGCCGCCTTCGATCACAACCTGCTTCGCACCCGCGTAGCGCTCCACCGCGCGACGGTAGTCGAGCACCTCGTCCCCGGTCTCGACCAGCAGCAGGTAACGCGACGGCGTGATGCGCGCGACCCGCAGCGAGGCCCACTCGGCGAGGTGCTCCCGGGTAAGTTCCCAGGATTCACCGGTGTACAGATTCTGCTGCCGGCCAAGATAGGACTCGAGACCGGTGTCCGGGTCGATCGCCGGGTTGATCAGCACCGCCCGTGCGTCGTGCTTCTCGGCAAGATGCGTGGCGTAGAAACCACCGAGCGAGGATCCGACAAAGCAGACGGGCTTTCGCGGATGCTTTGCCAACTCGGCCTCGATCGCCCGAATCGCATCCAGCGGGCGAGGCGGTAGCGCAGGGCATGCGTACTCCCCGGCCTGGCCGCGGCGCGTCAGCACCTCCCCGAGATAGCTCGCCTTGTGCGACTGCGGCGAGGAATTGAATCCATGCAGATAGATGATCATCGCCCGACCCGGGCACGCAGCGCGGAGAGCAGCTTTTCGTGGATGCCACCGAATCCGCCGTTGGACATCACCAGTACCTGGTCGCCGCGCCGCGCTTCGGCTGCGATTGACGTGACCAGCCGGCCGAGGTCGTCATCGCTGCGC
>CANIEV010000197.1 GCA_947466535.1 Betaproteobacteria bacterium
CGCGACGATAGGAGCCCGATATTGCTTGAGGTGCGCTGCGATCCGGAGGCGGTGGCGTATTACCTGTCGTATCTCGCGCGCTAATCCGGGCAACGCACCTGGTCGAACGGATCACCACGTCGCTTTGCTCCCTGCGATGACCGCCTAAGGACTGTCATCGCGAGCGCAGCGAAGCGATCTCCAAAGGCACGACGGTTCCGCAGTGTGCGAGAGCCCTTGCGAGCTGGAGATTGCCACGTCGCCCGCGTCTCCTCACAATGACCGCCTAAGGGCTGTCATCGCGAGCGTAGCGACGCGATCTCCAAAGGCACGACGGTTCCGCAGTGTGCCGGATCCTTTACGAACTGGAGATTGTCGCGTCGCCTGCGGCTCCTCGCAATGACCGGAGGGCGTCCGTCATCGCGAGCGCAGCGAAGCGATCTCACCCGGCCAATCGCCCGATCTGCTGCGCCGCCCTCTGCCCCGACCACCACGCACCGTGCACCGAGGCCGGATCCTCGCGGTGCGTGGCTTCGCCGGCGAAGTACAGGGTGTTCTGAATGGGCACCGCAAGCGCTGCGCGATCGCGCCCCGAGCCGCCGACACCGAGATAGGAATACGACCCGCGCGCATAGCGGTCCGCGCCCCAGCGCGAGACATGCACCGCCACCGGGTCGGGAATATGGGTTCGCCCGCCCGCGCGCATGCGCTTCAATTGCTGTTCGACGAGGTAGTCGTCCTTCATGCCCTCGACCTCGCGCGCGGCGCGACCGGAGGTAAAACCGACAAGTGCGGGAGTGCCGTTGTAAAGCGCGAGATTCAGCCAGGCGTAGTACAGCGGCGGCGGGTTGGTGTCGTAGTAGGCGAGGAAGTCGAACTTGGTGCCCCAGAACGCGCTGGGGAAGACCATGCACATCTTGTTCAGCAGGCCCATGCGCAGGTTCGAGAGCGGCCGGGTGAAGCTCGCCGGCAGCGCGGGCGAGAACCGGACATCGCCGTTTGCAAGTACACCCACCGGCAGCGTGATCACCGCGGCATCCGCACGGAATTCTCCGAGCGAGGTGGCGATTCGCACCGATCCGGGTTGCCAGTCGACCGCGTTCACTTCCGCCCGGTAGCGGATGTCGAGGACCGGCGTCATCAGCGCGATCAGGCGGTCCATGCCGGCCACCATGTAGCGGTCGTCGGTGGGCAGCACCGCGTCGTCCTCACGCGTGGCGGAGTCATCCAGCAGCGCCTCTGCACCCACTTCGTCCAGAGGCGCGGCAAGATTGGATTCGATCACCCAGCGTTGCAGCATGATCACGCCGCGCTCGATCGGGCCCTCGCGTTGCTCGACGCGCCGGACGGCACGTTCGAACACATCCGCCACCGACAACCTGTTGCCCGAGGCAAGCGCGCCGGCACGCAGTTCCAGCCAGAGCGTGGGCGATTCCATCGTGCGAACGATACGCCCCGCAGGCCCGAGCAGTTCGGTTGTAGCCATGCGAACCCGCGTGCCGGAGCTCGTGTCGGTGAAACGCACGTTGGAATAGTCGGTCACGCGCGACGCGATGCCCGCCTCGATCGCGATCGGCTTGAGCGGATTGCCCGGCCCGCCGTGCAGCCAGGCAGGGCCGAGATCCAGCGGGAAGCCGCCGCTGCGATCGGTGAATACCCTGCCCCCCGCGCGTTCGCGCGCCTCCAGCACGATCACCTCCGCACCCGCGTTGGTGAGCGCGCGCGCGGCGGACAGGCCGGCGAATCCGGCACCAACCACCAGCACCCGGCGGCCAGCAAGCGAGCGTGATGTCATCGACCCCGCGCAAGCTGCAAGCAGGCCTGACGCCAGCCCGGCAAGCAGCAGGCGGCGACGGTTCAGTGATCGGAAAGTCAAAGTCTGCACGCACGAACATTAGCGCGTTGGCATATTCGAGTCAGCAAACAATGTCACAAACCGTACATGAAAAAACTCCCGGGGGAAAGGTAAGCGCCGCGTAGCGCCCGCGACCCGGCACGAAAGAGGGCGCGGAACCTGCTGGTACTATTCGCTCGGCGCGCTGGCATCCCGACTTTTCAGGCGCGCCCACCTCATTTCAGGCCCGCCAAACGATGGAATTCAGTCCCGATCCCCTGTTCTGGGTGCTCTGCACCCTCGCCGTTCTCATCACCGGCGTCTCCAAGGGGGGCTTGGGTATCGCCGGCGGCCTTTCGGTGCCGATCCTCGCGCTGGTGATTTCGCCGGTGCAGGCCGCGGCCATCATGCTCCCGATCCTGATAGTGATGGACTGGGTGGGCGTGTGGGCCTACCGGCGCGACTGGGACCGCAAAAACATGGCGATCATGCTGCCCGCCGGCATCCTCGGCGTGGGCATCGGTTGGATCACGTTCAAATACCTCAACGAGAACGCGATCCGCATCATTCTCGGGCTGATCGCGGTGTGCTTTGTGCTGCACGCGATCTTCAAGCCGCAGGCCGCGCCCACCAAACCGGCGGTGATCAAAGGCGGGTTCTGGTCGGCGCTGTCCGGCCTCACCAGTTTCATCGCGCATTCCGGCGGCCCGCCGCTGTCGGTGTACATGCTGCCGCAGCGCCTGCCCAAGGCCGTGCATGTGGGAACCACTGTGATCTACTTCACCGCGATCAACCTGGTGAAGGTGATTCCCTACCTCGCGCTTGGCCTGTTCGATGCCCGCAACCTCACCACCGCGCTGGTGCTCGCGCCGCTCGGCGCAGTAGGCATACTGATCGGCATCCAGGTGCAGAAGAAGCTGCCGACGCTCTGGTTCTTCCGCGTGTCCTACGCGGCGCTCGCTCTCACCGGAATGAAGCTGCTCTACGACGGGGTCGTCCGGCTTTAGCTGCCGCCATTGGGGGATTTACAAGGGGGCGCAGCCCCTTTGTTCCGACGCTTGGGGATTTACAAGGATGCGTCGCCCCTTTGTTCCGACTCTTGGGAATCTGCAAGGATGCGTCGCCCCTTGTTCAGACGCTCTAGCGCGGTGTGGTGATACCGGGGATCATCGGCGTCTCGGCAATCCGCGTCTGCAGCGCGGCGGCAATCCGCTCATTGCTATTGCCCTGGGTGCGCGCGAGTATGCGGCGCTCGATGTCGCGCGCCATCGGCGTGCCCTTGCGCGCGACGAGTTCGGTCATTCGCGTGACTTCGTGCACCGGAAAGGCCGACACCCCGCCGACCGCCGCCACAGCTCGATGTGCGAACCTTACTTCGGCAATATCACCCTGCTTCAGGTCATCCACGCCTCGTCCGATGTAGGCGAGCGTCGATTCCGCGCCGTTGGCCAGCGCCTCGGGAAAACGCACATCGGCATACACCTCGGCCTTGCGCCGCAGGAACTCCGGTGTGCGATCCCAGGCGAGATACACGCCCTGCTCCACCCGCACGAATACCTGCGTCACCTGGCCGGTTGCACTGGTACCGCCAATATCGGTGCGATCGATCGGCGCAGCGGAACGCGAGCCAGGCAGATCGGCACCGGGCATCGGACCCGCCGCACTCGGCGGCAGGCCGGTGATCGCCGCCTTGTCCGCCTCGCGGTCAAACTCGAGCAACTGCGCAAAGCAGGCGAGCATCAACACGAGGGTCAGCGCGACACACAGCAGACTTGAAAGCTCGGTGGTGACCTTACCGTCCACCTTGCGACTGACACTCATTCTCGATACCTCAAAGAAACGATCTTCGGTTCCGAATCGTATCCTCCGGCCAGGGCGATTTATACATCCGATCGCACGCGCGCGCCCGTTTGCACCAGAAATACGCCGGAGTAATTGCCGATTTTAGCAATCTGAATGACTGCTTCCACGCATGAATTCTCGCTCTGAAAATAGAAAAGTTCGCAATTCAGACAAAACTCACCTTCACCACGCCGGGATTGCGCGCCTGAAATCGGACATGTCAGGCCAGGCGGGGCTTCACGGGCTCCCTGATAAAACCGGGCCTGCGCCAGTCGCACACCGTCGCCGTTGCTGGAAACAGGCCGACCCCGTGCGCTCGATATAAACTTGCGGGGAGAAGAAGTATTCAAAAGAACAGACAAGAATCAAGACCGCTCCGAACGGATCCGGGGAATGCCCGCCAAACGTAACGCATCGGATTCCCCCGAACACTCGACCAACAGCTGGTTCAGCTTTCTTTCCATGACAGAAGCGGAGCTGGGTGGCCCGATTGCCGCTGCCGTGGCCGCGGGCATTGCACTGATTCTGCTTTTTACGTTGCCAAAGGCAATGCCCTTGTGGCTGATGCTGTCGCCGGCGCTGGCATTTCTGGCCGTCACGCTCTGGGGCTGGGTCACAAGCAACCGGCGGCTGAACGCCCTCGAGGATTACCCACTGTCCAGGATCGTTTCCGCACCTCAGGGTTATGTACTTCTAGAGGGGCGCGCGGCGGGATTCCCGGGCCAGCCGCTCGAAAGCCCGCTGACCCAATTGCCGTGTTGCTGGTACAGCTACAGCGTGGTGGAAGTGGATGACAACAGCCGTAACGGCTCAGCCCTGTCACGCGAGCACGACACCAGCGAATGGTCGTTCATGCTGAACGACGGCACCGGGGACTGCGTCGTTGATCCTGTCGGCGCCCGGCTCGTCCCGGTCCGGATGCGCAAATGGCGACAGGAAAACTTCCGCTACACCGAGCAACTGATCCTCCCGGGCGACCCACTCTTCGTACTCGGCAAATTCGCCGCCGCCGGGGCGACGGTGACGGAGCATGACATCGAGTTTCAGGTCGGACAGCGCATCGCCGATTGGAAAAAGGACATGCCGGCGCTCATCAAGCGATTCGACCTGAACGGCGATGGCCAGTTCAGTTCAACGGAATGGGATCGGGTGCGGGCACAGGCCAGGCGCGACGTCGAGGACGAATTCGCCCGAAATCCTCCGCAGCCCCAGAACAACGTCTCAAGACCGGTTGACGGACGCCCGTTCATCATCAGCGCGAGAAACAGACGGCAAATGGTGACAGACATGAAGATATGGGCATGGATTCATCTCGTCCTGTTTCTGCTCGGCATCACCGCCGTGGTCGCCTCGGCCTTCCGTCTCTGACCTCCGGTTGCCCCTCGTTCAATCCTTTTCGGTCAGGCGGAACCGAAGGAGGACCTGACATCCACATCCGCAATCTCCTGCGCGTCGAACTCCAGCATCCGGGCGTCGCTGAAGCCGAACATGCGTGCGATCAGCGCATCGGGAAATTGCTGGATGCGGATGTTGTTCACGTTGGCACTGTCGTTGTAGTACTCGCGTCGATCGGTAATCGCGTTTTCCAGGCCGGTGATGCGACTCTGCAGCTGCAGGAAATTCTGATTGGCCTTGAGTTCGGGAAACGCCTCTGCAAGCGCGAAGACTTTCGCGACACCGGCCCGCAACGCGCCTTCCGCGGGCCCGAGAGCGCCGATATTCCGCGCTTCCCGCGCCTGCGCCACCTGACTCCTCGCCTCGCTTATGCGGACCAGCGTGTTCTGCTCGAATTGCATGTACTGCCTGCACACTTCGACCAGCTTCGGAATTTCGTCATGCCGTTGCTTGAGCAGCACATCGATATTCGCCCAGGCGAGGGCAACATTGTTCTTCACCGTAACCAGGTTGTTGTAGATCATGACAAGGTAGATCGCGAACATTGCAACGATCACCAGCAGGACGATCACGAAAGTGCCTAGTGCCGCCATGAACTTCTCCCTTGTGCCGATCGAGTCTAGCCCGACACGCAATGGGAGATTTTAAAGGCTGACACTGCAGCCTGCACACGGCTGAACGTATCTTCAGGCACGCATCAGATCAAGCGGCGCGAAGCGTCCGCGCAGCACGCCGGTGGAATCCGCGCCCCACAGGCGTTCGAGCACCGTGGCGTACAGGCTGCGAAAGTCCACGGTATGCACAAGATTGCCGTTATCCAGCCGGTCAAGCCGCGGTGCCTCCCCGTACAGCCCGCCCTTCACCCGGCCGCCCAAGGCGAACTGCACGCCGGCCGTGCCGTGGTCGGTGCCGTTGGAGGCGTTTTCAGCGGCGCGGCGGCCGAATTCCGAGTAGCTCATCACAAGAGTCGAATCCCAGCGTCCAAGCTCGATCAGAGCCGAGCGCAGCGCGATCATCCCTTCCGCGAACTGGCGCAACAGGTTGGCGTGCGTGCCCGGCTGATTCTGGTGGGTGTCGAAACCGTTGAGGCTCAGGCGTATCGTCGCCACCTTCGCGCCGCTCGCCAGCACCTGCATCGACGCCTTCACCGAGTTGCCGAACTGGGTTTGCGGAAACACGGTGGAAAGGGTGGCGCCTGCGCCGGCCGTGCCGAGCCGCGAGGCCGCCTGCACGATGTCGGACTCCACCCCGAGCAGATGCGAAAGCGCAGACGGCGGCGCGGCCACCCTGCCCGTGTGCGCCTGAAGCGGCCGGGCCTGGCGCAGGAACTGCTCGGGGTTCGCAAGTGCCACGGTGCGCGCACCCGCGAGCGGACCGGGCTCCTGCGCGCCGACCAGCAGTCCGTCGGCGGCAAAGGCACGCGCAAGCCAGCCCTCGGCAAGCGTCTCGTCGCTCTTCGAAGCGGTATCCCAGATCTCGATCGAGCGGAAATGCGACAGGTTCGGCGTGGGATAGCCCACGCCCTGCACCAGCGCGAGTTCGCCCGATTGCCACAGCGGCAACAGCGATGCGAGCGAGGGATGCAGGCCGGCGCGCTCGGTGAGCGTCACCACCTCCTCGCGCCGGATCGCGAGCCTCGGACGCAGCGCGTAGTACATCGAATCGGCGTAGGGAATGAGGGTGTTGAGGCCGTCGTTCGCGCCCTTGAGTTCGATCAGGACGAGCAGATTGCGATAGTCCGTATTTCGATTTACTTCAGCGGGCACGGCAAGCACCACGCCGGGCAAGGCCGCGGTGAGCGCACCTGCGCCAAGCTGCCGGATGAAGTCACGTCGGTTCATGTCCTTCCTCTCACTTGAGCTGGTACACCGGATCGAGAAGCAGGGCGTTCAGCGCCGCCTGCCGGGGGTCGATACGCGAGTCGAAACGCGGATCGACGCGAAAATCGATGCGCCGGTCCATTCCCGATTCCGGCGTCGCCCCGACCGCGGATGCGGGCGTCACCCCTGCCTGCTCACCGCTCACCGGATCGAGCGCGACGAGCAGCGATCGCGGCGGCAGGTCGCCCGTGCGCTGCAGCCAGCTCGCGCTGTCGAAGCGGATGTCGGCCAGGGCTTCGCGCAGGCGCTCGCGGCCGTCCGGTCCGAGCGCAGCCAGCCCGCGAACCCGCGGCAGGTCGTCGCGCGCGGTCACGCCGCCCGCTCCGACAACCAGCACCCCTGGCGCAGCGGTCACCAACGCGCGCGGCGCACCCTCCACCAACGCGCGCTGCGTGTCGGTCACCAACGCGCGCGGCGCGTTCGCCGAACGCAACAGCCGCTCGATGAACTGGCGACGCGCAAGCAGGGTCGAACTGTTGATCCAGGCGTCGCCGCCCGGCCAGCCGCGCACATTGGGCGGTGCGAACAGGTTCTGCCCGAGCCCCGCCATCACTAGCGCGAAGGGCAGCGGATCGAGGAACTCCACGTTCAGGGTGCGCAGACTCCCCGCCACAAGGTCCGCCGGCGAC
>CANIEV010000198.1 GCA_947466535.1 Betaproteobacteria bacterium
AGCGCCTGCACCAACATGCCGCGCTTCGGGGCGAACGGGATACTGACGCAGGCGCAGATTGCGGATCTGACGGCGCTGTTGCTGGATCCGGAGTCGCCGGTAAACAAGTAGTGCATCCTGGAGGGGCGCGGTTGCGCTCCTCTTTTTTGCCATGACCATCAGAAGGCGCTGATATGTCGTCGCTCTCACGCCGTGAATTCCTGCGACTGCTTGCAATTGCATCGGCGGGCGGGCTGGCGCTGGATTCGACGCAGGCGCTCGCGCAAAAGGGCGGGTTGTACGACCTGCCGAAATTCGGCAACGCGCGGCTGTTGCATTTCACCGACTGCCACGCGCAGCTGATGCCCTCGTATTTCCGCGAGCCGAGCGCCAATCTCGGCGTGGGCGCCGGCCGCAATCGCGCGCCGCATCTGGTGGGCGAGCAGTTGCTGCGCGAATTCGGCATCCGCCCCGGCACGCGCGAGGCGCATGCCTTCACCTTCCTCGACTTCACCCGCGCGGCACAGGCCTACGGCAAGATCGGCGGCTTCGCGCATCTCGCGACGCTCGTAAAACGGCTTCGATCGGAACAGCCGGCGAGCCTGCTGCTCGATGGCGGCGATTCCTGGCAGGGCTCGGCCACCGCGCTCTGGTCCAAGGGCGCGGACATGATAGCGGCGAGCCGCCTGCTCGGCGTGGACATCATGACCGCGCATTGGGAGTTCACCTACGGCGCCGATCGCGTGAAGGAGGCGGTGGAGAAGGAACTCGCGGGGAAGATCGAATTCCTCGCGCAGAACGTGAAGACGAGCGACTTCAACGATCCGGTGTTCAAGCCTTACACAATCCGCGAACTCGGCGGTGCACGCGTCGCGGTGATCGGGCAGGCGTTTCCCTACACGCCGATCGCCAATCCGCGCTGGATGGTGCCCGACTGGACCTTCGGTATCGAGGAGGAGCGGCTGCAGTCGCTCGTCGACGAAGTCAGGGCCAAGGGCGCGCAGGCGGTGATCCTGCTTTCGCACAACGGCATGGACGTCGACCTCAAGCTCGCCTCGCGCGTCACCGGCATCGACGTGATCCTCGGTGGGCATACGCACGACGGTGTGCCCGCGCCTGTGCCGGTGACCAATGCGAAGGGGCGGACGCTCGTCACCAATGCAGGCTCGAACGGAAAGTTCCTCGCGGTGCTCGACCTCGACGTTCGAGCGGGAAAACTTGCCGACGTTCGCTATCGCCTGCTGCCGGTGTTCTCGCGCCTGCTGCCGGCGGATGCGGACATGAGTGCGCTGATCGAACGCATCCGCGCACCGCACAAGGCGAAGCTCGAAGAAAGGCTCGCCACGACCGAGGGCCTGCTGTATCGGCGCGGCAATTTCAACGGATCGTTCGACCAGGTGATCCTCGATGCGCTGATTACGCAGAAGGACGCGCCGATCGCGTTTTCGCCGGGTTTCCGCTGGGGCACGTCCATCCTGCCCGGACAGGTAATTACCAACGAACACCTGATGGACCAGACCGCCATCACCTACCCGAACGTCACGGTGAACGAACTCACCGGCGAGGCGATCAAGGCCATTCTCGAGGACATCGGCGACAACCTGTTCAATCCCGATCCCTACTACCAGCAGGGCGGGGACATGGTGCGCGTCGGCGGCCTGTCGTACGCCTGCGATCCGCTCGCCAAGATGGGTTCGCGGATTTCCGACATGCGCCTCGCAGGCAAGCCGATTGCTGCGGACAAGACATACAAGGTCGCGGGCTGGGCGCCGGTGGCCGAGGGCGGCGGTGCGGGCAACACCGGCGAACCGGTGTGGGAGGTGGTCGGCCGTTATCTTCGGGACCGCAAACTCATCAGGACGCCGAATCTGAACTTGCCACGCCTTGCCGGCGTGAAGGGAAATCGGGGTATCGGCTGAAAAGGCATTGTTATCCGCAGCTGAATTCGTGGCGGGTTTTATCCGCGTTAATCTGCGTTCATCTGCGGTTCCATAGCTTTAGTTCCGCTTGAAATCTCGGCAATTAGCCCCATATTTTCAAGGTATTGCAGTGTTTCTTGGGTATAATTGCCGGTTCAGCGGAGGTTTTCATGCCGATTTACGAATATAAATGCTCCTCGTGCGGATTCCAGAAGGAGTATTTGCAGAAGGTCAGCGATCCGCGCCTCACGGATTGTCCGGAGTGCGGCAAGGCGACCTTTCTGAAGATGCTCACCGCGGCGGGTTTTCAATTGAAGGGCGGCGGCTGGTACGTCACGGATTTTCGCGACGGCGGTTCCAAGCCCGCGGCCGCCACGACGCCTGCTGCGTCGCCCTCGGGCGACGGTGCGAAGGCATCGACCGAGTCGAAGTCCGATTCAAAGTCCGACAGCGGCGGCGAGTCGAAGTCCACGTCCACCTCCGCGACTCCGGCGGCAGCGCCCGCGCCGGCTGCTGCGCCTGCGGCAAGCTCGTCGGGTTCGAGTTCCGGTTCCTGAGCACGGGCGGTCTGCTTGGGATGAGCTCCCGCCGGACGCAGCCGCTGGATGACACGCTGCATCCGACGGCTGCATCCGGCAATCCTGATGCCACAGGGGGCGATGCGGTCATCGAAGTGCATGCCTTTGCAGTCCATACTTTTCTTTTGGGGCCTGACGGTTCGCGACCATGAAGAAATACATCATCACCGGCCTGCTGATCTGGATCCCGCTTGCGATCACTCTGTGGGTGCTCAATCTGCTCGTCACCTCGCTCGACCAGACGCTGCAGGTGGTGCCGCCCGAGTGGCAGCCGAAGATGCACATCCCCGGGCTTGGGGTGGTGCTCACCGTGCTGGTGGTGTTCGCCACCGGCGTGTTCGCCTCCAACTTCCTCGGCAAGCGCGTGATCGGGCTCTGGGAAGGCATCCTGCGGCGTATCCCGGTGGTGAATTCGATCTACGGCGGCGTGAAGCAGGTGAGCGACACCCTGTTCTCGCCCGGCGGCGAGGCGTTCCGCAAGGCGCTGCTGATCCAGTATCCGCATGCGGGCAGCTGGACGATCGCCTTCCAGACCGGACAGCCCGGCGGCGATGTGCCGAACCATCTCAAGGGCGACTATGTGAGCGTGTATGTGCCCACCACGCCCAACCCGACCTCCGGCTTTTTCCTGATGCTTGCCAAGGCCGACGTGATCGAGCTCGACATGACGGTGGACGAAGCGCTCAAGTACGTCATCTCGATGGGCGTGGTTGCGCCGGGCGCGAACCGCCCGCGTGGCTGATCCGGTCTTTTACTCAAACACCCACCTGCGGACCCTCTGATGAGAACTCACTACTGCGGCCAGGTTGACTCGGCCCTGATCGATCACACCGTCATCCTGTGCGGCTGGGCGCATCGCCGCCGCGACCACGGCGGAGTGATCTTCATCGACCTGCGTGACCGCGAGGGCCTGGTGCAGGTGGTGTGCAACCCCGATCGGGCGCAGACCTTCGCCAACGCCGAGAGCGTTCGCAACGAGTTCGTGCTTCGCGTGGTGGGCCGCGTGCGCCGTCGTCCCGACGGCTCGATCAACCCGAACATCCGCTCGGGCGAGATCGAAGTGCTCGCGCACGACATGGAAATTCTCAACGCCGCGGTGACGCCGCCGTTTCAGCTCGATGACGAAGGTCTGTCGGAGACAGTGCGCCTCACGCATCGGGTGATCGACCTGCGCCGTCCCCAGATGCAGAAGAACCTGATGCTGCGTTACCGCGTGGCGATGGCAGTGCGGCGCTTCCTCGATGCGGACGGTTTCATCGACATCGAGACGCCGATGCTCACCAAGTCCACGCCCGAGGGCGCGCGCGACTACCTCGTGCCTTCGCGGGTGCATTCGGGCGAGTTCTTCGCCTTGCCGCAGTCGCCGCAGCTGTTCAAGCAGCTGCTGATGGTGGCGGGCTTCGACCGCTACTACCAGATCACCAAGTGCTTCCGTGACGAGGACCTGCGTGCCGACCGCCAGCCCGAATTCACGCAGATCGACTGCGAGACCTCGTTCCTCGACGAGACCGCGATCCGCGGCATCTTCGAGGGCATGATCCGCAGCGTCTTCAAGGAGACGATGGGCGAGACGCTCGAGGAGCCGTTCCCGGTGATGAGCTGGGCCGATGCGATGCTGCTCTACGGCTCGGACAAGCCCGACCTGCGCGTGCCGCTGAAATTCACCGAACTCACCGACGTGATGAAGACGGTGGATTTCAAGGTGTTCTCCGGACCCGCGAACAATCCCGCCGGTCGCGTTGCCGGCCTTCTGATTCCCGGGGGCGGTGAGCTCACCCGCGGCGAGATCGATGCCTATACGCAATTCACGACCATCTACGGCGCGAAGGGCTTGGCCTATATCAAATTCAATGATGTCTCGAAGGGCCGCGAGGGCATGCAGTCGCCGATCGTGAAGAACCTCTCGGACGAGGCGCTGGCTGCGATCGTCGAGCGCTCGGGCGCCAAGAACGGCGACCTGATGTTCTTCGGCGCGGACAAGGCGAAGGTCGTCAACGACGCGCTCGGTGCGCTGCGGGTAAAGATCGGCCACGAGAAGAAACTCGCCGAGTCCGGCTGGCGGCCGCTGTGGGTGGTGGATTTTCCGATGTTCGAATTCGACGATGAAGCCAAGCGCTGGGTTGCGCTGCACCACCCCTTCACCGCGCCCAAGGACGGGCACGACCAGTACCTCGATTCCGATCCGGGCCGTGCCATCGCCAAGGCCTACGACATGGTGCTGAACGGCTGGGAAATCGGCGGCGGCTCGGTGCGTATCCATCGCGAGGAAATGCAGTCCAAGGTGTTCCGCGCGCTTGCGATCGGCGAGGAAGAAGCCAAGCTCAAGTTCGGCTTCCTGCTCGATGCGCTGAAATACGGCGCGCCACCGCACGGCGGCATCGCGTTCGGCCTCGATCGGATCATCACGCTGATGACCGGTTCGGAGTCGATCCGAGATGCGATCGCCTTCCCGAAGACGCAGCGCGCGCAATGCCTGCTCACCCAGGCGCCGAGTCCGGTGGACGAAAAGCAGTTGCGCGAGTTGCATATCCGGGTGCGAACCGCGGAGCCTGCGAAGGCCTGAGTCGGCCTCGCATCTCGCACAGCGTCAACCGCCAAGGCGCCAAGAGTGCCAAGGTCGCCAAGGAGATCGTGATGCCCAAATTCCTTCGTGCTTTTCTTGCGGCGACATTGGCGATCGCATCATTCGGCGCGATCGCACAGTCGTACCCCGGCCGCCCGGTGAAGATGCTGGTCGGCTACGCCGCGGGCGGCGGCATGGATTCGCTCGCGCGGGTGCTTGCGGCAAAGCTCACCGAGACCCTCGGCCAGCAGGTGCTGGTGGAAAATCGTGCCGGTGCCTCGGGCGCGGTGGCAGCGGACGCGATGATCAAGTCGCTCGCCGATGGCTACACGATCTATGCCGCCGAAAGCGGCGCGCTGATCCTGCCCGCGATCAACCCGAAGATCAGCTACGACCCGGTGCGCAACTTTCTGCCGGTGGGCGGCGTGGCCACGCTGCCGATGGCCTTCGTTGTCACCAATGCCTTCCCGGCGAAGAACGCGCAGGAACTGATCGCTGCGCTCAAGGCCGCGCCCGGCAAGTACAGCTATGCCTCGCCCGGCGTGGGCACGGTGCAGCACTTCGCGTTCGAACTCTTCATGCGCAGCGCGGGCGTGAGTGCAGTGCACATTCCGTACAAGGGCGCAGCAACGATGATGCCCGACATCATCAGCGGGCAGGTGCCGGTGGCCGTGATCAGCGTCTCGGCGGCGATGGGGCAGGTGAAGGCGGGCAAGATCCGTACGATCGCGCTCACCAGCCCGCAACGGATTTCGAGCGCGCCCGACTGGCCGGCGATGGCCGAGACGCTCGCCGGCTTCGATGCCGCGCCGCGTGTGTTCGTGGTGGCGCCGGTCGGCACGCCGCAGCCGGTGGTCACACGCCTGAACGAGGCGATGCGCGCGGCGCTTGCCTCGAAGGACCTGCAGGAAAATTACGAACGCCAGGGCGCGACCGCCATGCCGTCCTCGCCCGAGGAGCTCGGGCGCCAGATCGCCGAAGAAACGCGCCGCTGGGCGACGATCGCGAAGGAAGCGAACATTAAGTCGGAGTAACCGTTGTTTAACCGCCAAGGCGCAGCGGCGCGTTATGCGCCTCGTGAAGTCCAATGTGCCAAGGACACCAAGGAAAGCGAAGACCCGATGATTTCAATTGGACGGATTGTTCTGGGAGTTTTTCTCGGAATCACAAGTATCTGTGCCAACGCCCAGGGTTTTCCCGCCCGCCCTCTGAAGATCATGGTGGGCTACGCGCCCGGTGGCGGAATGGACGTGCTCGCACGCATCGTCACCCCGAAGCTCACCGAATCGCTCGGCCAGCAGGTTCTGGTTGAGAACCGCGTCGGCGCCTCGGGCGCGGTGGCGGCGGATGCGCTGACAAAATCGCCTGCCGACGGCTACACGATCTTCATGGCAGAGAGCGGCACGCTCGTCGTGCCGGCGATCAATCCTTCCATCGGCTATGATCCGGTGAAGAGCTTCGCGCCGATCTCGGCGGTGTGCTCGCTGCCGCTTGCCTTCGTGGTCAACCCGGCCTTCCCGGTGAAGAACATGCAGGAACTGGTTGCGCTGTTCAAGGCGAGTCCGGGCAAATACAGCTTCGCCACGCCGGGCGTGGCCGGCATCAACCATCTGTCGTTCGAGCTTTTCATGCGCACCGCCGGCGTGAGTGCGGTGCATGTACCCTACAAGGGGGCTTCCGCGATGATGCCCGACATCATCAGCGGACAGGTGCCGGTGGGCGTGTCGAGCGCGGCGGGTGCGGCGGGTCAGGTGCGTGCGGGAAAGATCCGCGTGATCGGCATCACCAGCCTGCAGCGCACCTCGAGCGCGCCGGACTGGCCGACGGTCGCCGAGACGCTGCCCGGGTTCGATGCCTCGCCGCGTGTGTTCGCGGTCGCGCCGGCGGGAACGCCGCCGACCGTGATCGCGCGCTGGAACGAAGCCTTCCGATTCGCGCTTGGTTCGAAGGACGTGCAGGACGCCTACGACAAGCAGGGCGCGGTGGCCACGCCGGGCACGCCCGAGGCGCTCGCCGCACAGATCGCCGCCGAGACGAAGCGCTGGGCGACTGTGGTGCAGGAAGCGAAGATAAAAGCGGAATGAAGGCCGCTACATGAAGATCATCTGCTCCCTGCTGACCGCGGCGTTCGTCGCACTTCTGGCCGTCGCTCCCGCACAGGCGCGCGAGCCGAAGGCGCTGGCGGCCGAGGTCGCGCTTTCCGAACTGCCGAAAGAGGTGCGCGATACGCTCGCAAAGATCAAGGCGGGCGGGCCGTTCCCGCACCCCGCCAAGGACGGCAGCGTGTTCGGCAACCGCGAGAAGCGCCTGCCGCCTAAGGAGCGAGGCTACTACCGCGAATACACCGTGCCGACGCCGGACGCGCGCGACCGCGGCGCGCGCCGCATCATCGCTGGCGGCGAGGTGAAACCTTCCGAAGTAAAGACCGCGGTCGATTACTGGTACACCGACGATCACTACAACAGCTTCCGCCGCATCCGCGAATAAGAGAGAGGAGACCCGATGGATTCGAA
>CANIEV010000199.1 GCA_947466535.1 Betaproteobacteria bacterium
AAGATTTCATCGAAGCGCCCCTTGCGCAGGAGTTCCGGGGGCAGGCTGGAAATATCGTTGGCCGTCGCCACGATGAACACCCGAGAGTTGCGCTCCGCCATCCAGGTGAGCAGGGTTCCGAGCACGCGACGCGACACGCCGCCGTCGGAATCACCGCCCGAATCGCCCGCGATGCCTTTCTCGATCTCGTCCATCCAGAGCACGCAGGGCGCCATCGCGCCGGCGACGCGCAGCGCCTCGCGCATGTTGCGCTCGGTCTCGCCGTGATACTTCTGGTAGAGCGTGCCGAAGTCCATCCGGAACAGCGGCACATGCCAGGCCCCGGCGACGCATTTCGCCGCCAGGCTCTTGCCCGCGCCCTGCACGCCAAGCAACAGCACGCCCTTGGGCGCAGGCAACGGATTCGTGGCATCGGATGACAGGAACACCTCGCGGCGTACCTTGAGCCAGCGCTTGAGATTGTCCAGCCCGCCGAGTTCGTTGATGTCGGGTATGCCGGGTTCAAGCGTGAGCACGTCGCTTGCCTGAAGCGACTCATGCTTGGTCTTGAGCACCCGGCCGATGTCGGCGAGCGTGATTGCGCCGTCATCGCGGATCGCCATGCGCGCAAGCCGCCGCGCATCCTCTTCGGTGAGACCCTGCAGGTGCTGCACCAGCATGTGCAGCGCCTCTCGGCTCGCACCCACCTTGTCGCCGGTCGTGGCGCGATAGTTCGCGGCCTCTTCGTTCAGGATTTTCTGAATTGCCGCCGAATCCGGCAGGCTGGGCGTGAACTTCGCCGCGAGATGCGAAATCTCCGCCGGAAGTACCAGCTTGTGAGAGAGAAAGACGAGCATTCGGCGGACCATCTCCGCCTTCTGCGAAATATTCTTGATGATGCGAACGACAAGCGGATCGTCGAGAAACGGATGCGCGTCGAGGAACACGTAGATCGCGTCCTGGGGCGAACCTTCGACGTGGCGCAGCGCCTGCCCGATTTCCACCGTGTTGTAGATCGAATCCGCGGAATTGCGGCTGCGCAGGCCGTTCGACACGCTCCAGACAAACAGCGTCCGATCGTTGAGCGAAGCGAAGCGCTCCATCATCGCGAGGAGTTTGTTCTCCTCGTGTGATTCCACCGCCACCACCGGCGTGCGCGCCTGCAGCAGCGTCTCCAACTCACGGATGTCGTTCATGCCGAGTGTCTTTATTGTTCCGGAACCGGTTTGTCCGGTCCTTGCCCTGTATGCAAAAGCCTAGCACGCGCGAACCGGGGATGCCTGCCGATCCGAACGGGTTTCAAGCGCCCTCTGCGCCGAGAATCGGCGGAAGCGGCGAATCGAGCGCTGCGCAGACCGCACGCATGAGTTCCGCCTCGCCGGTCGAGATCCGGTCATCCGACATCACCACCGCGAGGCACGCCTTGATGAACGCGGGCTTGGCGAGCGGCGCGAGCAGGTTCAGTTCGCATAGCGCTGCCTCAACCTCCGGAAACTTCAGGTCCGAAGGTCCGCGCATCGACTGACCCCTTATTCCCAGCGCGTCGCAGGACCGGGCGAAGTCCTCCGCACCTGACTTGCCGGCGTGTGCCAGCAGGGACAACACCAGCGCGGCCTCCGCCGCCACCGATTGAGCCGCCTTGTGCTTCACCGGCGGTGCGCCCCGGGTCGCCGGCCCGAAATGTCGCCTGCAGATCGTCAGCATCACGAATTCGAACAGCGTCACCCGGCGGTCCGCCTCCACCAGTGACTGCATCTGCGCAAGAAGCGCCTCCCGCGAGGCGGGCGGCAGGTCGCGAAGCGTCGGGACCGCGAGATCGAGCAGCGGCAGGCGAAACGCCGGCCCGAGCGGTCGGAACGCCTCCTCGAGAGCAAGCGCGCGATCCGCCAGCGTCTGTCCGGAGGACGCTGCAATCAACGCCGCCTGGCGTCCGCGCACCTCGCCGCCGGACGCGATCAGCAACGCGTAGAGCGCCGCCTGCGCGCCCTCGACGGTCACGATCGCCTGGCGCACCAGTTCGGGCATGTCGAGCAACAGGCCGCGGGCGTAGTCCATATGCCGGTGCGTGGGCTTGCCGACGCTTTCCACCACGTCGCGCGCGCTGGTGCTGACGGATCGGTCCGAGGTGCGTCGCGCCTGATCCGGAACGCTTGCCATGCGCATCGCGCCCGCCTGCCCGCCGGCAAATGCACTTGCCGCCCCGCCCGATTCGCCCAGCCCGCCGATCTCACTGACTTCGCCAATGGCGTCCGAGGACGGTTCCGTCACGGCGGCGGCCTTGTTTGCACGCGAGCGCAGAAACAGCAGCCCGCGCTCGCCCATCAACCGGCGAATGCGATCCTCCACCGGGGGATGCGTGTCGAACAGGCCACCGCGCACCGGGTTGCCGAAATACATGTGGCTCAGTTCCTCGGCATGCGGATTCGCGATCACGCCCGAGCTGCGGCCAATCGTGTAGAGCGCACCGGCAATGCCCTCGGGATTGCGGGTGAACTGCACCGAGGCGGCATCGGCGAGGTATTCGCGCTCACGCGACACCGCGGCCTTGATCAGACGGCCGAAAAACACACCTATCCAGCCGATGAGGAGGAGTGCGAGCCCAAGAAAAAACATCCCGTTGATGCCGCTCTTGCGTTCGTCGCGGTTGAACGTCGTGTCGCGATCGGTGTTGTCCGAGCTCGCCCGCATCATCGAGCGCCCCACCGTGCTGATTACCATGATGCCGGCGACGACCGCGAGCAGGCGCACGTTCAGGCGCATATCGCCATTGAGGATGTGGCTGAACTCGTGCCCGATGACGCCCTGCAGTTCGTCGCGGCCAAGGCGCTCGAGCGTGCCGCGCGTCACAGTGACCGCGGCCTCGTTGGGCGAATAGCCGGCGGCGAACGCGTTGATGCCCTTTTCCTCGTCCATCACGAACACCAGCGGCATGGTGATCCCCGAGGCAATCGCCATCTCCTCGACCACGTTTAGCAGCCTGCGCTCTAGCGGATCCTGCGAATTCCGGGCCACGCGCCGCGCGCCCACCAGTTCGGCCACCGCCGCGCCGCCCTGCGAGAACTGCAGCATGCGCTGCACGCTGCCGGCCGCGATGAAACCCAGGGTGACGAGAGCACCGCCGAAATAGATTTTCCAGGGCACGCGGCCAGCCCCGCCCGCGAGTTCGGCGATCGACGTGTCCTCGATGAACATGCCCCATGCGATGGCAAGGACGATATCGACCGCGAGAACGATCATCGCCACCGCGAGCAGGAACAGGAACAGCATCAGCCCGGTGTTACGCCGTGCGCGCTCCTGCTGCGCGAAGAAATCCATCGCCCGCCTCTGTCGCCGCCCGGCCCGTCCTTATTTGCTGAAGGACACCTTCGGCGGCTTGCGCTCGTCGGGGGATTCGGTGGATTCGAGCAACGTCGCCGGTACAAACCGGAACATTCCCGCGATGATGTTCTGCGGGAACACCTCGGTGGCGGTGTTGTAGGACATCACCGAATCGTTGTAGGCCTGGCGCGCGAACGCTATCCTGTTCTCGGTGCCGGTCAGCTCCTCCGAGACCTGCATCATGTTCTGGTTGGCCTTGAGATCGGGGTAGGCCTCGGCGAGCGCGAACAGCCGCCCGAGCGCGCCCGACAGGCCCGCCTCCGCCGCACCAAGCCCGGTGATCGCGGCAGCATCCCCGGGATTCGAGGCAGCTCGCTGACTCGCGCTCACCGCCCCGCTTCGCGCGGCGATCACCGCCTCGAGCGCCTCGCGCTCGTGCGCCATGTAGCCCTTGGCGATCTCGACGAGGTTGGGGATCAGGTCGTAGCGGCGCTTGAGCTGGACATCGATCTGCGCAAACGCGTTCCTGAAGCGGTTGCGCAGTACCACCAGCCCGTTATAGAGCGACACCACCCAGATGACGGCGGCAACAACGACTGCCAGGAATATCCAGACACCGGTACTCATGAGGCCTCCCCAAACGCATGAACACGATCATTGAAGCAGACGCGGCAGCCAGGTGGCTATTTCCGGCACGAACAGGATCACGACGGTGAGTATCAGCCCGAAGATCATGTAGGGGATCGCCGCCTGGATGATCTCGCTCATCCGTATCTCGGGCGGCGCCACGCTCTTCATGGTGAACAGCAGCAGGCCGAAGGGCGGCGACAGCAGCCCGATCTGCATGCACATCAGGAACAGGATGCCGAACCAGACCGGATCGACATTCATGTGCTTCACCAGCGGCATGAACAGCGGCACGGTGAGCATCATGATGCTCGCCTGGTCAATGAAAAGACCAAGGAACAGCAGGATCGCCATCATGCCGACGATGACCACCATGGTCGAGAGATTGGCTTCGGTGACAATGCTCACCAGCCCGCTGGTTGCACCGGAGAACGCGAGGATCTGCGAGAACGTGGTCGCCCCGAGGATGATGAACATGATCATCCCGGTGACCGCGGCGGTGCCGGTGAGCGCCTCCTTCACGGCTTTCCACCTGAGCTGACCGAACAGCGCCGCGAGCACCGCGGTTGCGGTACAGCCGACCGCGGCGGATTCGGTGGGCGTCGCCCAGCCCGCCACCATGCTGCCGATCACGAAGCCGATGATCAGCACCAGAGGCAGCACGTTCAGGCAGAACGGCTTCCAGCGCTCCCATCCGTGCACCTTCGGTCCTTCGACCGCGGGCGCGAGCGCCGGGTTCATCCATGCCCGGATCACGATGTAGGCGATGAACACGATGCTCAGGATGATGCCCGGCACCACGCCCGCGATCAGCAGGTCCGAGATGGAAATGCCGGCCAATCCGCCGAGCAGCACCGCCAGGCCCGAGGGTGGGATCAGCATGTCCACCCCGCCGATCGCCATGATCGGGCCCATCGCCATGCCCCGGTTGTAGCCGCGCTTGAGCATCTCGGGCAAAAGCAGCGAACCGAGCATCGCGGTGGTGGCAATGGTGGAACCGGAAATCGCCGAGAAGATCGTTCCGGCCACGAGCGCGATCACCGCAAGCCGGCCGGGGACGCGGTTGATCATCAGGGCGACCGCATCGATCGCCTTGATCGCAAGCCCTGTTCGAAACAGGATTTCGCCCATCAATATGAACAGCGGAATCGGCGTGAACGCGAAGTTCGCCACCGAGGTGGTCATGTTGCGCGACAGTTGCAGGATGCCGCGATCGCCGCCGAGCAGATAGAACGCCCCGACCGCGTTGACCGCGATGAAGGCGACCGCCACCGGCACGCCGAAGGCCATCAGGCCGAGGATGCCAAGCAGAAGAAGGGTAAGTGCTGTAGTCCAGTCCATGTTCTCTTTTCCGTGGCGTCTAGATCGACGCGCCTTCGGCGCGTATTTGTCGTGGCCCGGTCCAGACGCGCCGGAACCGCAGAACGAACTCGATCGTCAGAAGCACGAACATGATCGGCATCGGCCAGAACGTCCACCACTCGGGAATCGTGAACTCCTTGACGATGTTCACGCCGGAGCCGTAGCTCGTCAGAAGTACGCGAACGCTGTACACCCCCATCAGAACGCAAACCACGAAGCCGAGCGCATCGACGAACAGCTCGCACGCCCAGCCAAGCGCCCGCGGAATCTTCTGCAGCATCAGGTCTATGCGCACATGCTGGCCCTGATGCAAAAGCCACGGCGCGGCGGTCACGGTCATGAGCAGCATCACGTATTCGGAGAGTTCGACGTCGCCCGGAACGCGGCCGCCCACCGCGTTTCGCAGGATCACGTTGAGCATGATCATCACGGTCACGCCAAAGGCGAGCGTCGCGCTGATCGCGCCGCAGGCATCGAGCAGCCGGTTGAATGCAGCCTCGAATCTCTTCATTCGAGGCCCGCGACAACAGATAAACAATTCACTGTGCCATTCCCCATAAATCCGCTCATTCGTAAATCCGGATCCCGAGCGGCGCCGATTTGCCACCGTTGGTGGGGGAGGTGTCCGCCGGGCAGGCCGACACCGCCGCGAGAATATCCATCTCCGCACGCAGTTCGATGTAGTCGTTCTTCGTGACGGTGGTGGGCTTCATGGTGAAGCTGCCATCCGGATGCAGGTCCACCGCCATGAACACGTTGAACACGTCCATTACGTCATCGCCGGTCATCCCGAAGGGCTCAAGCGCCTCGGCGAGGTTGTCCTGGCAGGAGCGGTGGCCTTCGTGAATGCGGTCGCGCAGTTCGTACAGGCGCTTCGAACAGCGCCCGCCCATGTTGCCCCAGTGATTCGGGTAGGTGTCGGCGAGCACCGTCATCATCACGTTCTCGCGCGGCGGCTTGGAATAGAAATGGCGAAAGCTCTTCGCGGTGCCGGTGCCGAGGATGCCGTTGATCGCCCAGCTCTGGCCGACATGGAACCATTCGCGGCGGTCGTTGGCGTTGTAGAACACGCAGTCGCCGACCTGCCCGTCTTCCATCGGAAAAATCCGGAATCCCTGGCCGCGCTTCACAACGAAGGCTTTTCCGTGGCGCGCCGGAATGACGAATTCTTCTGCAAGCTTCACAGGCGGGTCCTTTCTGTAGATGGGATCAGGCGATTGACGCCCTCGCGGGCGGGTTGAAATGTATCGGCAATACCACGCCCGCGCAAGCATGCGGGACATCCCTTGCGAGATCCTTTCGCACGAAGTGTGCCGGGACCGGAACGACGCTTCGTTCGGTTGCTTGTTGCCACGGTTTGACGCGGAAGCCCCGCTGAAGGATTATGCCCTCCGTCCTGTTGCAACCGTCACGAAAGGTATTCCATGGCCACCAAGCCCGCCGCAAAGAAGCCCGCGAAGAAAATCGTCCCCCACATTCCCGGAATCTCCGACGGCCTGAAGGCCGCGAAGGTGCCGATTTCGCCGGTGGTGAAGGCCAACGGCTTTCTCTTTCTCTCCGGCATGCCGCCGATGGACCCGAAGACCGGCAAGATCCTGTCCGGCGACATCCAGAAGCAGACCCGCCAGTCGCTGGAGGCGATCAAGTACGTGCTCAAATCCGCCGGCTCCTCGCTCGATCGCGTGGTGAGCGTGCGCGTGTACTGCGCCAAGCCGGCCTTCTTCAACCAGATCAACGAGGTGTACAAGAAATATTTCCCGAAGAACCCGCCTGCGCGCACCTTCATTCCGGTTGCCAGCTGGCCGATGGAGTTCGACGTCGAGATCGAATGCATCGCACTGGAGTAGCACCGCATAGGCGCACGGCCCGCGCCCCCGAACAGGGAATCGCGCGCAGCCTCCGCACAGTCGCCGTGCATCGCCACTCTTCATGAGCAGCCAATCCGTGAGCATCAACGTCGGAGTCCTCGGCGCCGGCATCGTCGGCGTGTGCGTCGCGCTCGCGCTGCAGCGCGACGGCCATGCAGTCACGCTCATCGAGCGCGACGAGCCGGGGCGCGGCTGCTCCTTCGGAAACGCCGGCATCATCCACACCGGCGGCTGCGTTCCGATGTCCACGCCGGGAAACATTCTCACCTTCCCGCGCACCCTGTTCGACCCGGAAAGCGCGCTGCGCATTCCCGCCTGCGACCTGCCGCGGCTGATGCCCTGGCTGTTGCGCATGCTCGCGCAGTCGCAGC
>CANIEV010000200.1 GCA_947466535.1 Betaproteobacteria bacterium
CGCCGGATCGTGGCCGGCCGTTGCGTAACTGTCGGCATAGATCCGGAACTGGGCGCTCATCGCCTCGTCGCTCAGCGGATAACGGTTCATCATCAGGCCGTAGCCGCTTGAGCCAGCCCATTCGAAGGTCTCGCGGCTGCGGCTGCCGGCTACCCACATCGGAATCTTCGTCTGATAGGGACCGGGCAGGACCTGTAGTTTTCCGAAATTATTGTGTTCGCCCTTGAAAGAAAACGGCTCACCCCTGAAGGCAAGGCGCAGGATTTCCGCGGCCTCGTTGAATTTGCTGCGGTTGGTTTCGTCGGTGACGCCGAAGGGGCGGAACTCGTGCTGCAGGAACCCGCGGCCGAGGCCCATCTCGAGCCGGCCGCGCGAGAGCTGATCGAGCATCAGGTAGTCCTCGGCCACTCGCAGCGGATTGTTGAGAGGCAGCAGCGAGATCGCCGGCCCGAGCCGGATGTGTTGTGTCGCTCGCGCGCAGGCGAGTAGCAGCATCGCCGGGTTGGGCACCGCGCCGCCGTAGTAATGGAAGTGGTGCTCGGAGCACCAGAGCTTGTCCCAGCCGAGCCGGTCGGCGACCACCGCGGCATCGACGATTTCCTCGAAGAACGCGGACTGGGAACCCGAGAAACTTTCGCGATAGCAGGGGAGGAAGAACAGGGAGAACTTCATGACACGTTTCCTTTGGACAGCGGTGCGAATGAGCAATGCGAATGTTTCCCCGAAGGTATCCCTGTTTTATCGTGCGGCTTTGCGATCGATCAAGCGGCGCCCCTATCGCGTTTTGCCGATGGAACAAGGCTACGGGAGGGCGTGCTACGATCGTGTTCAGAGAGCGCAGACCCTTCCCGACTCTTGAAACCCGACGCTCCCGTCGCACCCTTCTCCCAGCGCGCTTTGAACCCGGTACGGTCCAACTTATCTTGAGCAACTCCTCCGACAGCACGATCCCGGTGCAGGAACGGCATCGCTTCGACACAGGCGCGCTTGAGGCGTGGCTGTCGAAAAACGTCGAAGGGTTCCGCGGTCCCATCACGGTCGAGCAATTCAAGGGCGGACAGTCCAACCCCACTTATCGCCTGAGTTCGTCGAGCGGGCGCTATGTGATGCGTTCCAAACCCGCGCCGAAAGAGAAGCTCCTTCCCTCCGCGCACGCGATCGAGCGCGAGTTCCGCGTGATGCGCGCGCTGGCCGGCACCGGCATTCCGGTGGCGCGCATGCATGCGCTGTGCGAGGACGAGTCGGTGATCGGGCGCGCCTTTTTCATCATGGAGCATGTGGAAGGTCGCGTGTTCTGGGAGCAGTCACTGCCCGGTCTCGCACCTGCCGAGCGCGCCGCGATCTATGACGAGATGAGCCGCGTGGTCGCTGCGCTGCATACGGTGGACTACGCCGC
Organism: Betaproteobacteria bacterium; assembly: GCA_947466535.1. Lineage (GTDB taxonomy): Bacteria > Pseudomonadota > Gammaproteobacteria > Burkholderiales > SG8-39 > CAMBSA01. The sequence goes on from CANIEV010000200.1 coordinate 1,397, forward strand.
GATCGGCATCGCCGACTACGGCAAGCCGGGCAACTATTTCGCGCGCCAGATCGGCCGCTGGTCGAAACAGTACCAGGCGTCCGAGACCGAAGTCATTCCGGCGATGAACGAACTCATCGCCTGGCTGCCGGGCGCGGTGCCCGCGGGCGACGAGACCTCGATCGTGCACGGCGACTACCGCATGGACAACCTGATCTTTCATCCGACCGAGCCGCGGGTGTCCGCGATTCTCGACTGGGAGCTCTCGACGCTCGGCCACCCGCTTGCGGACTTTTCCTATCACTGCATGAGCTTTCACATCCCGCCCGAGCGCTTTCGCGGCATCGCGGGGCTGGACCTGAAGGCGCTCGGCATCCCGTCGGAGGCCGACTACATCGCGGCGTATTGCCGGCGCACCGGGCGCGAGCGGATCGAGAACTGGAATTTCTATCTCGCCTACAACATGTTTCGCATTGCCGCGATCCTGCAAGGCGTGATGAAACGCGCGGTGGAAGGGATTGCCTCGAGCGTGGAAGCGCTGGATGCGGGGAAGCGAGCCAGGCCGCTTGCGGAACTTGGCTGGGAATACGCGCAGAAGGCGATGAAGGAACGATAGGGTTGGCGACCACGTGGTGTCATTGCGAGGAGCGCAGCGACGAAGCAATCTCAAAGCGGGTCGGACGGCGAGATTGCTTCGCTGCGCTCGCAATGACACCGGTGTGTTTGGCACCTTGGCGGTAGGCGGCAAACACGGAGGTTTAAAAAATGGACTTCGAATATTCAGAAAAAGTAAAAGCCCTGCAGGCAAAGCTGCAGCGCTTCATGGACGAGCATATCTACCCGAACGAGGCGGCGCATCACGAGGAGATCGAGGAGAACACCCGCGCCGGCCGGCGCTGGACTCCGCTCAAGTCGATCGAGGATCTCAAGGTCAAGGCGCGCGCCGCGGGTCTGTGGAACCTGTGGCGGCCGAAGTCGCACGGTGGCGAACTCGGCAATCTTGAATACGCGCCGCTGTGCGAAATCATGGGTCGCGTGCCCTGGGCCCCGGAGGTGTTCAACTGCTCCGCACCCGACACCGGGAACATGGAGACCTTTCTTCGCTACGGCTCGCCCGAGCACCAGAAGCAGTGGCTCGAGCCGCTGCTCGAAGGAAAGATACGCTCCTGCTTCGCGATGACCGAACCCGGCGTTGCGTCCTCGGATGCGACCAATATCGAATCGTCGATCCGCCGCGACGGTGACCACTACGTCATCAACGGCCGCAAGTGGTGGAGTTCGGGTGCGCCCGACCCGCGCTGCGCGATCTTCATCTTCATGGGCAAGACCGACACGTCGGCGGCCCGGCATTCGCAGCAGTCGATGATCCTGATTCCGCGCGAGACGCCCGGGGTGCAGATCCTGCGTCCGCTTTCGCTCTACGGCTACGACGATGCGCCGCACGGCCACGCCGAGGTGCTGTTCGAGAACGTGCGCGTGCCGGCATCGAACATTCTCCTTGGCGAAGGCCGCGGCTTCGAAATCGCGCAGGGCCGGCTCGGGCCGGGACGCATCCACCACTGCATGCGCATCATCGGTCAGGCCGAGCGCGCGCTCGAACTCATGTGCAAGCGCGCGCTTGCCCGCGTCGCCTTCGGCCGGCCGGTCGCGGATCAGGGCGTGACGCGCGAGCGGATCGCGGAGGCGCGCATCATGATCGACTCGGCGCGGCTGCTGGTGCTCAAGACTGCGTACATGATGGACACGGTAGGCAACAAGGCGGCGAAGAACGAAATCGCGATGATCAAGGTGCTGGCGCCGAACGTCGCCCACCAGGTGATCGACTGGTCGATCCAGGTGCACGGCGGAGGTGGGCTGTCGGAGGATTTTCCGCTTGCCTACATGTACGCATGGAACCGTGCGTTGCGCTTTGCCGACGGTCCGGACGAAGTGCACCGCAACGCGGTGGCGAAGAACGAGCTCGCGAGGTACCTGTCGGTGCCGAAAGCCTGAGGCGCGACGATGCGCCTGTGCTCCGACACCGGACGGCTGCGGCGTCAGCGGCTCTGGACCGGTGGCGAGGCGGCGGGGGTGTTGATCGTCGGGATATTGCTCGTGCATACCGTCTGGCCGATGCAAAGCTGGACGCGCGGCGGGTTCTGGATTCTGTGGCTCGCGGTGCTGGCTGCGGGCGCCTGGGTGTCGATCAAGCCGCGGCGCAACGGCAGCTACGCCTGCTTCGATGACGAGGGCGTGAGCGTACAGGTCGGCTGGGGCACGCGACGCCTTGCCTGGTCGGAGATAAAGACGGTCTCGCGGCATGAACTCAAGGCCGGCGCGTATCGGATGGATTTCGAAGGGCCCCATGGCAGGGGGCTATGGGTGGACATGACGGTGTTCGCCGACGAGGCGGCCGTGTATGCGATGGTGCGCAAGCACCTGGGGTGGGCGGATGCAGACCACTGGACGACGAGTCCGTCGTTCCGCGTGAACAGATAACCTGGAGAGAGAAGATGCTCAAGTTGTGCGGATTTCCGCTGTCGAATTACTACAACAAGGTCAAGATCGCGCTGATCGAGAAGGAGATTCCCTTCGAGGAGGAGAACTGCCCGGTGTCGCAGGAACCGGCGATGCTCGCGCGCTCGCCGATGGGAAAGGTCCCGTTCCTCGACCTCGGCAACGGGCAGTGCCTGTCGGAGTCGGAGGTGATCGTGCAGTACCTCGACGAGGCGTACCCCGCAAAGCCCCTGATGCCGAAGGATCCGCTCGCGCGTGCGCGGGTGCGCGAACTCAGCGCCTATCTCGAACTGCATCTCGAACTCGCCGCGCGGCGGCTGTACGGCGAGGCGTTCTTCGGCGGCAAGGCCACCGAGCAGGCGAAGCAGGAGGTCGAAAAGGACCTTGCCAAGGGCGTGCAGGCGCTGCTGCAGCTCGCGAAATTCTCGCCTTTCATCGCTGGGGCGGAGTTCACCCTCGCCGACTGTTCCGCCATGGCGAGCATCCTGCCTGTCGGTCTGGCGAGCAAGGCGATCTACGGCCGCGATGTGTTTGCCGATCACCCGCAGGTGCGCACCTACACCGGCATGATGCTCGCGCGGCCGAGCGTCAAAAAGGTGTACGACGACCGCAAAGCTTTCATACAATCGCAACAGAAGAACTGATTTCAACCCTGCAAACCGGAAAGACAACAGCAATGAGCCAGATACTCGACATCGTCGTCGCCAACCGCGTTCTCGCCGAACACGGCGTCATCGACGGTTATGGCCACGTGAGCGCACGCTCCGCGACCAATCCCAACCGCTACTACATCGCGCGTTCGCTCGCCCCGGAACTCGTGACCGAAGCCGACATCATGGAGTTCGATCTGGACAGCAACCCGATCGACCAGAAGGACCGCGCGATGTATTCCGAGCGCTACATTCACGGCCAGATCTACAAGTCGCGGCCCGAGGTGAACTCGGTGGTGCACAACCATTCGCCCTCGGTGATCCCCTTCGGCATCACCCCGGTGCCGATGCGCCCGGTCTATCACATGTCCGGCTTCATCGGCGCCGGCATTCCGGTCTGGGACATTGCGGAGGCGGAGAAGGGCACCGACATGCTGGTGCGCTCCAACTACCTCGGCGAAGTGCTTGCGAAGAAGCTCGGCGGATGCGGTGCGGCACTGATGCGCGGCCACGGCGCGGTGGTGGTGGCCAATAATATCCCCGAGGTGGTCGGTCGCAGTATCTACCTCGAGATGAACGCGCGGCTGCAGATGCAGGCGATGCAGATCGCAGGCAACGCGACTATCAACTACCTCGACGACGACGAGGCGCTGGCCGCGGCGAAGTTCAATGACTTCCTGCGCGCCTGGAACCTCTGGCGCAATCGCGCGCTGCGCCAGCTCGCGGACGAGAAAAAGGCCTGATCCGCAGGGCGAGAATAACGACAAAGTGCAACTTTGTCGTTTTTAGATTGAATAGCGGTGCTTGAAATTGGGTAGTTCGGTTGCTAATTTTGGCAACTGACCTGCCCGATTTTCATTTTCAGACCCGAATCACCGTGTCATCGGCGACCGCATAGACACGGTCCGACGCGCCGCGGTCGATGGTCGCGCTTCCGGTAAAGCTGCCGAACGCAGGCAGCAGCGCAAAGCCGCGGGTGAACCAGAAGCAGGGAAGGCGGACGCTTTCGCCGCCGCCGCTGATGCGCACTGCGGGATGCATGTGCCCCGCCACCGGATAACCCAGCGCGGCTTCGTGATGCTCGTGGCAGAAGCTGAAGGGACCCGCCTGCAGCGCGCCCGGATGCACCTCGAAGCCGAGTGCGGCGGGCGGATCACCGGCGTTTGCATCGTGGTTGCCGCGCACCAGCACAAGGGCGAGTTCGCGCCGGCGCGCGCGCCATGCGGCGATGGCCTGCAGCGTCGCGTCCTGCCTGCCCGCCGCGCTGTGGAGCAGGTCGCCTAAGAACACGATGCGCTCCGCCGGATGGCGTTCGAGCATCCGATCCAGCCGCGCAAGGTTTTCGCTCGTCGTGCCGCGCGGCACCGGCACCCCCGAAGCGCGAAAGCTCGCCGCCTTGCCGAAATGCGCATCGGCCACCAGCAACGTCTTCCCGCTTGCCCAATACGCTGCGCGTTCGGGAAGCAGCACGAGGCTTTCGCCGCGAAGGCGGATGCGGGCTTCGCGGATTGAGGAAGATACGGGTGTTGTCATCGGGGGCGATTGTTGCATTCCCCGGCCGGTTTTTCCCGGCTCTGCGAGAATCGTCGCGTTTCTTGATCAGGATGGATGCGATGACGGATTCGGTAGGCTTCATCGGCCTGGGCAACATCGGGCTGCCGCTGGCAAGCAACCTCGTGCGCTCGGGCGCGCGCGTGCTGGGCTACAGCAAGGCGGGGCTGGATGCGTTTGCGCACGCAGGCGGGATCGCCGCCGGTTCGGCGGCGGAGGTCGCAGGGCAGTGCGACATCATCCTGCACAGCCTGCCCTCGGTGGAGGCGCTGGAGGATGTGATCCATGGTGCGGCGGGAACGCTTGGCGCTCTCAGGCCGGGCGCCACGGTGATCGAACTAAGCACCTACCCGCTGGAGGTTAAGCAAAGGCTCGCCGGGTCGCTTGCTTCCGTTGGGGCGACGCTGCTCGACTGCGAAATCAGCGGCACGCCGGCTCGGGTGGCCGGGCGCGACTGCGTGATCATGGTGAGCGGCGATCGGGCGGTCGCGGAACGGATGCAGCCGCTGCTCTCGAAGGTGTGTGCGAAGGCGGTGTATCTCGGTGGCCTTGGCACATCGCTCAAGGCGAAGCTGATCAACAACCTTCTTGGTGCGGTGCATCTCGCGGCCGCGGCGGAAGCGATCCGGCTCGGGGAGCGTGCGGGCATCGATCCCGCGGTGCTGGTCGATCTGCTCGGGCGCGGCGCGTCCTCATCGGCGATGCTGTGCGAGCGCGGCCCCCGGATGGCGGCGCGGCGCTACGGCGACAGCAGCGGCACGCTCGGCGGCTTGTACAAATACCTCGACATGGGCGAGGAGCTGATCGGCGAACTCGGCGCGACAGCACCCTTGGTCGAGGCGATGCTGCCGGTGTTCCGGCGTGCCCTCGAGATGGGACGCGGCGACGAGGATACCTCGGTGATTTTCGAGGCGACGCCATGAACAACTCGTCGGTGCGCCGGCGGCGTTAGACCTCGCGGTACCTGCGGATGCCGAGCCGTTCCTTGTAATCCGCGCTTGCCTGGAGTTTTTCCGGTTCCACCGGGATGCCGGTCGAATCGGCTACCCGGTCGATCGCGTTGAACAAAGCGGCGACTGCCGCGGCATCGACCATCGCGGCCGGACCCGGCCCGTTGCAAAGACGCAATCGCAAGGCAGCGAGCTCGGCGTCGGTTCCGCCAAGGATCGCTTCGGCGAACTTCACCAGCAAATCGCCGTGTTCGACGCCTCCGCCCGAGGCGTCGCCCTTGATGACAGCCATGTCGACGTCGGTGCCTTCATGTCGGCTGCTCGCACGGAGCAGCACTGAGTGGCCGGTCGTTCAGTATTCGCAACCGTTGTATGCCGACACCCGCGATGCAAGCAGTTCGATCAGCCGATGGGTGATCGCACG
>CANIEV010000201.1 GCA_947466535.1 Betaproteobacteria bacterium
CCGTGCGACTTCGCCAGGTCGTCCACCTGCTTCTCGACCAGTGGCGTGAGGACAAACCCGGGGCAGATCGCATTCGCGGTGATGTTGTCGGTGGCGGTCTCCAGCGCCGTCACCTTGGTGATACCGACCACGCCGTGCTTGGCCGCCACATAGGCCACCTTGAAGGGCGAAGCGATCAGCCCGTGCGCCGAGGCGATGTTGATGATCCGGCCCCAGCCGTTTTTTCGCATCAGCGGCAGCGCAAATTTTGTCGCGTGGAAGGCGGAACTCATGTTGATCGCGATGATCCGGTTCCACTGTTCCTCCGGGAAGGTATCGATCGGCGACACATGCTGGATGCCGGCGTTGTTCACCAGGATATCCACCGCGCCCAATTCCTTCGCGGCGAGCGCGATCATCGCCTCGATGTCGGCGGTCATCGTCATGTCCGCGGGCGAATACACGACCTTCACGCCGAACTCGGCAGCAAGGCCGGCACGCATCTTCTCGATCGTGGCGGCTTCGCCAAAGCCGTTCAGCACGATATTGGCGCCTTCCTTCGCGAGTGCACGGGCAACGCCCAATCCAATGCCGCTGGTGGAACCGGTAACGACGGCAGAACGTCCCTTGAGCATGGTTTTCTCCAGAAAGGCTGTGCGCTTGGTGCGATGCACCAATTGTGCGCCAAAGCGCACTTTCCGACACGAGGCTTAGGGAATCGCTGATCAAGTCCAATGTCGAGGCTTGAAGGTTCAGCGTTCCCTCTGAGATGGGGGAGTTACGAGGGGGCGAGCCCCCTTGTTTAGTGGCGCCTTAGAAGCTACATCCCGAAGCAGACGCAGGGAAACGGCTTATCTTGCTGCGCGGTCGAATCATTTCTGTACGCCAATCGCCCGCTCTCACGCACCGGGCAATGACTTTCCAGATAAAAGTTGAACTTTTATCGACTCAGCGTCACTCAGGCTTGGCCTTCTTCCCGCTCAGCTCCATCAGGGTGAAGGCGCTCAGGAAAAGCGTGACGGCGGAGGCCACGAAGATCATCCGCGGCTCGCCGTGATCGATCAGCCACCCCGCGATGAGCGGGCCGGTGGCGGCGCCTATATCCAGCCCCGAATAGACAAAGCCATACACCTTGCCGCGCGACTTCACCGGTGCGATCTGGCGGATGATGGTGTCGCGCGACGGGTTCATCAGCCCGACGAAAAAGCCGGCGACCAGCATCGCGATAAGCAGTCCGGTGGCCTTGAAATCCGACAGCGCCACGCCGAGCAGCACCAGGGCCGAGATCACGATGCTCGATCCAGCGATCACGCCGAATCGCTTGTAGCTGACGATGAATCCGCCGCCGAACATGCCCGCGATGCTGCCCACGAGATAGCCCGAAAGCGCCGCGCTGGCCGCCGCGATGCTCACGCCGTACACATTCACCATCACCGGCACCGCAAAGCTCTGTAGCGAGATCAGGCTGAAGGAACTCAGCACGAAGAATCCCGCGCACATCAGCACGGGTCCTGTGAGCAGCGTGCGCATTCCCTGTGCCACCTCGTCGGTCGCCGCGCTCTGTTTGGCGGTGGTTCCGCCGCCCTTGAGCTCTCCCTGCGATGCGAGCAGCAGGGCAAACAGGATGCCGACAACACCCGCGCCTATCGCGGCGCTGCGCCAGCCGAACGCAGACGCCAGGGCAAGCATCAGCGGCGCCGATGACGCATAGCCGATCATCCCGCCGATGCCATGAACGCTGAAAGCGTGTCCAATGCGGGCGACGGCAATGCGCGCGTTGAGGATCGCGAAGTCGGCCGGATGAAACACCGAGTTGCCCGCGCCGACGAAGATCATCGCGGCGGTGAACGACCAATAACCGGGCGCAAGGCCGGCGAGCACAAGGCCGGTGGTGACCATGAGCAACCCGCAGACCAGCACCGGCTTGCCCCCGAAACGGTCCACCAGGAACCCGGAGGGCACCTGCAGCAGGCCGGCGGTGGCGAACATCAGTGTGGCGGAGAACCCGAGCGCCGAGTAGCTGACGCCGAAATCGTCCTTGATGAACAGGAAAAGCGACGGAATGATGAACTGGGACAGGTGCGACAGACAGTGCCCGATCCCGATCAGGCCAATCACCTTGGCATCGGACCGCAGGGAACCGCTCGCGCTGGCAACGCTGGACATGGTGTTTTCTCCTCGGCGCCATTATAGCGGCCGGGTCCCTCCCCGGACTCAGATAGCGGCCGGGTCCCTCCACGGCCTCGGATAGCCGCGGGACCTCAGACGACAGACGCCACCACCCGTTCGATCACGGCAAGCACCGCATCAGACTGGTCGCGGTGCGGGGAGTGGGCGCAGTTCTCCAGTCTCACCAGTTCGCACGGCCCGCCGACCTGGCGCTCGATCGCATCCAGTTGCGCCATCGTGCCGTATTCGTCGTCGTAGCCCTGGATCACCGTCACCGGACAGCGCACGGTCGGCAGGCAGTCCGCGATGTTCCAGTCGCGAAAGGCCGGCAGCAGCCAGATGTTGTTCCAGGCCCAGAAGGTCTTGTCGACGTCCGAATGGTGCCGCCCCAGGCGTTTGGGCAGGTCGGTGGTCCGGTAGGCGTCGCGCGCCGCCTCGATGCCGGCGATGCTCAGATCCTCGACGAACACGTGCGGCGCGAGCAGCACCAGCGCCTTTGCGGGATTCCCGCTTCCGGCGTACAGAAGTGCGATCGAGGCGCCGTCGCTATGGCCGACGATCACCGGATTGTCCACGCCGATCGCCTTGAAGAACGCAGGCAAAGCCTCCTGCGATTCGTGGTGCATGTAGCGCACTTCGCGCGGTACGTCGATCACATCCGAGCGCCCGTAGCCGTGGCGTGAATGCACGATCACCTCGCAACCGGTGCGCTCCGCCGCGCGCTGCGGGAAATCGCGCCACATCGAGATCGAACCCAGCCCCTCGTGCAGGAACACCAGCACAGGCAGGCCGGGCTTGCTTGCAGGGATGCGGATGTACTCGAGCCTGCGGCCGAGAACGGTGACGAATTGCGGATTCAAGACCAAAGCTCCGGAAAAATTCAGCGTCGCGATTCTATCAACTAGAGAACAAGCTTCTTCCAGTAGCCGGTGAGTTCGAGATAGCCGCGACCGACCGGCTTTCCTCCCGCGGTGGAGCGAACCGCGCCTTCCCCGCCATGGGTTGAACGAACGGCGCCTTCGCCGCCATGGGTTGAACGAACGGCGCCTTCGCCGCCGTTGTAGGCGCGAACAGCGCCTTCCCAATAAATTGTTCCGGTCGAGGCTCGCGAATCGAGTTCCTGGTCGTCCATCAGCGGCTCCAGATCGAGCGAGAGCCCGCCCGCCTCCACCCGCATCGCCACCGGATACTCCGCGCCGGAACGCGGCGAACGCCAGCGACGCAGCGCCTCGAAGCGCACCGCATCCGGCGCGAAGTTCGTCACCGCACCGCGCGCATCGCGGCGCGAACCGCCGGCCCAGAGCGTTGATCCGTCGGCTCCACGAATCCGAAACGCCATCAGCGCACCGCCGTCGTCTAGGTTGAGTCCGACCCAGTCCCAGCCGAGCGCGTCCGCCGACAACACCTCGCTCGACCATTCGTGATCCAGCCACGCGCGTCCGCTGACCGATAGCGGCTTTCCGTTGCGCTCGATCGTGCCGCTCACCGTCAGTTGTGGGCGGCTGTAGTAATAGCTCGACTGCAGCGGGTTCGGTCCCTTGCGGCTGAAACCCTGATCGCCCTGCAGGAGAATGGCCTGGCTTGGGGCGAACTCCAGGTCGAGTCGGAAGCCCGAGGCCGCGATCTTCGCGCGATAGTTTTCACCCCGCAGTGCGAGCGACCAATCGTCGATCGCGACATCGGTGCTCGCCACGCCCGCATGCGCGAGGCCGAAGCCCGAGCGTGCGGCGCGTTGATCGTGCACCAGCTTGCCACTTGCCGGATCGGCAATCGCGGCGTGCGCGAACAACAACTCGCCCGGCGCAAAGCGGCTGCGGCTCAGTTCGGCGATCCGCGGCCGGTTGCGAAAGAAGGTGATCTGCACACCGATCGGTGCCCCGCCTGCCTCCAGCCATCCTGTGAGGTACCACCACTCGGTCCGGTACTCGGGATGACTGCCGTGGTCGCGCGGAAAACGCAGCGCGCGGCCGCGCTCGACCCGGGGATAGGCGTCGGCGTCAGCAGCGACTACGCTTAACGGCCAAAGCGCGCCAGCAGCGGTCAGAAAGCGGCGTCGGGAAAACATGTCAAGGCGCGACGTACCCCGTCGGCACATGCCGCGCGGTGCGCTGGTAGCGGTTGCGCAGCCACGGCACGCGGCCAATTGCCTGGAACGCAAGCGAACGCAGGGGGCCGGGAAGATTCGTTGCCGCACCGTAGATTCCTGCCCAGCGCTGCGTGTGTTCGGTGAGCGGACGCTCGGCGGCCTCCCACGCGGCGAGATCGGGCGCGTGCACCGCGAGCGACAGCGCATTCATCATCGCGCACCCCGCGCCCTGACCGAGATCCGGCGGCATCGCGTGTGCCGCGTCGCCGACAACCGCCACCTTGCCGGAATGCCAGGACGAGAGCCGAAGGGTCTGAAAGCGCACCCAGCGACCGGTCGTCCAGTTGGCGTTCTCCAGCATCCAGGCAAAGAAGGGACCGAGCGCGGGAAAGGTGGCCGACCAGCTCGCCACATCGATCGGCGTGCGCACACCGGTTTCGTCGCTCGCAAGACAGCTCATCGCGACATAGCGCTCATCCGGCTTGGTGCGGCTGATGATGAAGCGTCGCGAGCCCGACCAGCTCTCGCGCGTCGCGCCGTCCTCGGACGGATCGAGATGCACGGGCGGCTGCGGGACGAGCACGCGCAGCGCGCCGTCGTTGCGCAGCGTGCGATGCACTTGCAGGTCGAGGCTGTCGCGCACCGCGGAGTTGATGCCGTCCGAACCGATGATTAGGTCCGCCTCGAGTCGCCTTCCGTCGGAGAGAAGCAACGCACCCGCAGGGTCGGCGCCGGCCACCGGCGAATCGGTGATGATTTCCACGCCTGCCTTGCGCGCGCGTTCGAGCAGGATCGCGATGATCACCGAACGGCTGATGCGGTAGCCGTAACCGCGGGCGGTTTGGTCATTCGATCGATCTGCGGTTTCCATCAGCGTGCGGCCGGAGTCATCGAGAACCTTGCGCCGCACGATGCGCTGCCCGCCCGCCACCACCTGTTCGCGGACTCCGAGCGCCTCCAGCACCTTGAGCATGTTCTCCTGCGTCGACAGCCCGAAGCCCTCTGCGCGGACGAAAGACGACTTCTCGTGCACCCGCACCTGCCAGCCGCGCTCGGCCAGCGCGATCGATGCCACCAGCCCTGCAAATCCCGCCCCGGCTATCTCCACGCGTCGCATCGCTTGTCCGCCTTAAGTAACGTATCCGATTATAGGAGAGCGCTTCGCGCGTCCCGCTTCATAATCGCGTTTTCACGCATTACGGCAAAACGACACATGAACGACATCCTTACCCTTTCCTGTGGGCGCATACAGGGCACTGCCACCGACATCTGCACCTTCAAGGGCATTCCCTACGCCTCGCCGCCGGTGGGCGATCTTCGCTGGAAGGCCCCTCAACCGGTCGCGTCCTGGGCCGGTGTACGCGATGCGACGCGCTACGGTTTCGATCCGGTACAGGTGCCTGGCCCCTCGCTGCAAGGCCCGAAGGTGGACGAGGATTGCCTCACGCTCAACGTATGGGCACCGGCGGACGCCGCCGGTCAAAACTTGCCAGTGATGGTCTGGCTGTACGGCGGCGGCTTCACCGTGGGTTCGGCATCGGAGGCGCGCTACGACGGCTCCGTTCTCGCGCGCGAAGGCGTGCTCGTGGTCGGCGTCAACTACCGGCTGGGCGTGCTCGGTTTTGCCGCGCACCCCGAACTCAGCCGCGAATCCCCGCAAGGCGTTTCGGGGAATTACGGCCTGCTCGATCAGATCGCGGCACTGCGCTGGGTGCAGGAGAACATCGCAGCCTTCGGCGGCGACCCGGGCTGCGTGACCCTTTTTGGCGAATCCGCCGGTGGCGGCTGCGTGTCCGCCCTGCTCACCTCGCCGCTCGCACATGGCCTTTTTCACCGTGCGATCCTGCAAAGTCCCGGCTCCTTCCGTCCCCTGTTCAGGCTCGCAGATGCGGAGGCCGTGGGCGCAAAACTCTTGGGGCCGGATATCACAGCCCTGCGCAGGATGCGTGCCGACGACCTGCTTGCGCTCACAGGTGTCTTCGCCGCCGGCGCGCGCGGTCTCACCGCGCCGCGGGTGCTGCGACCGATCGTCGACGGCTATTCGGTGGTGAAGGAAGAACGCGCCGCCTACGACGACGGAACCGCGTTGACGCTGCCGATGATCATCGGCAGCAACACCGATGAAGGCAGCTTCTTTCTTGGCGGCATGGCGCTCAAGACCGTTTCCGACTACCGCGCCTATGTCGAGGCAAATTTCGGCGATGACGCGGCGGAAGCCCTCGCGCTTTACCCGGCGAATTCGGATGCCGACATTGTTCCGCGCTGGTGCGACATTTTCGGCGACACGCAGTTCGCGCTCGGTGTGCGCGGCATTGCCGAACGAAACGCGGCGCGCGAGCCTCGTACCTTCCGCTACCTGTTTTCGCACCGCCCTGGCGGACGCGAGGCACCGCCGACCCATACCGACGAGCTTCGCTTCATGTTCGGCACGCTGCCCGCGAACGCAACGGCCGCGGATATCGACACGTCGAAAGCGATGCGCGGCGCCTGGGCCCGCTTTGCCGAAACCGGGGATCCGAACGGCGGCGGCTTGCCCCAGTGGCAGCGTTACACCGCCTCGGCCGACCCGCATCTGAATTTCGGCGTACCGCTTGCGGCCGGTTCGGGATGGCGCCGGAAGGAGCTGGATTTCCTCGAGCGCTGGTTCACCTCTCGCGGCTGAACCGCGCCGGTCAGGCGCGAAAGCTCTCGCTACTCCGTCACGCGGCCGCGCAGTGCCTTGATCTGACCTCGCTGCACCTTGCCCTCGACGCGCTTTCTCTGTGAGCTGCGCGTCGGCTTGGTGGCGCGGCGGGTCTTGGGCAGCACGGTCACGCTTTTTACCAGTTCCGCGAGGCGCGAGAGCGCCTCGTCGCGGTTCATCTCCTGGCTGCGATGCTGCTGCGACTTGATCACGACGACGCCATCGCGTGTGATGCGCGAATCCTTAAGCTCAAGCAGGCGTTCCTTCCACGCCTCGGGCAAGGAAGATGCCCGGATATCAAAGCGCAGGTGGATCGCGCTCGACACCTTGTTGACGTTCTGCCCGCCCGCGCCCTGCGATCGCACCGCGGTGAGTTCGACCTCGTTCTCGGGAATGCTTACACGGGAAGTTATTTCAACCATGGGTCATTTTCCCACTCCCGCCCGACGGATGCTCGGCGCCGGCCTTTCCGTCACTAGACCCAGATCAAATCCGCTTCAACGCAAAGG
>CANIEV010000202.1 GCA_947466535.1 Betaproteobacteria bacterium
ATTGGGCAGAATCGCACCAACTCCCCGCAGTCGGGAGGAGCAACGCGGTTGGGTCCTGTGAACGAATTCGCATCGGACTCGGCCAAACAAACAACTAAGGAGAAGTCTGAATGAACAAGAAACTCTTGGCAGTCGCCGTCGCCGGCGCGCTGGCCGCTCCTGGCGTTGCGCTCGCGCAAGCCTCGAACGTCCAGATCTACGGTGCGTTTGATATGTCCGTGCAGATGAACAAGTTCTCGGCCAACAACACCACCACCGCGCTGCAAGCCGCGCAGGGTTCGCTCGACGTCAGCAAGAGCAACGTCTACAACGGCGCGTCGCGCTGGGGTATCCGTGGCACGGAAGACCTGGGCAACGGCCTTCGCGCCTTCTTCCAGGCGGAAGCCGGAATGTTCCCGGACGCGCGTCCTGACTCGGGTTCCTCGAGCTCGGGCGTCGGCTTCCTCGGCGGTCGTAACTCCGGTATCGGCCTGCAGGCCAGCTGGGGTCAGATCATGACCGGTATCTGGGATGCGCCTTACAAGTCGGTGATGGACGCGGGCACGGCGAACGCCTCCGGCGCGCTCACCACGTTCGGCATGATCATGGGTAACGGCGACACGACCGGTACCGCGCCTTCCGCGGCTTGCGCCGCTGTCAACAGCGTCGCCACGGGTGCCGCCGCCGGGGTTGCCAGTTCCACGAACAGCAACGCCACGGCTTGCGGCGACGGCGTCGAAGGTGCCGCCACCTCGTTCCACCGTCGTCTGTCGAAGACGGTCCAGTACTGGTCGCCGGTGTGGAATGGCATGCAGTTCAAGATCGCGACCCAGCTGAACAACTACAAGGCATCGACCGGTTCGCTGACCGCGCTCAACTCGACCAACACCGCCAACATCGACCCGAGCCTCTGGTCGTACAGCCTGTCGTGGACCGGTGGCCCGTTCACCGCCTACGGCGCGTACGAAACCCACAAGGGTTACAACTCCACCACCGTCTCGGCTGACGCCGGCGTCAAGGACACCGGTATGCAGTTGGGCGGCAAGTGGGACTTCGGTCCTGGCGCGGTCACCCTGCAGTGGGAACGCCTGAAGTACGGCAACAACGCGGGCGTTGCAGCTGCGACCAACAACTTCAACCTGGTCAACTGGGCACTCGGCGGCACGTTCAAGATCGGCGGCAACGGTACGCTTTGGGGTTCCTACTCCAAGACCCCGGGTCGTTCGAGCTGCGGTTCGGCCAACGTAGTGGCTGGTACGCTTGAAGGCCTGTGCGGTTCGGGTTCGGCGGCGAGCTTCCTTGCCCTCGGCTACGACCACGCCATGTCCAAGCGCACCGCGCTGTACGCCACCTACGGCAAGATCACCAACGGCCAGGCAACCACGGTTGCTGGCGCGACGGTCGGCTCGGCGTACTACTACATCGCGGGTCCTGCGGGCAACAGCAACGTGGGCTCGGTCTCGGCGATTGCTGCCGGTACGGATGTTACGACCTACGCTGTGGGTGTGAAGCACACGTTCTAATCGAAGTTCACACTTCGAACGGAGCTAAACACTCCGCAGAACGACCGGGGCTTTCTGCCCCGGTAAAAAGGGCGCCTTCGGGCGCCCTTTTTTATTTGCGGTTCACGAACGCCCGGATCGTGCCCGCGCCTGCGTGTGTCCTTGCGCTAACATGAATCCGTTTCCACCGGTTCCGGAGCACGCATGCCGCCCGAATATCTTTCCCCCCTGGATCGTCTGATCACCGGCTTCGATCGCGCCCTGCGCACGCTTGCGGGAGAACCGCAGAGTTCACGCGTGAACCCGGCCGATGCGGTGCCGGAATCCGAATTGAGCGACGCCGAGCGCCGCCACGCTGCCGCGCTGATGCGGGTGAACCATTGCGGAGAAGTGTGCGCGCAGGCCCTGTATCAGGGGCAGGCGCTGGCGTCCAGCCGGCCCGAGGTGCGTAGTGCGCTCGAGCGTGCCGGTCGCGAGGAAGAGGATCATCTTGCCTGGAGCGCCGCGCGGATAGCGGAACTCGGCGGTCGCACCAGCCTGCTCAACCCGCTCTGGTACGCCGGGTCGCTCGCGCTCGGTTACGCGGCGGGACGCATGGGAGAAGCCTGGAATCTCGGCTTTCTCGCCGAGACCGAGCGCCAGGTTGAAGCACACCTCGAGGGCCACCTTTCGCGCCTCAGCGCGCAGGATGCGCGCACCCGTGCGGTGGTGGATGCAATGCGCCGCGACGAGGCAGGTCACGCGCAGACGGCGCGCGCCCTGGGTGCCCGTGAACTGCCTGCACCCGTCCGCCGCGCGATGCAGTGCACCGCGCGGGTGATGACCGGAACCTCCTACTGGGTCTGACGTGGTCAAGGGTCCACGCGGATCCCTTGCTGTCGAATCTAGTCTGCGACGATCTCGTAGTCGTGGGTGATGCTTGCGGTCTTCCCAAGCATCGCGGTCGCCGAGCAGTATTTGTTGTGCGACAGCTTGATCGCGCTTTCCACGAGTGAGGTTTTGAGCTCTTTGCCACGCACGATGAAGTGCATGTGGATGCGTGTAAACACCTTGGGGTCGGTGTCAGCACGGTCGGCCTCGACCTTGACTTCGCAACCGGTGATCTTCTGCCCGCTCTTCCTCAGGATGAGCACCACATCGTAGGCGCTGCATCCGCCGGTGCCGGCGAGCACGGTCTCCATCGGCCGCGGACCGAGGTTGCGGCCGCCGCCTTCCGGCGCACCGTCCATCACGAAGGCGTGGCCGCTACCGGTTTCGGCCACAAAGCTCATGCCGTCCTGGCCGGCGCCGCCGGTTACCCATTTGATGCTGCATTCCATTGCTTCCGTCTCCTTTGTGTTACGGGCCGATGCAGCGGCAGCGACATGTTGCAGCGCATCATTATCTGTACAAATCGGTATCATCGGAAAACTAAATGATAAAGGCTTGCGAGCCTTATTCGCTCTTTTTAATTTTAATACACTGTAATTAAAGAAAAAATAGATTAGCCAGACAGGTTTTTAACGGTGTGCGGAACACTGTTTTACCGGGGAAAGTTTTTCTTGCAACGCACAATCAACTGGTGCATAATTTTGGCTGTAGTGAGCGTTTGAACAGTTTG
The DNA here is from genome assembly GCA_947466535.1 of Betaproteobacteria bacterium. Lineage (GTDB taxonomy): Bacteria > Pseudomonadota > Gammaproteobacteria > Burkholderiales > SG8-39 > CAMBSA01. Next base: position 3,082 of record CANIEV010000202.1, read on the forward strand.
AGCGCTTGATGTTTTGTCTCCTCCACCCTCCTCCTTTGGTGGAATTATTCGCAGCCCTTTGGGCTGCGTTTTTTTTGGTGCCTTCGGTTGAAATGCAATCCTGGGCGCTCCGCGTGGCGGACCGGACGGGTTGGGCGGCATTATTCGTGAATACGGCGTTTGACACTAGAGGACTTCCTCAATAAACTCTCGGGTTCTCTGTCGCGGTTATATGCGATGGGTAGGTAGTCAACTGCGGCAGTCACCCACGCAGTCGTTACGCGCAGTAAAAACCGCGCGGTAAAAACTGATGCAGCAAACCCCGACGTAGCAAAAACCGAAGCAGCAAAAAAACCGAATAAGCGGCCCGACGAAAATGAAGACTTTCTCCGCCCGTCCCCAGGACGTACGACACCAGTGGTTTGTCGTCGATGCGACCGACAAGGTCCTCGGCAGACTCGCCACTGAGATTGCGCGTCGCCTGCGCGGCAAGCACAAGCCCGAGTTCACTCCGCATGTGGACACCGGCGATTACATCGTTGTCGTACACGCGGAGAAAATTCGCGTGACCGGCGACAAGGCCGAGCAGAAGAAATATTTCCGCCACAGCGGTTATCCTGGCGGCATCTACGAAACCAACTTTGCCAAGATGCAGCAGAGCTTCCCCACGCGGGCGCTCGAGATCGCGGTGAAGGGCATGCTCCCCAAGGGGCCGCTGGGTTACGCGATGCTGAAAAAACTGAAGGTCTACGCGGGTGCCGAGCATCCGCATACTGCGCAGCAGCCCGTGGCGCTGGAGGTCAGAGCATGATTGGCAAGTATTATTACGGCACCGGCCGTCGCAAGAGCGCGGTTGCCCGCGTGTTCATCAAACCCGGCAAGGGCGCGTTCGTCGTGAACGACCGTCCGCTGAACGAATACTTCGCGCGTGAAACCGGTCAGATGGTTGCGCGGCAGCCACTCGTTCTCACCGGCAATGACGCGAGTTTCGACATCGCCGTGAACGTCGACGGTGGTGGTGAGTCCGGCCAGGCCGGTGCGGTGCGCCACGGGCTTACCCGTGCGCTCATCGATTACGACGCGGCCCTCAAGCCTGCGCTTTCGACCGCCGGATTCGTCACGCGCGATGCGCGTGAAGTGGAGCGAAAGAAGGTGGGTCTGCACGGAGCGCGGCGGCGCAAGCAGTTCTCCAAGCGCTGACAGATTCTGGTTCAGTTTTCCGAAAAGCCGCCTTCCAAAGGCGGCTTTTTCGTCTGTACCCGGGCAAGATCGGGAACGGGATTCTGCAGCAGGCATGCGGGCTTCCCGATTCAAGCTTCTCCGGTCGCTTCGCGCGGATCACGGCGTGCAAACTTGCGCAACGCCGAACTTGCTTAAAGTACCTGGCAGGAGCACGACATGATCAAGGCAGGAATCGTCGGCGGCACCGGTTATACGGGAGTGGAACTGTTGCGCATCCTCGCGCGCCATCCCGGTGTATCGCTGCAGGCGATTACTTCGCGCAAGGAAGCCGGTATGCCGGTGGCCGAGCTTTTTCCGAGCCTTCGCGGGCATGTTTCGCTGAAGTTCTCGGCCCCCGCCGACGCCTGCCTCGACAAGTGTGATGTCGTGTTTTTCGCGACACCGAACACGGTGGCGATGGGGCAGGCGCGCGAATTGGTCGATGCGGGTGTGAAGATCGTCGACCTGTCGGCCGATTTCAGGATCCAGGATATCGCGGAGTGGGAACGCTGGTACAAGGCGAAGCATGCCGCTCCGGATCTCGTTGCAGAGGCGGTGTACGGTCTGCCCGAGATCAATCGGGAGGCGGTGCGAAAGGCGCGCATCATCGCCAATCCGGGTTGCTATCCGACGGCGACCCAGTTGGGCTTTCTGCCCCTTGTCGAGGCGGGCGTGATCGACACCGATCATCTGATCGCCGATGCGAAGTCCGGCGTATCCGGTGCGGGGCGCAAGGCCGACGTCAATATTCTTTTCAGCGAGGCGGCGGATAACTTTTCCGCCTACGGCGTCTCCGGGCACAGGCACTGGCCGGAAATCCGGCAGGGATTGGCGCGTGCGGCCGGCCGGTCCGTGGGACTGACTTTCGTGCCGCACCTGACACCGATGATCCGGGGCATTCACGCCACGCTGTACGCGAGAATCACCCGCGAGGCCGATTTTCAGGCCCTGTTCGAGGCGCGTTACGCGGGCGAGCGCTTTGTGGACGTGATGCCGCCGGGAAGTCATCCGGACACGCGTTCGGTGCGTGCTGCGAACACCTGCCGTATTGCGATTCACCGACCACAGGGTGGCGATACCCTGGTGATACTGTCGGTCATCGACAATCTGACCAAGGGTGCGGCGGGTCAGGCGGTGCAGAACATGAACCTGCTCTTCGGTTTCGATGAAGCAGCGGGTCTTGGCGACATAGCCGTGGTCCCGTAAGTCACGCGCCATGGCGAGCCTTTTCCGGCGTCTGCGGCAGCGCTTTGGCATTGCCAAGCGGCCGATGACGGTCCGCACGCATGTCGCGTGGTACTGGCGCTGGCTCGGCATGACGGTGGTGGCATCCTTGTCACTCGCGCTCGCCGCCTGGGTCTATGACGCAGGCCGTCGGTTCGCGGGGTTCGATACGAGCGAACTCGAGAGCGAACTTGTACGTCTGCGTGAAAAAGTCGGCAAGCTCGAGTCGGAAACGCGCAATCTGCGTGCGCTCGCGGACGCGAGCGAATCGAAGCTGAAGATCGAACAGTCCGCCCAGGCGCAGCTTGCATCCCAGGTGAAGGTCCTGATGGAGGAAAACACCCGGCTGAAGGAAGACCTCTCGTTTTTTGACAATCTGGGCCCGGCCACCGACAAGCTCAGCATTCACCGGTTCAAGGTTGATCACGAGCCGGTTCCGGGGGAATACCGCTACCGCCTGTTGCTGGTAATCGGAGGGCGGCGGGACAAGCCCTTCCAGGGATCATTGCAGCTGGTGCTCAATACACGGACTCAGGGACGCGATGGTATTATCGTTTTACCCGACAAGTCGGCGGCCGACTCCCCGGGCTTCAAGCTGAACTTCAAGTATTTCAACCGGGTGGAAAGCACGTTCAGGTTGCCGCGCGATGTCCAGCTTCAATCGGTGCAGGTGCGTGTGTTCGAAGCCGGTTCTGATCAGGCGCGCGCGGTCCAGACCGTAAACCCGTCTTAGGCAATCGTCGACGGGCAGGTAATCGTGCTGACCAGGCAGGAATTCTCCAGGAGTAACTCCGATGTTCCGAAAGAAAGTCACCAAGCCGCAGAATCGCATCGACAGTCTCATCGGTGCAGGCACCAAGATCGAGGGGAATGTCAGCTTCACCGGAGGGCTTCGCGTCGACGGTGAAATCGTCGGCAATGTCACTGCCTTGCCGGATCAGGCGTCGACTCTGGTGGTCAGTGAGCACGCGAAGATCGACGGCGAGATCCGGGTATCGCATCTGGTCGCCAACGGCACGATCAACGGGCCGGTCTATGCCGGAGAATTTCTCGAGCTTCAGTCGCACTCGAGGGTCAACGGTGATGTGCACTACAACACGCTGGAGATGCACCTGGGTGCCATCGTCCAGGGGCGCCTTGTGCACCGGTCGAGCGAGGCACGCACGGTTGAACTCAAGCTCGCAACCCGGAGTACCCAGACAGGCAGCTGAAGCGGTCAGGCAGTCTCCGGCCTGAATGCCGCTGAAACGCCCCCGACTTGAGTCTGTAGTCAGGCCGATTTCCCGCCGTTCCAATAGCGTGATCGATACTCCCCACTCTCGTAAATAGCCCTACTCATCAACGGGTTGACCCCGGCCCCCCGGGTTCCCATAATCATCGGATACACACGATTCAGGAGCAGCACATGAATGCAGTCACCGAAATGCCCGATCCGCTGATTTTCACAGACAACGCGGCAAACAAGGTGAAGCAGCTGATCGACGAAGAAGGCAACTTCGATCTCAAGCTGCGCGTATTCGTGACCGGAGGCGGGTGCTCGGGCTTCCAGTACGGATTCACGTTCGACGAGGCGAAGAGCGACGACGACACCGTGATGGAAAAGAACGGCGTGATGCTTCTTATCGATCCGATGAGCTACCAGTACCTTGCCGGCGCGGAGATCGATTACACAGACGGGCTCGAGGGTTCGCAATTCGTGATCAAGAATCCGAACGCCACCAGCACCTGCGGCTGCGGCTCGTCGTTTTCGGCATAAGATTTCTCGGATGCCATAAGGCGCCTGCGGGCGCCTTTCGTATATGAC
>CANIEV010000203.1 GCA_947466535.1 Betaproteobacteria bacterium
ACTCGCCTTCGGTCCGTAAGACAACGCGCAATCAGGTGGGAAAGGTCCTGCTTATTTATCCCACTTGGTGATGTCCGCCATGCTGACGTCGTACTTGCCGGTGTCCGGTTTCGCAGCGTCCGACTGTGACTTTTCTTCCGCGCGAAAGGCTTCGGCGAGCTTGATGCTCAGTTTCGCAAGATGCGCCGGGTTCAGTTTCGGCGTGGCACCGTCTGCGCCCGGAAGAATAGCTCGAGCGACCAGTTCAACATAGATGCGTTCGGAAAGTGGCGTGCCTTGGTTGGCAGATGATGAACTCATGGGGGCCGCCGGAATGAAATTAACGGTGAATTTTACGCCCGGCGCGATACGCACGCCGGGGGCCAGTTGGTGTTACTAGGTTTTTGAGAATTCTTCCATCGTCTTCGCCTCGTAGGCGATCAGCTTCTGCACGCTCGGGCGCTGCATCATCCGATCCCTATGCGACACGCAATTCGAAAATGGGGACATGTCCAGACCAAATTGTGTGCCCCGCCGGAAGGTCCAGAAGAAATAGGAGTCCACCGCGGTGAAGTGATCAAAGAACCAGTCACGTCCGGCGAGAAGGTTGTTGGCGATGGTGAAATTTTCCGCCAATAGCTTCTGGGCGCACGCCTTCACGTTTTCTTCCGTGCCCGGCAGGTCGCAGAAACGCTTGGGGTTAGCATTAGGAGTCAGGGCGGGGTGGATGCCAGACGCGCACCAGGCCATCAGCGAGATTGCCTTGATTTCCTTCATAGGGTCGGAAGGAAGCAACTTCGCCTGCGGGAAATTGCGTGCAATCCAGAGATTGATTGCCACGTTTTCAGTGATCACCTCTCCGTCCACCAGTAGCACCGGCACCTTGTGTTTTGGGTTGACCTTCAGGTAGTCGGGGCTATTGTGCTGCCCCTTGCCCATATTCACCGGCCGGACCTCGAAGTCGGCACCAGATTCGGTGAGATTGATATAAGGCACCATCGAGCAGGCGATGGGGGCGTAGTAGAGCGCAAGTTTCATGGGTTGATGCCTCCTTTGGTTGTCGTCAAATTTGCCGTTTCATCCCGCGATCAGTGACGGGTTCGTCCGTCGGTTGGCAAGAAACTCCTTGAGTACCCGGGCAGTGTGCGAATGCACCTTCTCGCCGAGCACGTATTCGGGTGAACCCTGCGTAACGATACGCCCGCCACCGTCGCCGCCTTCCGGGCCGAGGTCGATCAGCCAGTCCGCTTCGGCCATGATGTCGAGATTGTGTTCAATCACCACCACCGTGTTTCCGGCATCGACGAGGCGATGCAGAACGCGGATGAGTTTTTCCACATCGGCCATGTGCAAGCCGACGGTCGGTTCGTCCAGTACATAAAGCGTTGACCCCTGCGCGCTGCCGCGGCCCGGACGCAGCATCGCATCGCCGTTGGCGTCGATGCGCACCTTGGAGAGTTCGGTGACGAGTTTGATTCTTTGAGCTTCGCCACCTGAGAGAGTAGGACTCTGCTGGCCGAGGGTGAGGTAGCCGAGGCCCACGTCCTGGAGCAAACGTAACGCGTGATGCGTGGACGGATGCGCGAAGAAAAATTCCACCGCCTCGTCGATGTTCATCGCGAGAACGTCCCCGATAGACTTGCCGCGCCAATGCACCGCGAGTGTTTCCTTGTTGAAGCGCGCGCCGTTGCAGGCTTCGCACAACACCTTCACATCCGGCAGGAAGGACATCTCGATCCGCTTCACGCCCTGGCCTTCGCAGAATTCGCAGCGGCCTGCGCCGGTATTGAAGGAGAAGCGTCCCGCATCCCAGCCGCGCAGACGTGACTCGTTGGCATCCGCGAACAGGCGCCGGATCGCGTCCCAGAAACCAACGTAGGTGGCAGGGCAGGACCGCGGAGTCTTGCCGATCGGAGTCTGATCCACCTCGAGAATACGGCCGATCTGTTCCCAACCCCGGATCTCACGGCATCCCGAGACATCTGCAGACTTGTGTTTGCGATCTTCCGACAGCAGATGCGCAAGGTTGTCGTGAAGGATGTCGCGCGCAAGAGTGGACTTGCCCGAACCCGATACCCCGGTCACCACCGTGAGCCTTTGCAGCGGGAAGCGTGCATTCACCTTCTGCAGGTTGTGCAGAGATGCGCCGATGATATCGATCGAAGGCGCGTCCTGCCGCACCGGCCGACGCGGCGATACAGGGTGCTTGAGCGGATGCGCGAGGAACCGCCCCGTAAGCGAATCCGGCGAGCGTTCGAGTTCGTCGGCGGTACCCTGCGCGGTGACGCGGCCACCGAGCTTGCCCGCGCCCGGCCCGAGATCGATCACGTGATGAGCTCGGCGTATCGTGTCCTCGTCGTGTTCCACCACCACCAGCGAGTTGCCTTTTGCTTCGAGCTTTTCCAGCGTATCGAGCAAAACCCGGTTGTCGCGCGGATGCAGACCGATCGTCGGTTCATCGAGGATGTAGCAGACGCCACGCAGATTGGAGCCGAGTTGCGCAGCGAGCCGGATGCGCTGTGCCTCGCCGCCCGAAAGCGTCGGTGCTGTTCGGTCGAGCGTCAGGTAGCCCAGGCCGACTTCTGACAGGAAGCCCAGCCGCGACCCGAGTTCCGCCACGATGTCGCGCGCGATCTCCGCGTCGCGGCCCTCGAGTGCGAGGCCGGCGACGAATTTGGCCACGCCGTCCACCGAAAGCCCGGTGACATCGGCGATCGACTTCGTGCGGTAAAGCACCGCGAGCGCCTCGCGGTTGAGCCGCTTGCCCTCGCAGGCGTCACAGGTTTCCTGCACTTCGTTTTCGTCGACAAAGGATTCGAGCTGGCGGTCTTCCGATCCGGCTTCACCGTCGCGATCCCAGCGGAACCCCGCGAGCTTCAACCCGGTGCCAAAGCAGGCCTTGCACCAGCCGTGCTTTGAGTTGAACGAGAACAGGCGAGGGTCGAGCTCCGGAAAGCTTCGCGCGCACGACGGACAGGCGCGCTTGGTGGAGAAGATGGTGAAAGGCAGGTCGATGTCGACCCTCGCGCCGCCCTTGCTCTTCTCCGCTTCGAGCCGGTCGAGCTGACCAAGTACGTGGACCACGCCCTTTCCGTGTTCGAGTGCAGTGGCGAGCGCGGAACGCAACCCACGTTCGTTCTCGGGCGAGACGACCAGGTCGGCGACCGGCATTTCTATCGTGTGCTCGATGAAGCGGTCCAGGCGCGGCCACTTGTCGGTGGGGAGGAATTCACCGTCCACCCGCAGGTGCGTGCACCCCTTGCTGCGCGCCCACTTAGCGAGGTCGGTGTAGAAGCCTTTTCGGCTGATGATCAGAGGGGCGAGCAGCCCGATGCGTTCGCCGCGGCGTTCGCGCATCAGGCGGGCGATGATCGCCTCTTCGCTTTGCGGTTCGATCGGCACCCGACAATCGGGGCAGTGCTGCGTTCCGAGCTTGAGGTAGAGCAGGCGCAGAAAGTGATACGTCTCGGTGAGCGTCGCGACGGTTGACTTGCGACCGCCTCGGCTGGTGCGCTGCTCGATGGCTACGGTTGGAGGGATGCCCCAGATCGCATCCACATCGGGGCGTGCTGCCGGTTGCACGAACTGGCGCGCATAGGCGTTGAGCGACTCGAGATAGCGCCGCTGGCCTTCGGCAAACAATATGTCGAACGCAAGCGTGGATTTGCCCGAGCCGGAGACGCCGGTCACCACCGTGAAGCGGTTACGGGGAATCTCGACATCGATATTCTTGAGATTGTGCTCGCGCGCGTTGTGCACGAGGATCGAATGGCGCGATCGCTCGCGCAATGCCATCTGCAGCGGGTTGCCGGCTTCCTTCTCGGCGAGATCCGCGGCTGAAGGTGCGTAGGGTGTCGCCGGCGCTTCGCCGGCCCCCTTGAACGAGGCGTCGTAGTCGCGCAGCGCCTTGCCGGTGTGCGAAAGGGGATGAGCCATCAGGGCTTCGCGCGTGCCGGCGCAGACGACTTCGCCGCCTGCTTCGCCGCCCTCGGGGCCGAGATCAATGATCCAGTCGGATGCGCGGATCACATCCAGATTGTGTTCGATCACCGCGAGCGAATGCCCCGCTTTAATGAGTTTGCGGAACGCGCGCAACAACTTGGCGATGTCCTCGAAGTGCAGGCCGGTGGTTGGTTCGTCGAACAGGAAGAGCGACCCTTGAGCGAGCTTGCCCCCGCGCGCGGCTTCCGCAAGGTGGCCGGCGAGCTTCAGCCGCTGCGCCTCGCCGCCCGAGAGCGTGGGTACCGGCTGGCCGAGACGCAGATATTCGAGGCCGACTTCGGCAAGCGGCGCGAGCGCGATTCGCACCTCGGGGTGGGGGTAGAAGAACTCGATCGCCTCGGACACTGTCATCTCGAGGACGTCCGAGATTGCCTTGTCGCGCAGCGTCACTTCCATCACTTCGGGACGGAAGCGCTTGCCGTCGCAGTCTGGGCAGCGCAGGTACACGTCCGAGAGAAACTGCATCTCGACGCGTTCAAAGCCGTTGCCGCCGCAGGTCGGGCAGCGGCCGTTGCCCGCATTGAAGCTGAAGGTGCCGGCAGTGTATTTGCGCTCCTTCGCCATCGGCACGCGCGCATAAAGCTGGCGTATCGCGTCCCATGCGCCGACATAGCTCGCCGGGTTGGAGCGCGCGGTCTTGCCGATCGGTGTCTGGTCCACCATCACCACATCCGATATCAGCCCGGCTCCGTGGAGTTCGCGATGCGCGCCCGGCGTATCGGTGGGTTTGCCCTTGAACTTGCGTAGCGCTGCATAAAGCACGTTCTGCATCAGCGTCGATTTGCCCGAGCCGGAGACGCCGGTGATACAGACCAGGCGATCCAGCGGGATCGCGACGTCCACGTTCTTCAGATTGTGTTCGGTGGCACCCAGCAGCTCGAGCTTCGGGCCCTTGATATCGGTGAGTACCGGCGCAAGCCCTGCGTCTGCTCGCTTTGCGCCGCTGAGGTAACGGGCGGTCAGCGTGTCCGACGCCCGCAGTTCCGCCTGCGTGCCGAAGAACACCACCTCGCCGCCGCGCTCGCCCGGGCCGGGCCCCATGTCGAGCAGGCGGTCGGCGGCAAACATGATCTGCGGATCGTGCTCCACCACCACCAGCGAATTTCCCGCATCGCGCAGGCGCTGCATCACGCCTATAACGCGGCCCATGTCGCGCGGATGCAGTCCGATCGAGGGTTCGTCGAGCACAAACAGCGTATTGACGAGTGATGTTCCGAGCGCGGTGGTGAGGTTGATGCGCTGTACTTCGCCGCCGGAGAGCGTGCGCGACTGGCGATCGAGCGTGAGATAACCGAGTCCCACCCGGTTGAGATACGACATCCGCGCGCGAATTTCCGTTAGCAGCAGGTCGGTCGCTTCATCAAGCGGCGCGGGCAGGGTAAGCGTATCGAAGAAGGCGCGCAGTCTGTCGATCGGCATGCACATCAGATCGTGCACCGCGAGTCCGGGAAGCGAGCGCAGGGTTTCGCGCTTGTAGGCGATGCCGCGGCCAAGGAAGCGCTTGGCCGGGTCGAGCGCGGCGTCCGCGTTTTCCTTCGTGCCGAGGCGCCAGATCAGTGCGTCGGTTTTGAGTCGGGCGCCGTCGCAGTCGGTGCAGGGCGTGTAGGCGCGGTAGCGCGACAGCAGTACGCGCACATGCATCTTGTAGGCCTTGGATTCGAGCCACTTGAAAAAACGCGTGATCCCGTACCACTTGCCCGGCCAGGATTTTTTCCAGCTCACCCAGCCGTCGTCGCCTTCCATCACCCATGCGCGCTCCTCCGAGGAGAGGTCGCGCCAGGGCGTGTCCATCGATACACCGCGCTTTTTTGCGTGTTTTTCTATATCGCTCTGGCAGTCATTGAAACTCTTGGACTGCCAGGGTTTCACCGCACCTTCGCGCAATGTCAGGCGATCGTTCGGGATCACCATGCCGTAGTCCACGCCGATCACGCGGCCGAAGCCGCGGCAGGTCTCGCAGGCGCCGATCGGTGAGTTGAACGAAAACAGGCTGGGTGAGGGGTCGGAGTAGCGGATGTCGCAGTCGGCGCAATGCAGGTCGATCGAATAGCGCCACGGCAGGCCTGTGGTGCCGTCCTCATTCAGCGGGTACACGGTGAGACGACCCTGGCCGATGCGCAGCGCCGCTTCAAGCGCTTCGATAACGCGGGCGCGCTCGGCGGATGAAATCCGCACGCGGTCCTGGATGACCTCGATCACGGTGGCCGAACGGGCGTGGATGCGGGTGTAACCCTGCCGGCTCAGCAACTCGCTGACCTCGGCTTCGGTGAAATTAGCCGGTACCGACACCGGGAAAGTGAACAGCAGGCGCGGGTCGCCCGCCTGTTTCGCTCGTTCGGCGAGCGCGGCGTACACCGTATCGGGGCTGTCGCGCTTGACCGGCCGGCCGCAGCCGCGGCAAAACAGGTGTGCCGCGCGGGCGAACAGCAGTTTCAGGTGGTCGTTGAGTTCCGTCATCGTGCCGACGGTGGAGCGCGAGGTGCGGACCGGGTTGGTCTGGTCGATCGCGATCGCCGGGGGAATGCCCTCGATCGCATCCACCTGCGGTTTGTCCATCCGGTCCAGGAACTGCCGCGCGTACGGGCTGAAGGTTTCCACATACCGCCGCTGGCCCTCGGCGTAGAGGGTGTCGAACACAAGGGACGATTTGCCCGATCCGGAAACGCCGGTGACGACCACCAGCTCGCCGGTCGGAATCGTGATCGTCAGGTTCTTGAGATTGTTTTGCCGGGCGCCCCGGATGAGGATGGATTCGGCGCGGTGTTCGGGTGCATTCATTGGGGGCGATCGTGGCGGTTTAATCGATACAGCGGCGGCTTTTTTCGGCGGCGATCCTGAGATTCCCGGATGCTGCGCCGAAGAGAATAGCAAATGCCCGCAGGCGAATTTGACGTCTGCGGGAGAGTGTTGATTCGCGTGGACTATTCGAGTCTTGCGGACTGTTAGCAGGGGTCTGGAACGATGCACGGACGCGGTGCAGGGAGCAGCTGTCAATTCGTATCGATTTCCTTGACCGCCGCATTCAGGCAACGAATACTCTGCAGCTTGCCGGGAGCGCGACCCCGGGCTGCGCACATTGCGCATCCTGATAACACGAGGAGAACACCCTGATGAAACTTACCGTCAACGGACAGACTCGAGAGGTCGATGTCGAACCGGAAATGCCCCTGCTCTGGGTATTGCGTGATGTGCTCGATGTAAAAGGCCCGAAATTCGGTTGCGGTGTCGCCCAATGCGGCGCCTGCACCGTGCACCTGAACGGCGAGCCGGTGCGCTCCTGCTCCTACCCGGTATCAGCGGTAGGCAACAAAAAAGTCGTTAC
>CANIEV010000204.1 GCA_947466535.1 Betaproteobacteria bacterium
GATCACCGACATGCTGGTGCGCTCGGGCTCGGTCGACCTGGTGGTCATCGACTCGGTGGCCGCGCTGGTGCCGCGCGCGGAAATCGAGGGCGAGATGGGCGACCAGCTTCCCGGCCTGCAGGCGCGCCTCATGAGCCAGGCGCTGCGCAAGCTCACCTCGAATATCAAGCGCACCAACACTCTGGTCATTTTCATCAACCAGATCCGCATGAAGATCGGTGTCATGTTCGGCAGCCCCGAGACCACCACCGGCGGCAACGCGCTCAAGTTCTACGCCTCGGTGCGCCTGGACATCCGCCGCATCGGCTCGATCAAGAAGGCAGACGAGGTCATCGGTTCGGAAACCCGCGTGAAGGTGGTGAAGAACAAGGTGGCGCCGCCCTTCCGCGAGGCGATATTCGACATTCTTTACGGCCGCGGCATCTCGCGCGAGGGCGAGGTCCTCGAGCTCGGCGTCAACAACGGGTTCGTGGACAAGTCCGGCGCTTGGTACAACTACAAGAAGGACCGCATCGGTCAGGGCAAGGACAATGCGCGCGACTACCTCGTCGAACATCCCGAGATGTCGGCGGAAATCGAGGCGCGCATCCGCGAGAAGCTGGGCGTCAAGAACCCCACCGCGCTGGCCCCGGTCGTACCGGCCGCCGCCGAAGAAGCCTGAGCGTGATCACGGACCGCGCCGTGGATTGCCCCCCGGCCCGGTTCATCGTTCAGGCGGTGGCCTGACATGGCCCGCGAACCGAGTCTGCGTGAGCGGGCCTTGCTGTTTTTGGCGAGGCGCGAGCACACGCGCGACGAACTCGAGCGCAAGCTCAAATCGAAAGCCGAAGATCCCGCCTTGCTCGAGGCGCTGCTCGACGAACTCGTGAGCACCGGCAAGCTCTCGGATGCGCGCTTCGCGGAGGCGCGAACCAACACGCTGTCGCGAAAGTTCGGCACCTCGCGCATCCTGCACGAGCTCAAGTCCAAGGGCGTGAGCGCGGAGGCGGCACAGCAGGCAGTCGAGGGGGCGCGTGCCACCGAGGTCACGCGTGCGCGGGAGACCTGGAAAAAGCGCTTTCGCGCGCCCGCGACCACGCGGGAGGAAAAGGCCAAACAGATGCGGTTCCTCCAGTCGCGCGGGTTCTCGTTTGCAGCAATACGAGCCGCGGTGGATGGCGCGGCGGATGAAGAGATTGACGAAGCGCAAGGCGTGCCGGGCGACGATGCGGGATGATGCCCGGCAAATGAAGATCAGGGGACATCGCGCATGAGCGCCGAGGGCTGGCAGGAGGAAATGCGCTCGGCCTATCTGTACCGGATAGCGGCCGACAGCGAAAAGGGTACACCCCGGGAGGCACTGTTTCGCGCGCTCGCGGGCGAGGCGGAGTCCCAGGCTGCCATCTGGGCGAGCCGCCAGGGGGGCAAGGTAGCGGGCGGGTACAAGCCTGATCTGCGCACCCGCATCGTCGCCTGGCTGGTGAAGCAGCGCGGTCCGCGTGCGATGCGCGGCGTGCTCTCTGCGATGAAGGTGCGGGGGCTGTCGATCTACACCCACGACGTACCCGGCCATCCGCAACTCACCTCGATCCAGGACATGGCCTCGCGCCACGAAGGGCCAACCGGCGGCGGAAACATGCGCGCGGCGGTGTTCGGCGTCAACGACGGGCTGATCTCGAACGTGAGCCTGATCCTCGGCGTCGCCGGGGCGGCAGCCGAGCCGAAAACCATTCTGCTGACCGGCATCGCCGGCCTTCTCGCCGGCGCGTTCTCGATGGCGGCAGGCGAGTGGGTCTCGGTGCGCTCGCAGCGCGAGATGTACGAGCACCAGATCGCGCTGGAGAAGAACGAACTCGACGAATACCCGGAGGAAGAGGCGGGCGAACTCGCGTTGATCTATATCGCGCGCGGCATGAACCCGGCCGATGCGAAGCGTATCGCGGATGCGACCATCGCTGACCCCGAGCGGGCGCTGGCGGTGCTCGCGCGCGAGGAGCTCGGCCTCAACCCGGACGAGCTTGGCTCGCCCTGGGGCGCGGCGATTTTTTCTTTCCTGTCGTTCGCTTTCGGCGCGGTCGTGCCCTTGCTGCCTTTCCTTTTCCTGAGCGGCGACTCGGCGCTCCATGGCGCGATCGGCCTCACCGGCGTGACGCTGTTCGGTGTCGGCAGCGTGATCAGCCTGTTCACTGGCCGCTCGGCATGGCGCGACGGACTTCGCATGCTGCTGATCGGAGCGGGTGTCGGCGCAGTGACCTTCGGCATCGGCAAGCTGATCGGCGTGTCGATCGCATGACGGGTGAACATGACGGGTGAACGTATGAACCGGGCGGTCGGATGAATCATCCTGTGCTGCACAGCTTCCTCGGCTTTCTCGCGCTGCACGCGATCGCCTGGGTGCTGTCGGAGCGCCGCGGGCGTTTCGCCGCACGCCCGGTTTTCGCCGGTATGGTGCTCACGCTCGCGCTCGGCGGCATTCTCCTCAAGGTGCCGGTGGTGAGTGAGGGCTTCCTCGCGGTCAACAACCTGATCACCGTGCTACAGAATGCAACCGACGTCGGCACCTCGTTCGTGTTCGGCTACCTCGGCGGTGCGCCGCTACCGTTTGTGGAGTCCTATCCCGGCTCGTCCTTCATTCTCGCCACCCGCGCGCTGCCGCTGGTGATCGTGGCCTCCGCGCTGTCCTCGCTGCTTTTCTACTGGGGCGTGCTCCCCCGGGTGGTGCGCGGCTTCGCCTGGGTGCTGGAGCGCACGATGGGCATCGGCGGGGCGGTGGGACTCGCGGCCGCTGCCAACGTGTTCGTCGGCATGGTGGAGGCGCCGTTGTTCGTGCGGCCATGGCTTGCGCGCATGACGCGAAGCGAACTCTTCGTGACCATGAGCTGCGGCATGGCGACGATCGCGGGGACCGTGATGGTCCTCTACGCCGGCATCCTCGGCAAGGTGATTCCCGACATTCTCGGTCACCTGCTGATCGCCTCGATTCTCGCCACGCCGGCGGCGATCGGGGTGTCGCTGCTGATGGTGCCGCCGGAGCGGCGCGAACCCGGGGCGGCGTCGGGCGAGGCGAGCCTGATCCCGACTTCCGAGGCGCGGTCGACCATGGATGCGATCACCCGCGGCACGCTCGATGGCGCGTCGCTCTATATCAACATCGTGGCGATGCTGCTCGCGCTGGTGGCGCTGGTGGCGCTCGCCAACGGCGTGCTCGCCTGGTTCCCGCAGGTAGGCGATGCGCCGCTGACGCTGCAGCGCATGCTCGGCTGGGTGATGGCGCCGCTGGTCTGGCTGATGGGCATTCCCTGGTCGGAGGCGGTGACCGCGGGCGCTCTGATGGGCACCAAGACGGTGCTGAACGAGCTGATCGCCTACATCGATCTTTCCAACCTGCCGCAGGACACATTGTCATCGCGTACCGAGTTGATCATGATCTACGCCATGTGCGGCTTCGCTAATCTGGGCAGCCTCGGCATCATGATCGGCGGCCTGTGCACCATGGCACCGGAGCGGCGCGACGACATCGTGGCTCTCGGCGCACGCACCTTGATTTCCGGCACGCTCGCTACCTGCATAGCCGGCAGTGTGGTCGGAATCTTTTACTGAAAACCTGTCTTCGCGCTGCGGCGGCTCGTGTTGTGCCATCGTGCACTGCAGCAAGGCACGGCTAGAGCATTTGCTTCCCTCGCCGAATGGCGGGAAAATCCCGAACTTTCAGACATTTGCGGTGCTCCCCATGAAGTCGTCAGAGATTCGCTCCAAATTCCTCCAGTACTTCGAGAAGCAGGGCCACACGGTGGTCGCCTCCAGCTCGCTCGTGCCGGGCAACGACCCGACGCTCCTCTTTACGAATTCGGGCATGGTGCAGTTCAAGGACGTGTTCGTCGGCAAGGAGCAGCGCCCCTACAAGCGCGCCACCACCTCGCAGCGCAGCGTGCGCGCCGGCGGCAAGCACAACGATCTCGAGAACGTCGGTTACACCGCACGGCACCACACCTTCTTCGAGATGCTGGGGAATTTCTCCTTCGGCGATTACTTCAAGCACGACGCGATCCGTTTTGCCTGGGACCTGCTCACCGGCGTGTACGGTCTGGACAAACAGAAGCTCTGGGTGACGGTCTATCACGAGGACGACGAGGCCTACGACATCTGGGCGAAGGAAATCGGCGTGCCGGCCGAGCGGATCGTGCGCATCGGCGACAACAAGGGCGCACGCTACGCCTCGGACAACTTCTGGCAGATGGCGGACACCGGTCCCTGCGGCCCGTGCACCGAGATCTTCTATGACCACGGTCCCGAGGTGGCGGGTGGCCCTCCCGGATCGCCCGAGCAGGACGGCGACCGCTACATCGAGATCTGGAACCTGGTTTTCATGCAGTTCGATCGTCAGCCCAACGGTGGCATGCCGCGCCTGCCCAAACCCTGCGTGGACACCGGCATGGGGCTGGAGCGGATCGCAGCGGTGCTGCAGCATGTGCACTCGAACTACGAGATCGACCTGTTCGTGAATCTGATCGCCGCCGCGGGACGCGAGACGGGATGCAAGGACCTTGCGGACAATTCGCTGAAAGTCATCGCCGACCACATCCGCGCCTGTTCCTTCCTGATCGTCGACGGCGTGATCCCCGGCAACGAAGGCCGCGGCTATGTGCTTCGCCGGATCATCCGCCGCGCGCTGCGCCATGGCCACAAGCTTGGCCAGAAGCAGCCCTTCTTTCACAAGATCGTCAAGGACCTCGTCGCCGAGATGGGCGAGGCCTATCCCGAGCTCGCGCAGGCGGAGTCGCGCGTGGCGGCGGTGTTGCGCCAGGAAGAGGAACGCTTCGGCGAGACGCTGGAGAACGGCATGCGCATCCTCGAAGCAGCGCTGCATCGCGAGGACCGGATGCTCGATGGCGAGACGGTATTCCAGCTCTATGACACCTACGGATTCCCGGTGGACCTCACCGCCGACATCGCGCGCGAACGAGACATCACCCTCGACATGGCGGGCTTCGAGGCGGCGATGTCGCGCCAGCGCGAACAGGCGCGCGCGGCGGGCAAGTTCAAGGCGAGCGCGGGCGTCGAGTACTCGGGGGAAAAGACAAGCTTCACCGGCTACGAAAAGCTGATGGACGCAGGCCGCGTCACCGCTCTGTATGTGGATGGCAGGAGTGTGGGCGACGTCACCTCCGGCCAGCAGGCGATCGTGGTGCTCGATGTCACGCCGTTCTACTCCGAGTCGGGCGGGCAGGTGGGCGATAGCGGGGAGCTCGTCTCGGCGGGCGGCACCTTCGAAGTGACGGACACGCAGAAGATCCATTCCGATGTGTTCGGACATCACGGCGTGCTGCGCACCGGCAGCCTGAAGGTGGGCGATCGCGTCGAGGCGAACGTGGACACCGAATCGCGCCGCCGCACGATGCGCAACCACTCAGTCACGCACCTGATGCACAAGGCCTTGCGCGAAGTGCTCGGCCCGCACGTGCAGCAGAAGGGCTCGCTCGTCGACCCTGACAAGACGCGCTTTGACTTCGCGCACGACAAGCCGCTCTCGGAGGATGAGGTCCGCCGGGTGGAGCTGATCGTCAACGGCGAGATCATGGGCAACGCGGCGACGCGCGCGCAGATCATGTCGATCGAAGAGGCGCAGAAGACCGGCGCGACGATGTTGTTTGGCGAGAAGTACGGCGACGAGGTGCGGGTGCTCGACATCGGCTCTTCGCGTGAATTCTGCGGCGGCACGCACGTGGAACGCACCGGCGACATCGGCGTGTTCAAGATCTATTCCGAGGGCGGCGTGGCGGCGGGCGTTCGGCGGGTCGAGGCGACCACCGGCGGCACCGCGCTTGCAATGATGAATTCACAGTTGCAGGAATTCCATGAGGTGGCAAAGCAGGTTCGCGCCACCACCGGGGCCGGCATGGTCGAGCGTGCGGTGAACGCGCTGCTCGAGGAAAAGAAGGTGCTCGAGAAGGAGCTTGCCCGCCTGAAATCGAAGATGGCCTCCTCACAGGGAGATGACCTCGCCGGTCAGGCGGCGGATGTGAAGGGCGCGAAGGTTCTCGCGGCGGTGCTCGAGGGCGCGGACGTAAAGACGCTCCGCGAGGCGCTGGACAAGCTCAAGGACAAGCTCAAGAGCGCGGCGATCGTGCTCGGTGCGGTCGAGGGCGGCAAGGTGAGCCTGATCGCGGGTGTCACCGCTGATCTCACCTCGAAGGTGAAAGCCGGCGAACTCGTGAATTTTGTCGCGCAGCAGGTGGGCGGCAAGGGTGGCGGCCGCCCGGACATGGCGCAGGCGGGCGGGACCGATGCCTCGAAACTGCCTGCGGCACTCGCCTCGGTCAGGGACTGGGTCGCCGGGAAACTCTGAGCCGCCGACGAGGGTTCGTTCAGCGGCGGTTCAGTTCACCACACCGGTCTGGGTGTCGTAGGTGAATTCGACGAAGGGCGTGATGTCGAGATAGCGATAACGGCAGGTCTCGCCCGACGCGAACGCCCGGTAGGTGGCATTGCCCGCGCCGCCCGTCTGGATCGACGGTGCCGGTAGCAGGATGGCGTTCCACAGGCGCAGGCAACGCGCCGGCTGGCCGCCGATGACGTTCTGGTTGTTGGTGTCGGTGGGAAAACAGGCGTTGTTGAAATCGACATTCCCATTGCCATAGCCGGGGAGATTGTCCCGATTGCGCCAGAGCGAAGTGAAACAGGCAAGTTGCGCAATCCGGACCGCCTTTTTGAACGCTTCTTCCGTGACGTCTATCGAGGTTCCGCGGGCCAGGTTGACGATGTCGAACATCTTGGGCGCGGCCACGCCGCCGAGCACGGCGAGGATCGCCATGACGCAGACCAGTTCAATCAACGTGAAGCCTGATGCGCGAATATCGGACGTGTACTTGTCGGCGTTCTTCATAGTCTAATCGTGCGGGTGGTGTCGTTCGGCATGGGGTCTGCGTGGGCTTGTCAGAATGCCGGCGTCAGGGATTGCGAAGCGCCGTCGGTGGCGGTTCAACTTGTGCTTTGTGCTGCAAGGTGTCTGTGTGCTGCAGATTTTAGTCAGCTAATTGTAAGGTTTGACTCCAAGGGTGACCATATGTTCCTGAAAAGGATAGTTTTTTTGTTATTAATCAGTGCCTTGGGTTGTTCCTGGGCACAGGATTCCGCGATCGAGGCGACCACCGCGTCTGGCGAAAAAGTTCGTCTGCTATCCGATGGACGCTGGGAATACGCGGACCAGAAAAAGGCGGAGGTTCAGCGGGAAGTCCGCCGGGTGGACGACGCACGGGAAGCTGGGGCGCAGGGCGGCTTCCTCGGGCTGGGTCGCAAGATCTATCCCGG
>CANIEV010000205.1 GCA_947466535.1 Betaproteobacteria bacterium
AGAATCAGTTGCGGTCCGCGCGCGGAACGGTCTACACGCAGGAGAAAGGCCCGCACGCGATCACCGATGCGGAGATTTTCCTTGGGAATGATCTGGTCACGCGGCAGGCGCGCCTCCATCCGGCCCGCTTCGATGATTGCATCGCCACGTTCCATCCTCTTGATCGGACCCGACACTAGCTTTTCATTGCGGCCGAGAAAATCTGCGAGCAATTGTTCACGCTCGGCGTCGCGGATTTTCTGCAGAATCGTCTGCTTGGCGGCCTGCGCGCCAATGCGTCCGAACTCTACAGGCTCGAGCCCTTCCTCGATGAAGTCCTCGACCGTAACATCGCCGTATTGCTCCATTGCTTCGGCGAGTCCGATCTGATGCTGAGGAAACTCGATCGCATCATCCGCCACGATCTGCCAACGGCGGAATGCCTCGAAGTCGCCGGTTTCGCGGTCCATCTGGACGCGAACTTCGACTTCTTCGTTAAAACGCTTCTTCGTCGCCGAGGCGATCGCCATTTCAAGCGCCGTGAAGACAACGTCGCGATTGACGTTCTTCTCGCGCGCCAGTGCATCCACCAGCAACAGTAGTTCGCGGCTCACTCTGAGACTCTCCTACAGCTTGGGCACCAGCCGCGCCCGTTCGAGGTCGACGAGTTCGAACTTGAAACGGCCTTCGGCCGCCTCGACTTCGACGCAATCGCCCACCACACCAATAATCGTTCCCACCAGCCGACGCCTGCCATCCACCAACCGGCGCAGCCTTACTTCAATCTCGTCACCCGCGAAACGCTCGAAATCCGAGGGCTTCTTGAGCTTTCTGTCCAACCCCGGTGAGGAAACCTCGAGCCGGTCGTATTCCACCCCTTCCACTTCCAGCACGCGCTGCAACTGCCGCGTCGCCGCCTCGCAATCAGCGAGGCCAATCGCCTCGCCTCCCCGAACCGGTTTCTGCCCCGGCTTGTCGATAAACACGCGCAAAAACATGCCGCGATTGGAAATTTCCAGATCGGCAAGCTCGAATCCCAAGGCACCCACAGCCTTGGCAACCAGCGGTTCCAATGAACTCATTTGCTGCCCGCCCGCGCATTTGCGAAACGCTTAAACGTCAGCGTCATCGCGTTTCACAAACAAAAAATGGGCCAAACCAGCCCATTTTCAATGCAACTCGCTCTTCTTTTCCTACAGCCGAAAGAGTATAGCAGAAAATGCTTGCGGAAACAATGGTAAGCGCGAACTTATGACAGGGACGTCTAACGTCTCCGCGGGGATTTGCCGGGTTTGTCGAGAGATGAAAGCAGCTTGGCGAGGGTTGGCGCGGGGATTTCGTCCCAGTGCCCCTGGCGCAGGCGAGGTGGAAGCTGAAACGGACCGAAACGCACCCGCATCAGCCGGCTGACCGTCAGGCCGACCGCCTCGAACATTCGCCGAACTTCCCGATTTCGCCCCTCCCGCAGAATCACCCGATACCAACGGTTAGTGCCTTCCCCGCCCGCTTCCTCGATCAGCTCGAAACGGGCGGGGCCATCCTCCAACTGTATGCCTTTGCGCAGGCGTGAGAGCGTTTCATCGGCAAGCTCCCCGAGCACGCGTACCGCGTATTCACGCTCGATTTCATGACTTGGATGCGACATTCGCTGCGCGAGTTCGCCCGAACTGGTCAGAAGCAACAGGCCGCTGGTATTGAAGTCCAGCCGACCGATCGCCAACCAGCGCCCGCCCAACAGCGGCGGCAGTCTAGCAAATACGCTCGGGCGACCTTCGGGATCATCTCGGCTCACGATTTCACCCGCAGGCTTGTGGTACATGAGCACGCGGGGCTCGTCCACGCCGACCCGCAACTTCACAGGGCGAGAATCCACCAATACACGATCGTCCGACCTCACCCGGTCGCCCAGCTTGGCGACCTTGCCGTTAATGGTGATGCGGCCCTCGACAATCAGCGTCTCGAGGCTGCGGCGCGACGCCACACCGGCGTGCGCCAGTGCTTTCTGCAGGCGCTCGGGCTCACCGGGTGTCGCGGGCTCGATCCGCGGCACCGGTCTGCCGCCCCGATTGCGCGGTACGAAGGCAGCCGCGCCGGGAATCGGGCGGGATGGTGAATTGGACGGCCCACCGCGTCGGGCCGACTTGCGTTTGGGCGTGCGACGCGGGAGGGCATCGCCCGGATTGGACGACCACTCTTCGCCTTGCGAATACGGCGCCCCCGAACCCGGCCTACGCTGCCCCGTCGGACTTGTAGGCTCCCGGAACGACCTCTTCGTCCCCGACTTCATCTTCGGGCCGAACGTCGTGCTCGGGGAGTTCCACGCTTGCTGTTTCGACGGCGGATTCCTGCTCCGGATATCCCGTTGCGGGTTCTCGGGATCCATCGACCCCCTCGGTGCCTGTATCTCCTGCGGAGCCCTGCGCGGGTTCTCCCCCCTCGGCGTATGCGTCGTCGGCCGCGGCGGTCGGTGCCAAGTCGCCTTCTTCGTGCCCGCCGTCGTCCTCCTGCCCGAGGGATTCTTCGTCGTCGGTCCGCTCGCTGGACTCCTCGTTCGCGGACTCCCCGCTAATTTGGATGGGCGCGGGCCGCTCGGTCGTCTGGGGGGTTTGGTTGAGGTCAAGGGTTCGTGCAATCTCGTCTAGCGGCGGCAATTCCTGCAACGATCTCAGTCCGAGGTCGTTGAGAAATGCCTTGGTGGTTGCGTACAAGGCCGGCCGGCCCGGAACTTCCCGGTGCCCGACCACGTCGATCCAGCCGCGTGACTCGAGCGCCTTTATGATGTTGGGAGACACTACCACGCCGCGGATATCTTCGATGTCTCCGCGCGTGACCGGCTGCCGATAGGCAATGATCGCGAGCGTCTCCATCACCGCCCGCGAATAGCGCGGTGCGCGCTCGGGCGACAGACGCTCGAGGTAGTTCTGGTATTCGGGCTTGGTCTGGAAACGCCAGCCGGTGGCGAGTTGGACCAGGGCGACGCCGCCTTCGCGCCACTCATCACGCAGTTCGTCGAGCAGGCGGCGGACCGTATCCGCACCGATCTCCTCCTCGAACATGCGGCGCAATTCGCCGATGGACAGGGGCGTCTGGGTTGCGAGTAGTGCCGTCTCGAGGACGGTCTTGACTTCACTCGGATTGAGCATGGGCAATTTTCACGTAGATGGGAGAAAACGGCTCCGACTGGGTGACCTCGATCAGGCTTTCGCGCACGAGCTCGAGAACCGCCAGGAAATTCACCACCAGCAGCGGCACGCCTTTGGAGGTGTCGAAGAGCGCAACAAATTCCACGAATTCGTGTGCATCGGTCAGACGGCGAAGTATCAGGGTCATGTACTCGCGCACGGAAAGCTCGTCGCGCGTGATGCGGTGGTGCTGCGTCACCTTTGCGCGCATGAGCAGCGAGCGCCAGGCTGCCTCAAGATCACCAGGACTCACGCCAGCCACGCGTTCGGTGAGTGTGCGTTCGATCCACACTTCAATCGGAAACACCTCACGACCGACTTGCGGCAACGAATCGATCCGGAGTGCGGCGACTTTCATCTGTTCGTATTCGAGCAGGCGTCGCACGAGCTCGGCACGCGGATCCTCCTCGCCCGCCGCCTCATGCTTGGCGCGCGGGAGCAGCATGCGCGACTTGATTTCCATCAGCATCGCGGCCATCACGAGGTACTCGGCGGCGAGTTCGAGGTTCTTCACCCGCATGATCTCGACGTACTCGATGTATTGGAGTGTCAGCTTGGCCATCGATATGTCGAGAATGTCGACATTGGCCTTGCGAATCAGGTACAGCAACAGATCGAGGGGACCTTCGAAGGTGTCGAAAAAGACCTCGAGCGCATCCGGCGGAATGTACAAGTCACGCGGCATCTCGGTGAGGAGCTCACCGCGCACGCGTACCTGATGCGGAGTATCGACCGGTGTCGGGATCTCCACCTGAAGCGCAGCGGATTCGGGTGCCGTGCTCACTTGTAGTCCAGCCCCATCACCTCGCGCACTTCGCGCATGGTTTCCTGCGCGAGCTTGCGCGCCTTGTCGCAACCGTCGGCAATGATGTTGCGCACGAGCGTAGGATCGTCAAGGTAGCGCTGGGCGCGTTCCTTCATCGGCCCCTGCTCCGCGAGCACCGCGTCAATCACCGGCTGTTTGCATTCGAGGCAGCCAATTCCGGCCGAGCGGCAACCCTTGGCCGCCCACTCGCGCGTCTTGTCGTCGGTGTACACGAGGTGGAACTGCCACACCGGGCACTTGTCCGGATCGCCCGGATCGGTGAGCTTCACCCGTGCCGGGTCAGTTGGCATGGTGCGGATCTTCTTCTTCACGCTCTCCGCATCCTCGCGCAGCGCGATCGCGTTGCCGTAGGACTTGGACATCTTGGCGCCGTCCAGTCCTGGCAGCTTCGACGCTTCGGTCAGTAATACATCGGGCTCAACCAGGATCATCCGGCCGCCACCTTCGAGATAGCCGTACAGGCGCTCGCAATCACCCACCGACAGGTTCTGCTGCTCCTCCAGCAAAGAGCGCGCCGCGGCAAGCGCCTCGTTGTCCCCCTGCTCCTGGTAGCTGGTACGCAGTTGCGCATAGAGCTTTGCCTTGCGGCTGCCCATCTTCTTCGCGGCCGCCTTGGCCTTGTCCTCGAAACCAGGCTCGCGACCGTACACATGGTTGAATCGGCGCGCGATCTCGCGCATGAATTCGATGTGCGGTACCTGGTCCGCCCCCACCGGCACGTACTTGGCGCGGTAGATCAGCACGTCCGCGCTCTGCAGCAGGGGGTAGCCGAGAAAGCCGTAGGTCGAGAGATCCTTGTCGACCAGCTTTTCCTGCTGGTCCTTGTAGGTAGGCACGCGCTCGAGCCAGCCAAGCGGCGTGATCATCGACATCAGGGTGTGCAGTTCGGCATGTTCCGGAACCCGCGACTGGATGAACAGCGTCGCCTGCGCCGGGTCGATCCCTGCGGCGAGCCAGTCGATCACCATCTCCCAGACATTGGCCTCGATCGTGCCCGGCTCGTCGTAATGCGTGGTGAGCGCATGCCAGTCGGCCACGAAGTAATAACACGGGTATTCCGACTGAAGCCGGACCCAGTTCTTAAGCGCCCCGTGATAATGACCGAGGTGCAGGGCCCCCGTGGGGCGCATTCCTGAAACGACGCGTTCTTCGTACATCAGAGTTGGAGCAGAGTCTCTATTAAGTCGATGGAAGCCCGGACCATCGGATTGAGAATCATACCGAGCATGTTGGTAAAGATCAGCAGCAGCAAAATCGGAAATCCCAGCGGTTCCGAGCGGGCGTAAATCATCGCAAGCCGGTCGGGCAACAGACTGAACGCGATACGCCCGCCGTCGAGCGGCAGGATCGGCAGCAGGTTGAGTACCATCAGAACGGCATTGACGCCGATACCCGCCTCTGAAATGAGGCCGAGCGGCAGGGTGAAGTAGTTGTGGGGCAGCACCAGCGACATCTTAAGAAGCGCCGCCCAGAAAAGCGCCATCACCAGGTTTGACGCGGGGCCCGCAAGCGCCACCCAGAGCATGTCTCGCTTGGGATGGCGCAACGCATGGAAATTCACGGGTACGGGTTTTGCCCAGCCGAACAACATCCCTGCGCCACCGAACATCTTGCTCGCGATCAGGATAGCCAGCGGCACGATGATGGTCCCCATAAGGTCCACATGCCGTAACGGGTTCAGGCTCACACGGCCGAGCCGCCAGGCGGTCAGGTCGCCAAAATGCCGCGCCACGTAGCCGTGTGCGGCCTCGTGCAGAGTGATCGCGAAAACCACCGGAATGGCGTAAATCGCGATGATCTGGACGATGTTGTATTCCATACGGGCGTTTTTCGGGCCGGGCGGGCTGTTACAGGGGCGGGTAATCAGGAAAAAGCCCGCCGGAGCACGGCGGGCCACGCGTAGCAGCCCCTGAATTTTATCAGGCTTCCACCCCTGCCGCCCGCGGGTCGCCCTTGCCCAGCCGTTGCACCCGTGGTTGGTCTTCGGTCAGGTCGAGGATCGTGCTTGGTTCGACCCCGCAGGAACCGGAATCGATAACCAGATCCACCTGATGCTCGAGCCGGTCACGAATTTCCTCGGCGTCGTTGGCGGCGAGCGTTTCGCCTTCCAGGATGGCTGTGGCCGACAGCATCGGTTCACCCAATTCGGCCAACAGGGCCTGCGCAACAGGATGGTCGGGGACACGCAGCCCGATCGTCTTTCTCTTGGCATGCAGCAGCCTTCGCGGCACCTCGCGTGTCGCCTCCAGAATGAAGGTGAAACTTCCAGGTGTCAGGTGCTTGAGCAATCGGTAGCGGACGTTGTCCACCCGCGCGTAGGTGCCGATTTCGGAAAGATCGCGGCACATCAGCGTTAGGTGTCGACGGTCATCGAATCCGCGCAGGCGCCGCAACCGGTCCATCGCATCCTTGTCGCCCGTGTGGCAGCCGAAGGCATAACAGGTGTCTGTCGGGTACGCGATGATGCCGCCCGAACGCACGATGTCCACCGCGCGAGCGATCAGTCGCGCCTGCGGATGCGTCGGGTGAACCGAGAAGTACTGTGCCATTGCGGGACGGGAACGTTTGCCGGTTTGCTTCGGTGCGCTTGGTGGCGGCAATTCGATGCGCGCAATCCGTGGCGCGAAGCATCATTGCGTTGCGCTCAAGCTTCCAGCAGATCCCAGACCGGCTTCAGGTCGTCGGGAAGTTTCGGCAGCGCGCCGAGATCGATCCGGCTTTCGCCCGGGCCGTGGTAATCCGAACCGCGGGAGGCTGCAAATCCGAGGGCGCGGGCCATCCGCGCGTATTCGTCGTATTGCGCGTTGGTGTGGCTGCCGGTGAGCACTTCGATCGCCTCGCCGCCGGCGTCGCGGAACTCCGCGAGCATCGTCTTCATTTCGTCTTTCGACAGCTTGTAGCGGCCGGGATGCGCCACCACCGGCAAGCCGCCGCTCGCGCGAATCCAGCGGACCGCCTCGCCGAGGTTCGCCCAGTGATGCGGCTCGTACCCCGGCTTGCCGCGCACGAGGTAGTGCTGGAATACATTCTTGGTGTCATGGCCGTAGCCGCGCGACACCAGAAAGCGCGCGAAATGCGCGCGGCTGATCAGATCGGGATTGTCGGCATAGGACATCGCACCGGACAGTGCGTCCTTCACGCCGATTGCCTCGAGGTGTTCCGCTATGCGCGCCGCACGGCGGGTTCGGCTGCTGCGCACCCAGCGCAGGCCTTCCTGCAGCACGGGATGGCTCGCATCCACGTCGAGTCCTACGATATGGATCGTGTCCCC
>CANIEV010000206.1 GCA_947466535.1 Betaproteobacteria bacterium
CCCGCTCCGGGTGACGTATCGAGAGAGCCAGCGCGAGCCCCCCTCCGAAGGAATTACCCACCAGATCGACGACCGGCAGTTCAAGCGCATCCATCAGGCCCACCGCATGGTTCACCCAAGTGTCCATGGTGTAGGCGATACCCGCGGGGCGATCGGTAAAGCCGAATCCGACCATGTCCGGTGCGATCACGCGCGAACGCTGCGCGAGTTCCGGAATCGCAAGGCGCCAGTTCGCCCACGCTGACACGCCCGGGCCGGAGCCGTGGATCAGGAGCACCGGCGAACCGGCACCCACGTCGTGATAATTCGTACGGATTCCGCTGGCGACAATGCTGCGGGCAATTTCTGGATTCTGCGAAGTCACGGATTCCCCCCCCAATCAAGCGAGTGCGAATTGTATGTTCAACCGCCTGAAAAATGGTCTTCGAAGCCCTCCCAAACCCATCTAAAATCGGGAGCTGCCGAACTGCACTGGCGGTTTCAGGGATACAGGCCGCGCAGTTCCCTCGCCTGCAGCACCCGCCGGCAGGCGAGAACGAAGGCGGCAGTCCGCAGGCTGAGTTTCGAGGCCTGCGCCGCGTCCCACACCGCGGTGAAGGCCTCGGCCATCAGCCTGTCGAGTTTGGAATTGACCTCGTCCTCCGACCAGTAATAGCTCGTCGTGTCCTGCACCCACTCGAAGTAACTCACGAGTACGCCGCCTGCATTCGCAAGCACGTCCGGGATCACCTGCACGCCGCGACCGGCAAGGACATCATCGGCTGCCGGCGTGGTCGGACCGTTGGCGCCTTCGACCACCACACGCGTTTTCAGCCGTCGTGCCACTGCCTCGTCGATCTGATTTTCGAGCGCCGCGGGAATCAGGAACTCGGACTCGACATCCCAGAACGCATCAGCCGCGAGCGTTTCCGTTCCGGGGTGTTCGCCGACCGACCGCCCACCGGCGCGCAGCCCGGCGAGAACCGACGGATCAAAACCCTGCGGATTGAAGTAGGCCCCGGCGCTGGTTTGCACCGAAACAATCTTCGCGCCCGCCGTATGAAAGCAGGCTGCCGCAGCACCGCCGACATTGCCCAGGCCCTGGATCGCCACCCGCGCGTCCTTGATGGCAAGGCCGAGGTGCAACGCTGCCGAGCGACCCGCGATGAATACACCGCGCCCTGTCGCTTCGCGCCGACCGCGACTGCCGCCGAGCGCGAGCGGCTTGCCGGTGACCACGCCGGTGACGGTACGCCCCGCGTTCACCGAGTAGGTATCCATCATCCAGGCCATCACCCGTTCGTCTGTTCCGACATCCGGCGCAGGAATGTCACGGTCCGGGCCGATCATCACACCGATTTCGCTGGTATAGCGGCGAACCAGGCGTTCGAGTTCGCTTCGCGACAGCGCCCGCGGATCGACCCGCACCCCGCCTTTCGCCCCGCCAAAGGGCACGCCGATAACCGCGTTCTTGACCGTCATCAAGCCTGCAAGCGCGATCACTTCGGAAAGATTGACTCCCGGATGAAATCGCACCCCGCCCTTGCCCGGTCCCCGGGCAAGGCTATGCTGGGCACGATACCCCTCGAAATGAAGCAAGCGGCCGTCGTCCATCCGTACCGGAACATCAACGATGAGGACGCGCTTGGGATGCCGCAGGGTTTCAAGCAGCGGCGCAAGATCGCCGAGGTGAAGCGAAGCGCGCTCGAGTTGCTCGAGGAACATGCTCCATGCGCTTCCCGCACCCGATGGAAGGTAGGACAAAGCGTGATCCGGTACGTTCGTCATGCTTTATGAGCCCGAAGTGATTGCCAAGAATGCCGTGCCGGCACCGAGCGGATGGCGTTCAAACTTTGCTCATCGAGCACCCGCCCGCCGTTGGGTGCTTGAGTCGCCGCGTTGCTCCGACAGTTCGTGAAAGCGCGAAATCAGCGGCCCCGACGAAAAGGCCAAATGTCAGGATATAGCCCGCCTAGCCGCGCCAATGCTAGGGGTTTTGCGCAGATTGTCAGGATATGCCATCGTGAGAAGCACAGCTTTTCCCTACTCCGGCCTGACGCCTATCTCGGCGAACATCTTCCCCCAGAACGGCAGGTCGCGACGCACGTAAGCGGCACAGTCTTCCGGTGTCGACTCGGTGAGATCAGCGCCCTGCGCCGCGAATCGCTCCTTCATCACGGTGTCACGAAGAATCCTGTTGATCTCGGAATTCAAACGGGCCACCACCGGTGCCGGCGTTCCGGCGGGCGCGAGAAACGCGTACCAGACGGTGAACTCATACGTCGGATAACCGGACTCCGCGACCGTCGGAACCTCCGGCAGGTGCGAGAAGCGCGACTTGCTCGTCACGGCCAGCGGCCTGACCTTGCCGCCGCGAATCTGCGGCAACGAGGTCTGTACGGGATCGAACAGCACCTGAATCTGCCCGGCGATCAGATCCGTCATCGCAAGGGAGTTTCCCTTGTAGGGCACGTGCACCATGCTGATTCCGGCGGCGCGCATGAAGAGTTCGGCAGACAGGTGCGCCGAATTACCGATGCCCGCCGAGCCGAAATTCAATTTCCCCGGGTTGGCCTTGGCATAGGCGACCAATTCCGCAATGTTTCGCGCGGGAACGCCCGGGTGCACATCCAGCACAAAAGGTGTGGTGCCCGCACAGGAGAGATACGCAAAATCCTTCAACGGATCGTAGGGCAGGTTACGGTACTGATGCGGTGCGAGCACCAATGGAGACGTGCCGGAGATGCCTATCGTGTAGCCGTCCGCCGGCGCCTTCGCGATCGCCTGATGCGCGATCGTCCCTGTCGCACCGGTGCGATTCTCCGGCACCACGGGTTGCCCGAGCACCGCCTGCAGACGTTCGCCAACCGCCCGGCCGAGGACATCCACCGAACCGCCGGCCGGGTACGGAACAATCAGCTTGATCGGCCGGTTCGGAAAGCCCTGCGCGCCGGATTGCAGCGACAGGAAAATCGCTCCAGCGCCAAACAGCGCTCGAGAAAACAGGACCATCCTCGAAGGTGCCTTGCTCATCGCCCCCTCCTTTTTCGTGCCGCTCTCAGGCAGCGTCGGGATTTTCCACCAGCAGCGCAATACCCTGCCCGCCGCCGACGCATGCGGTGGAAATGCCATAGCGCAGGCCGCGACGTTTCAGCTCACGCGCCACCGTCACAGTCAGGCGCACACCGGTAGCGGCGAGCGGGTGTCCGATCGCGATCGCACCGCCATTTACGTTCACCCTGGCATGGTCAAGCCCCAGTTCACGTTCCACCGCGAGACACTGCGCACCGAAGGCTTCATTGATCTCGAACCGGTCCACAGCATCAAGCGACAGGCCGGCACGCTCCAAAAGGAGACGAATCGCGGGCGCGGGGCCGATCCCCATGATTTCCGGTGCCACGCCGATCACCGCCGCGGCCCGCACACGCGCGAGCGGCTTGAGCCCCTTGCGTTTCGCGAACGCGCCGGAACCGATGAGCGTCGCCGCAGCACCATCGACGATTGCCGAGCTGTTGCCCCCGGTCTGCACGCCGCCAAACGCGGGTTTGATCTGCGCAAGCTTCTCGAGCGGCGACGGCCGGACATGCGTGTCTGCGGCAAGCGATTCCACCTGCGAGGACAAGCGGATGCCGCGATTGCGATAACCCTTGAACTCGAAAGCCTCGGTTCGGACCGGGACGATCTCCCCGGCCGCGAAGCCGTCCTTTTGCGCTGCCAGCGCCCGCGCGAAGCTGTCGGCGGCAAACACATCCACCTCCTCGCGGCCGAGCTTGTACTTCTTCGCGAGATTTTCGGCGGTGTCACCCATGCTGATGTTCGGCGCGGTGTCCAAAAGCCCCTCCCAAAGGAAGTCCTTGAATTCGACCTGACCCATGCGGAAACCGCCGCGGTGCGTATAGGCCGCGATCGGGTTACGCGTCATCGACTCGGCACCGACGCACAGCCCGAGTTCGATCTGCCCGAGCACAATCGCGTCAGCGGCCTGGCGTATGAGTTCGAAGCCGGTGCCGCACACACGCTGCGTGAGAGACGCGGGCACCTCGATCGGAACACCGGAGTACAACCCGATATGCCTCGGCAACATGTAGGCGTCGTAGCTCGCCTGCGCCATGCTGCCAGCGATTACCGAACCGACATCCGAGGGGTCGACGCCGGAACGCTCGAACACTGCGCGTGCCGCCTTGATCCCCAGGTCGATCGGTGAGACGCCGCCGAGCTCGCCGTTGAAGTCGGCAAACGGAGTGCGTACGCCATCGAGCAGCCACACGTCGTCGTAGTTGGAGGCGATTCCCGAATGTTTGCTTGCAGCCATGTTCCCCTGCCTTGCCTTGTTAAGCCGGTGCGGCGAGTCTCGCAGCACTCGCACGCGATATCAAATCGCGTTTCGCCATCGGCGCGGAACACCCTCCGGGCCGCCAGGAAGCGCATGCTAAACTCAATCAAACTCACTGATTAAACAGAGATTTTCATGAGCGAACCGAGCATACTTTACGCCGTCGCCGACGGTGTCGCGACGATAACCCTGAACCGCCCAAGCCGCCTGAACAGCTTTACCGAGGCGATGCACGAGGAACTGCGGTCGGCGCTGGATCGCGTGAGAGGCACGCCTGCGATCCGCGCGATGATCCTGACCGGTGCCGGGCGAGGCTTCTGCGCCGGTCAGGACCTTAAGGAGCGCAAGACCGAATACGGCAGCGAGCCACCCGATCTCGCGGCAACCATCGGTCGCAATTACAACCCCCTGGTATTGGCGCTGCGGACCTTGCCGATCCCGGTTGTATCGGCCGTCAACGGGGTCGCCGCTGGCGCCGGCGCGAGCATCGCACTGGCCGCCGACATCGTGCTCGCGGCCCGCTCGGCGAGTTTCATCCAGGCGTTCTCCAAGATCGGCCTGGTGCCGGATTCCGGCGGCACCTGGTTCCTGCCTCGACTGGTGGGGGATGCACGTGCACGCGCGATGACGCTGCTTGGCGATCGCCTGTCCGCGGAACAGGCGGAGCAATGGGGCATGATCTGGCGCTGCGTGGACGATGACAAGCTGGCCGACGAAGCGCGAAAGCTCGCGGGCGACCTCGCGTGCGGCGCAACCCGCGGACTGGCGGGTATCAAGCAGGCACTGAACGCAAGCGCGACGAACACGCTGGAGCAACAACTCGAACTCGAACGCACCCTTCAGGGCGAACTCGCACGCAGCGACGACTACCGCGAAGGCGTGAACGCCTTCAAGGAAAAGCGCGCACCCAACTTCAAGGGGTGCTGAACTTGAGCGCCACCGTGCCCTCGGATCCCGGCGAACTCGCCCGCGCCTGCGCAACCGCGATTCTTTCCCGCGACAATGCGATGCAGGGTCTGGGCATCGAACTGATCGACATCGCCCCGGGATTCTCGAAAGTCCGGATGACGGTTCGCGATGACATGACCAACGGTCACAAGATCGGACACGGCGGGTTCACCTTCACTCTTGCCGACTCGGCCTTCGCTTTTGCCTGCAACAGCTACAACAAGGTCGCGCTCGCGGCGAACTGCTCGATTGACTTCTTGCGACCCGCATGTCTCGGCGATCTGCTGACAGCCACGGCGCAGGAGCAGTCTCTGTCCGGCAGGAACGGTATCTATGATGTCCGGATCGAGAATCAGGACGGTGAACTGGTCGCTCTATTCCGCGGCAAATCCACCCAGATCAAGGGCACCACGCTCGACGGCCCGCAGGCACAGGCCTGAATCGCCGCGAACGCGTTGCGTGGCATTGATGCCCTTGACCTCTCATTGCCCGGGACTCCCGGTATGCGAATCCGAATCGCGGTAGCCCGGCTGAGTTTCGCCAGCAACAGGTTCAACCCGGTCATCACCTCCGCGGCCGATATGGATTCCGTCGCGACAGGGCCTTGCGCGGAACTCGACGCAATCGACTCATTTCGCGAGAAGCATCCGGATGTCGACATCCGGATCCGGTTGTCATCTTCCGCGCGGCCGGGGGGGCTTCTCGCCGACGACGTATGGACGAGGAGTTGTGATGAACTGCTGGCGACTCTGGGGAACGCTGACTTCGATGCCGTAGTCCTTGTTCTTGACGGCAGGACAGTTACGGTGAGCATGGATTCCCCGGAGCTCGAACTGGTTCGGGCGGTTCGCGACCTCATCGGTGAGCGTCCTCTCGGGCTAGTACTCGGCCACCGTGCCAATCTCGGAAGCGAACTCCCGCCCCTGGTGGACATTGCCATCGCCTCACGCGAGGCAAGCCCCACTCGCGGTCCCGGTTTCGCGATGCATAACGTACTGTGCGAACTGCTTCGCCGCTGCGCCGGCGCAGCCCGCCTGCACCATGCCCTTGGCCAGACGCCGTTCACCCTCGCGGCTGCCGCCGTCGACGGCGCCCAGAACACACTTAATGAAATCGAGGCGGAGTCCGCCCCGCTAGCAAGTGTGTTCACCGGATTTCCCTACAGCGATGTTACCGACGCGTGCGCGCGGATCCTTGCGTGGGCGAACACCAGGGAGGAGGCCCTCGCGCAAGTGCGCGCGCTCGGTAGCCATTTCGTTGAGAAACGCAGCGCGTTCAGGCTTGCCCTGCCCGGGCCGAACCTCGCGCTGCGCAAGGCGCTCGCCCAGCGCACCATGTGGCAGCAAGGGATGGTTCTCGTGACCGACCCCGCGGACGCGCCCGAGTACGGCGGTGCCTGCGATTCCACCGGACTGCTTCGCGCGTTGCTTGCCCTTCAACCGGAGACCCCTGTCGGATTCGCCTATCTGGCAGACAACGTTGCTCTTGGCTCGGCATTTCTCGCAGGCGTCGGCAAGGCCGTCGAAATATCCCTCGGTGCCCGGCACAGCCGGGACTTCGGCGCAGCCACCGAGGTCCACGCGCTCGTGCAGCACCTGACGCCCGAGGCCGGCCCCTTCGGACGATCGGCTCTTGTTTCCGTGGGCAAAGTGAAGATTGCGATTGCAGAGCGCACCGCGATTTCGAACTCGCCCGAAGCACTTGCGATGCTTTTACCGGAACTAACACGCATAAATACGCTGGTGCTCAAGGCCGGTATGCGGATTTCCCCACGACTCGCAGCCATGGCCCGGAGCGTCATTCCTTGCGATACGTCGGGCCCTGCCGCTCTGGATGTGGCGAGCCTCCCGCTGAAAAACCTCCGCGCGCGCTGACGCACACCCGGCGGTTGCCGTGTTTGACAGCCTGCCTGTGGTAACAATAATGGCGCACTTGGCATTCGTGTACACCAGAGCTTTTCTCGAAGTGGGCAACATGCCCCA
>CANIEV010000207.1 GCA_947466535.1 Betaproteobacteria bacterium
CTTGAAGTTTTCGTGGGATTTGAGGCTGTCGCGCGAGACGCCGAGAATTTCCGCGCCGACCTTGAGAAATTCCGCGTGGTGGTCGCGGAAAGTCATTCCCTCGGTGGTGCAGCCGGGGGTGTTGTCCTTGGGGTAAAAATAGATGACGAGAATTGCGGCCTTCGTGCCGGAGAGGACGAAGGTCTTGCCGCCCGTGGAAGGCGACGAGAAATCCTGAACCGGGTTTTTATTGGCCAACGAAGTGTCGGGTGGCGTCTGGGTGCGGGATGGCATTATTGTTCTCCTAAGCTTTTGCAAAAGTCAAACGTGCTTGTACGGCAGTGGAACCGGCGCTCATGACAGGAATGTGAACAACTCCTCCAGAAGCGCATCGGGTGCCTCCTCGGG
Source organism: Betaproteobacteria bacterium (assembly GCA_947466535.1). GTDB lineage: Bacteria > Pseudomonadota > Gammaproteobacteria > Burkholderiales > SG8-39 > CAMBSA01. Next base: position 388 of record CANIEV010000207.1, read on the forward strand.
CAGATAGTGACCGCAATCCAACGCTTTCGCGTCAACGGATTCGGCACGTTCCTGCCAGTCGGAAAGCGGGGAAAAACAACGCTCTATGATGCCTTTTCTGCCCCAGAGGGTGAGCAGTGGGCTGGCAATCCTGCGCTCGAGATCCGCCTCGTCGTGTTCGAGGTCGATCGAGGCAGCCGCGCGGTAGTCTTCGCAGCTCGCGTGGATTGCCTCCGGATCCGAAAAGCAGCGCACGTACTCGGCGAAGGCGTCCGGGGCGAAGGCCGACAGTCCGGCATGCCGGCTGCCCATGTTCTGTTCGATGAAAAAACGCGGGTCGGCGCCGATCAGACGCTCGGGAAACGGCTCGGGCCGGATCAGGAAGAACCAGTGGTAATACGCACGCGCAAAAGCTTCGGTGGTGCGCCGGTACATGGTCAGGGTGGGGACGATGTCCAGAACCGCGAGGCGGGTCACCCGGTCAGGGTGGTCCAGCGCAAGCCGAGGTGCGACGCGGCCGCCGCGGTCGTGGCCCACCACCGCGAAGCGGTCGTGACCGAGGTGTTGCATGACCTCGACCTGATCCAGCGCCATCGAGCGCTTGGAGTAATTCGAATGGTCGGGCAGGCCGCGCGGCTTGCTACTGTCCCCGTAGCCGCGCAGATCGGTGGCGACGACGGTGAATCGTTCGGCAAGGCGCGGCGCGACCCTGTGCCAGATGGCATGGGTCTGCGGATAACCATGCAGCAGGAGCAGGGGAGGCCCCTTGCCACCGTGCACAAGATTGATTTCGGCGCCGCCTGTGCTGATGCGCCTGCGTTGAAATCCAGGGAAAAGCCTGGCGTCAACATCGCTCATGCGAGGAATTCCCGGCCCTGCACCGCGAGCGTTCCGGAGCGGCCGGGCACGGTACCCGGGACCACCTCATGCCGCGGCAGGCTGGCGACATTCATGTCGGCGGCGTAGTCGCGAAGCGAGACCAGCGAATAGCCCTGCGCCTTCCAGCCCTCGAGCAGTCGCTCGAAGGCCGGTGCCAGCTTGCCCCCTTCGAGTTCCGCGTGCAGCGTGTACACATGGCCGGTGCGGGGGGGCTCGCATGTCAGGTTCAGCAGGTGCGTATCGACGTTGTCCGGCGTGATGCCATCCGCTCCGATGAGCTCATCCAGCGTCGGGAGCGTGGTTGGAAGTTGCGGGCAGGGGATCGGCTCGGCGTTCCAGACAGGCACGAACGGGTGCGTGCCGCGCGTGTCGGACGCGTAGCTGAAACCGCTTCGCTGCTGCAGTCGCAGGGCATGCACGTTCATTTGCCAACCCGCCGCGCCATGCACGCGCGCGGGTTCGCCGAAGATTTCCTCGAAGCGCGCGAAAGCAAGCGCGAATTCGCGCTCGGTCCAGATTGCATTGGCGCGCGAGACGGAGTCCTGCCATCGCACGTGGTTCCAGCAATGGATGCCGGCTTCGAATCCTGCGTCGGCCACCGATTTCATCTGCGCGGCGCCGGTGCGCCCGATGTCGGGGCCGGGCAGCAGGGTGCCGTAGAGCAGCGTCCTGAACCCGTAATGCTCAAGCACCGAGGTACGCTTGACCTTGCCGATGAAACCGGGGCGGAATACGCGCTTGATCGCGCGGCCTGTGTGGTCCGGGCCGAGGCTGAACAGGAAGGTGGCGCCTGCATTTTGTTTTTTCAACAATTCCACCAGCCGCGGCACCCCTTCGCGCGTGCCGCGCAAGGTGTCGACATCGATCTTCAGGGCGAGCTTCATGGCATCTCGAAGGAATGCCGGAGGGCGAAAGTCATGTGTCGGCCGCGCACGGGCGGCGCCCTTGTCCACTCATGCGCAAACTAGTCAACCAGATCCCGGGCTTCGGCCACATGGGTGCGATAGGCGTCGTAGATGCGCTTCAATGCTTCCTGCATGCCGAAGCGCGGGCGCCAGCCGAGTTCGCGCTTGGTGCTGGCGATCGAGGGCACGCGGTGCTGCACATCCTGGTAACCCTTGCCGTAGTACGCGGTCGCGGTCGTCGTGAGGATCTTGACCTTGCGTGCCTTGTCCTTGTACTCGGGATATTGCAGCGCCAGCTTGACCATCATCGAGGCAAGGTCCTTCACGGAGTAGTTGTTGGCCGGATTGCCGATGTTGTAGATGCGGCCGCTTGCAACGCCGTTACGGTTCTCGATGATCTTCATCAGCGCATCGATGCCGTCGTCGATATACGTGAAGGCCCTCTTCTGCCGTCCGCCATCGACCAGCTTGATCGGTTCACCGCGTGCGATATGACCGAAGAACTGCGTGATCACCCGCGAGCTGCCTTCCTTGGCGGTGTTGATCGAATCCAGTCCCGAGCCGATCCAGTTGAACGGGCGGAACAGCGTGAAATCGAGCTTCTGTTCCATGCCGTAGGCCCAGATGACCCGGTCCATCAGCTGCTTGGCGCAGGCATAGATCCAGCGCGGCTTGTCGATCGGGCCGTAGACAAGATGCGACGACTCCGGATCGAACTCCTTGTCGGGGCTCATGCCGTAGACCTCGGAGGTCGAGGGGAAGATCAGCCGCTTTCCGTACTTCACGCTCGAGCGGACGATCGGAAGGTTGGCCTCGAAATCCAGTTCGAACACCTTGAGCGGCTGCTTCACATAGGTCGCCGGCGTCGCGATCGCCACCAGCGGCAGCACCGTGTCGCACTTGCGGATGTGATACTCGATCCACTCGCGGTTGATGGTTATGTCGCCCTCGAAGAAGTGAAAGCGCTTGTCCTCGAGGAACGCTTCGATGCGGTCGGTCTGCATGTCCATCCCGTAGACCTCCCAGTCGGTGGTCTCGAGGATGCGGCGCGACAGATGATGGCCGATAAAGCCATTGACGCCCAGGATGAGGATTCGTTTCTTCATGTTGTCAGCCTTGATTCAGGGTTCAGACTTTATTCAGAAGCAGGGGGCCGGCACCGAAGCGCTGCGTGAAGCCGGTTTTGGAAAGCGGTTCGCCATTGAAAAGAAGATCGGCGAGCGCGAGCGTTTCGCCGTCTGCGCAGACTGCGGTCACGCCGACGGACTCGCCCGATGCGACCAGGCAGCCGCGAGGGGCATCCGTGGTCGACATTCCGGTTCGCACCGTGCGATTCAACGTGAGCCGGCCACCACCGATATCTGTGAACGCGCCAGGATAGGGAGGCGCGACCGCGCGAACGAGGTTGTGAATTTCGGCTGCGGGACGGGTCCAGTCGATGCGGCCGTCCTCCGGCTTGCGTCCGCCGAAATAACTTCCCTCGGTTAGGTTCTGGTGCCGGAGTTCGGCGGTGCCGTTGATCAGCCTCGGCAAGCTGCGATCGAGCACGATCTCGGCGGCGACCGTCACTTTGCGGAACACGTCCGACGCCAGATCGTCGGGGAGAATCGGCACTGCCATCTGGTCGACCAGGCGTCCTGCATCGGGCTTGTCGACCATTTCGTGCAGCGACGCGCCGGTCTCGCGCTCCCCCTTGATCACCGCCCAGTTCACCGGAACGCGGCCGCGGAATTTGGGCAGCAGAGAGCCGTGCATGTTGAACGCGCCGCGTCGCGGCAGCACCAGCAGATCTCGCCCGAGCATCTTCCGGTAATAGAACGAAAAGAAAAAGTCCGGGCCGATCGAACGGATGCGCCCTGTCACGTCAGGAGAATTCGGGTCGTCCGGCGTGATCGTCGGAATGCCGTGGCGCGCGCAAAGCGCGGCAACGCTGTCGAACCAGATATATTCTCCGGGGGAGTCTTCGTGCGTGAGCACCAGCGGAACGTCAACGCCGTGGGCGAGCAGCACCGAGAGGCATCGCACGCCCACGTCATGGTAGGCAAAGACGACGGCACTTGTCATTGAAGCGGCGGCGGTACGTGCGAGCCGGGATGTTCAGCGGAATCTGTGGCGGCGTGTGAGGTGCGCGCGACCTGATCCCCCTCGAGGACGGCCTGCACCATGTATCGAGGGCGCTGCCTGACCTGTTCGTAGATGCGCCCGACATATTCGCCAAGCAGACCGATGCCGATCAGCGCGATGCCGATCAGGAAAAACGCGATACCGAACAGCGTAAACACGCCCTCGACCTCGGGGCCGACCAGCACGCGTCGTACCGCCAGCACCGCGACGAACGCGAAGGCGAGCAATGAAATTGCTATTCCGAAGAGCGAGAACAACTGCAGGGGCAGCACCGAGAAACCGGTCACAAGGTCGAAGTTCAGCCGGATCAGTTTGTAGAGCGAATACTTGGATTCGCCCGCGGCACGTGCCTCGTGTTCGACGACGATTTCGGTCGGGCGGTCCGCGAAGGTATACGCGAGCGCGGGAATGTAGGTGTTTGACTCGCGGCAGGCGTTGATGGCGTTGACCACGTTGCGTCCGTAAGCCCGGAGCATGCAGCCCTGGTCGGTCATCTTGATGCGGGTGATGCGCTCGCGAAGCAGGTTCATCGCCTTCGATGCCCAATGCCTGAACGCGGTGTCCTGCCGTTGGCGCCGGATCGAGCCGACGTAGTCGTGACCCTCATCCATCGCTGCGAGCAACCGGCCGATTTCCTCCGGCGGGTTTTGCAGGTCGGCGTCGAGCGTGACCAGGCACTCGCCGCGCGCGCGCTCGAATCCTGCGAGGATGGCCATGTGCTGGCCGAAATTGCCCGAGAACAGCACCACGCGGGTGACGTCAGGGCGCTTGTCGAACTGCTTGCGCAACAAGGCCGCGGAGCGGTCGCGGCTCCCGTCGTTGACGAAGATGACTTCGTAACTGCGATCGAGCGCGTCGAGCGCGGGATAGAGGCGATCGAACAGCGCCGGCAGCACCGCCTCCTCGTTGTAGACCGGTATCACCACCGAGACCTGGACGGAGTTCATGCGGCCCGCCGCGCTTTCAGCAGGATGGCTGCGATGGCGTCGCATACCCGGTCGACATCGGAGTCGCGCATCGCGGGGAACAGCGGCAGCGTGACGATGGACCGGCCGATGCGCTCGGCATGCGGAAACTGGCCTTCATGCCAGCCCAGACGCCGGTAGATCGAGAACAGGTGCATCGCCGGATAATGCACGCCGATGCCGATGCCTGCATCGCGCATGCGCCGCATGAATTCCGCGCGATCGAGCGATATCGAATCCGCCTTCAGGACGACCTGGAACATGTGCCAGTTCGAGTTTTCGAAATCCGCGACGGGGAGCTCGACCGGCAGGTCCGGGTCGAGCCGGTCGAAGTAGCGCCGGGCAAGCACCTTGCGGCGCTCGGTGAATTCGTCCAGGCGCTTCATTTGTCCGAGGCCTATCCGTGCGGCGACGTCGGTGAGGTTCGACTTTCCGCCGAGCATGTCGACATCCATTCCGTCCTCGCCCGAACGCACCACGCCCTGCAGCCTCAGCTTTTCGCAGGTGAGGGCGTCCTTTTCGTCAGGGAGAACGATGGCACCGCCCTCGGTCGACGTGATGTTCTTGTTGGCGTGAAAACTGAATGCGACCAGATCGCCGAAGGCGCCGATCCGCTTGCCTTTCCAGAGGCTGCCCAGTGCCTGTGCCGCATCCTCGAGCACCCGCAGACTGTGCTTTGTGGCGATTGCGTACAGCCGGTCCATGTCCACAGGCAGCCCGGCGAGGTAGACCGGAATGATCGCTCTCGTTGCCGGCGTGATCGCCGCTTCCACGAGGTCCAGGTCGATGTTGCGGGTTGCCGGGTCGATGTCCACGAACACCGGCCTCGCGCCCACCGCGAGCGCGACGTTCGCGGTAGCTACCCAGGACAGAGGCGTCGTGATCACCTCGTCTCCCGGGCCGACGTTCGCCACTCGCAGGCCGATTTCAAGCGCGGCGGTCGCCGAACTGAAGACCCGCACTGTGCGTCCGTCGCAGTAACGCGACAGCTCGGCTTCGAAGGCTTTGGCTTGCGGTCCGGTGGTGATCCAGCCGGAACGAAGCACGTCTGCCACGCCTGCTATGGTTTCCTCGTCGATCGAGGGCCGGGTGAAAGGGAGAAAATCCATTGGCTTTCAGCTCCGCGCAACCAGGAAGACGCCGACGATGATCACGCCTATGCCGGCCATGCGCATCGCGTTCACCGACTCGCCGAAGAAATGCCAGGCGACCAGCGCGTTGATCACATAACCGATCGAGAGCATCGGATAGGCGATGCTCACTTCGACCCGCGACAGCGCCATGATCCATACCACGAGGCTGACCACGTAACAGGCAATGCCCCCGAGGATGTGCGGCTCGAACGCAAGCTTGAGGCCGACGGGGATCAGGTTTTCCGCGCTGAACGCGAAATGGCCGACCGCGTTGGTTCCGGCCTTGAGCAGCAACTGGGCGGCCGCATTGAGCAGAACACCGGAGAGAATGAGCGAGAAGCTGAGTGCGTTCATCTCGCGACTTCCGGATCAGGTTTCGGCGATGGGTTGACTGGTTTTCGGACCAGCACGCGTCGAGGGTCCGAGGCGAGTACTTCGACGGGAATATCGTAGCGGACCCGGAATTCCTCGAAGTCCTTGGTCGCGAAGAATGCATAAGCCTCCCGATCGCGCTTCCATGCTTCGGCGAAGGCGGGCAGATCGGGGATGAATTTTTCCGGTTCCCAGCCGATGGGCACCGCGAGCTCGTCACGGTAGGACACCATGGTCACCGTTCTTCCGAGATAAAACGGCATCGTGTGATCGAAGGAGTTCACAGCGTAGAAGGGCACGCCGGGTTTCAGAAGGGGGCGCACTTTATCGATCGTATGATACGCGGAATAGAGTGGCGACAGCGCTTCGTGCCCGGTGATTACCAGCTGCATGAAGATCACGCTGCCGGTGGTCAGCAACAGTCCGGTGACCATGATTTCGCGGCGCAGCGCGGTCCAGAACGCCAC
>CANIEV010000208.1 GCA_947466535.1 Betaproteobacteria bacterium
CGCCTGATCGACCACATGACGCGCGGCCGTATCGCCTACGACCGCCTCGAGATGCTGGTGCTCGACGAAGCCGACCGCATGCTCGACATGGGTTTCATCGAAGACATCGAGACCATCGTTGCAGCAACGCCTGCCAATCGCCAGACCATGCTGTTCTCGGCGACGCTGGACGGCACCATCGGCACGCTCGCGCGCAAGCTCACCCGCAACCCGCAGCGCATCGAAGTCGCCACGCCGGCGGCACGCGAAAACCGCATCGATCAGCGCATGCTGTTCGCCGACAACATGACCCACAAGGTCAAGCTGCTGGACGTGCTCCTGCGCGACCCCGAACTGAAGCAGAGCCTGGTGTTCACTTCGACCAAGCGCGCCGCGGAAGACCTCTCGATCAGCCTGCGCTCGCAGGGCTTTGCCGCCGATGCGCTTCACGGCGACATGGGCCAGGGCCAGCGCAACTTCGCGATCCGCCGCATGCGCGAAGGCCGCACCCGCATCCTGGTGGCGACCGACGTCGCCGCGCGCGGCATTGATGTCGTGGGTATCACCCACGTCATCAACTTCGACGCGCCGCGCCAGGCCGAAGACTATGTTCACCGCATCGGCCGCACCGGCCGCGCGGGACGCACCGGCGTCGCCGTCACCCTGCTCGCGCAGGCCGAGCGCGGACTCATGAAGAGCATCGAACGCTTCACCGGCCAGACGGTGCGCGTGGACGTGATCGTCGGCCTCGAGCCGACCGCGCGTCCCTGGCCCTCGCAGCAACCCAAGGGCGGCCGCGGCCGTCCGGGCGGCGGCGGCGGCGGCTACGGCAAACCACGCACCGGGGCCGGACGCCCGGGTGGCGCGCCCACGGGTCGCCCGGCCGGCGGCCCTGGCGCAGGCAGCTTCGCAGCCCGTCGCGCTCCTGCGGCACCCGGTGCGGCCCGTCCGCAGCGCGAAGGCGGCTTCCGCGCACGCAAGAGCTTCGAGGCTTAAAAGCATAGGCGGAAGGCTTCGGAACAGGGAGGGTGGCCCGCCCCCCTCCCTTGCCGCACAAATCGCGGCACGGGCTGAAGGATTTACGAACACGGAGGGCCTTGCCCTCCGTGTAAGCCCCTCCCACCCCGGCAAAGCCCGCTTCGAGCGGGCTTTGTTTTTTGGCAACTGAGTTTTTCTTGGCATCCTGGATCCGAAAGGAAATGCACGACAATCCCTGCGTCATTGCGAGGAGCGCAGCGACGCGGCAATCCCGATCCCGGACGAACGGAGATTGCTTCGCTTCGCTCGCAATGACCTGATGCGATCAGCAGGTCGTCGCCAGTACGGCAGGAAAGTCTTTCGGGTTTCTTGGCGTCTTGGCGCCTTGGCGGTAAAAGGCAATTCTCGACACCCTATGATCGAAGTCGGCATCCTCCTGGGGAGTTCAACGTGCAGCACTACGACATCGCAGTGATTGGCGCCGGAGCCGCGGGCATGATGTGTGCCGCCACCGCGGGCAGGCGCGGCCGCACGGTGGTGCTGATCGACCATGCGCAGACGCTCGGCGAGAAGATCCGCATCTCCGGCGGCGGGCGCAGCAATTTCACCAACACCGGCACCCTGCCCGCCAACTTCATTTCGCAGAATCCCGACTTCTGCCGCTCGGCGCTCGCGCGCTACACGCCGGCGGATTTCATTGCACTGGTGCGCGCCCACAACATCGCCTTCCACGAAAAGCACAAGGGCCAGTTGTTCTGCGACGGGTCGAGCGAGCAGATCATCGATATGTTGCGCGCGGAGTGCGACTCGGCACGAGTCGTCCTGCAGATGCCCTGCTCGGTGGAAACGGTTGCGCGCACGAACGACGGCTATGAACTTGATACCAACACCGGCCCGATCCGCTGTGATCGAATCGTGATTGCCACCGGCGGCCTCTCGATCCCGAAGATCGGCGCCACCGACTTCGGGCATCGCATCGCACGTCAGTTCGGGCTGAAGATCATCGAACCGCGCCCGGCGCTGGTGCCGCTCACCTTCACGCAGGAAGCCTGGGAGCCGTTCGTCAAACTCGCAGGCGTCTCGATCGAGGTGGAAATTTCCACCGGCAAGGGCAAGACCGCAGGGCGTTTCACCGAGGACCTGCTCTTCACCCATCGCGGCATCTCGGGCCCGGCGGTGCTGCAGATATCGAGCTACTGGAACCCGGGCGAGCCGATCGTCATCAACCTCGTGCCGCAGGTGAATATCGAGAACGAACTGCTCTCGCTCAAGCAGCGAAGCACAGGCCGGGTTGCGGCCGCCCTGGCTGCCTGGTTGCCGCGCAGCCTCGCCGAAGGCTGGGTGACGACTTGCGCACCCGAGCTCGCGGATAAGCGCCTTGCCGATACGCCCGACCGCAGCTTGCGCGCGCTCGCGCAAACCCTCTCTGCATGGACGCTTGTGCCAAGCGGCACCGAAGGATTTCGCAAGGCCGAGGTCACGCGCGGCGGCGTCGACACACGCGAACTGTCCTCCACCACTATGGAAGCGAAAAAGGCACCCGGCCTGTATTTCATCGGCGAGGTGGTGGATGTCACCGGCTGGCTGGGCGGCTACAACTTCCAGTGGGCCTGGGCTTCGGGCGTTGCAGCGGGCACGGCGGCAGGAGATGGGCCCGCCGTCTGATTTTCCGTCAATTCTTCAACTTTTATTTCAAACCCCCAGCACCCGCGCCTGAAAGCGGGTAATTCCAATGCCCTATCCGGCATACTCCCGCCGGCAATTCAGGCGCTCAGCTGCCCGGCACGGTGCCCTTGGGAAGGGACTCGCAGAAGGCTGCGATCTCGCCCGGCCGCGTCAGCCACACGCGGTCGAATTTCGGGTGGTTCATGATTCGGTCGAAGGCGGTGCGCAGCGCGCGCAGGCGATGCGGCTGGCCGAAGATCATGGTGTGCAGCGAGATCGGGAACACCTGCGGCCAACGGTCGCTCGACTCCACCATCTCCTCGAACTGCCGCACCAGGATGTCGGCGAACTGCACCGGGTCATGATGCAGTTGCAGGATAGGCACGAAGTCATTGCACTCGAGCGGATACGGCACCGACAGCAGCGGCCCTGAGCGGGTGCGCATCCAGAACGGCTGGTCGTCCGCCGGCCAGTCGAGCACATAGCGCACACCCTCCTCCTGCAGCAGATCGAGCGTGACCTTCGAGGGCATCATCAGCGGCGTCATCCATCCTTTTGGCGCCTTGCCCTCGTGGCGCTTGATCGCGGCGAGCGATTCGGCAATCAGCACCCGCTCCTCGTCCTCCGGCCGCGCGCCCGGCTTTTCCGAGTTGGTGCGGCCGTGCCCGACGAATTCATCCCCGCGCGCACGGATCGCCGCGGGCACGTCGGGATGGGTGTCGTAGAGGTAGGAGTTGACGAGATGGCAGGCGGGCAGCTTGATCTGGTCGAAGAAATCAAGCAGCCGCCACACGCCCACGCGGTTGCCGTATTCGCGCCAGGACCAGTTGCGGTGATCAGGCATCGGCATCGCGTTGCCGATCACCGGCCCCACCTCCATGCCGTAGCCGAAGGTCTCCACATTGAGCGCGACATACATTGCCAGGCGCTTGCCGCCCGGCCAGGAGTAATCGGGCCGCTTGCTGATCGGCGAGAAGTCGAAGCGGTCGTGGGTGGGCAGCACCATGGTCTTCTCCGTGCGTGTTCGAGCGAAGGCCGCATTCTAGCGTCTGCACCGCCACCGCCGAATGTTGACCTGCCGGGGGCGTCTCGCGCAGAAGCAGTGCGATCCGCGCACAGGCGGTGCGACCCGCACATCGCCGCGCCTCTTGTGGCAGCATGGCGCCCTTCCCACTCACCGTGCCGGAGTCGCGAATGAACAGCCCACGAATCACCCGCCGCGACGTAATCGGCCGCGCCCTGGCCCTGCTCGGCGCGGGCATCGCCGCCACCGCGTTTTCCGCGTCAGCCTTCGCGCAGGCGCCGACCAAGGTGCGCTTCACGCTCGACTGGCGCTATGAAGGCCAGCTCTCGATGTTCATGCTCGCCAAGACCAAGGGTTATTTCGAGAAGGAAGGCCTCGACGTGTCCGTGGATGTCGGCGCGGGTTCGGGCGCAACCGTCAATCGCATCGTCAGCGGCTCGCATGACGCGGGCACCGCCGACATGAGCACCGTGATCGAATTCCTCGGCAACAACCCCGGCGCGACGCGCCTTCAGGCGGTGTACCTGCTTTACAACCGCTCGACTCTCGTCATCATGACGCTGAAGAAATCCGGAATCAACAAACCGCAGGATCTCGCCGGCAAGAAGATCGCAGCACCTGTGTTCGACTCGGTGCGCAAGGCCTTTCCAATCTACGCGCGCGCGATCGGCATCGACCCTAAAACGGTTACCTTCCTCAACATCGACCCCGCGATCCGCGAGACGCTGGTGATCCGCGGCGAAGCCGACGCCACCACCGGCTTCGAGCTCAACCGCCTCACCCTGATCCAGCGCGGCGCAAAGGACGAGGACATCAACATGTTCCGCTACACCGATGCCGGGCTGAACCTGTACGGCAACGCCGTGCTGGTGAGCAGCAAGATGATCAACGAGAACCCGAAGGCGGTGAGCGGCCTGGTGCGTGCGATCAACCTCGCGATGCTGGACACGATAGCGAATCCCGAGGAAGCGATCCGCGCGAACAAGGTGTTCGACCGGCTGATCGACGAGAAGACCGAACTCGACAAGCTGAAGATCACCCTGCGCGCAATCGACACCGACTACTCGCGCGCCAACGGCCTGGGCAGCCTGAACAAGCTGGTGCTCGACAACCAGGTGGATGATGTCGCCGCGGCCTTCAACCTGAAGACCAAGCCGAGCGCCGACTTCATCTTCAATTCGAGCTTCCTCCCGCCGAAATCCGAGCGAATTCCGCGAGGAGGTAAATAGTCCGAGCGGATTCCGCGAGTAGGTAAATAGTCGGAGCGCATCGCGCGCGGCGCTGCATCGAAGCAGGCCGCGACAGGCGGTGCAATCAGAAAGGGCGGCGTCGAACGACACCGCCCTTTTCATTTTGCGACTCAGTCCGCGGGAGGCAGGTCCGCCACCGCCATCGCACGCGGATCGCCCGCCTTCGCCGCCTGGATCGCAAGCCAGAGCCGGTTCGGCGTGGCCGGCATGTCAAAGCGCGTCACCCCGACGCCGCGCAGCGCATCGGCCACAGCGCTCATCAGCGCGGGCAAGGAGCCGGTGACACCCGCCTCGCCCACACCCTTGGCACCGAGCGGGTTTGCCGCGGTAGGCACCGGATGATCGATCAGGGTGAGATTCTTCACCAGCACCGCCCTGGGCATCGCGTAGTCCATGAAGCTACCGGTGAGCAGCTGGCCGCTGTCGGTGTCGTACACCGCATGCTCGCCGAACACCTGCCCCGCGCCCTGCGTGAGACCGCCGTGCAACTGCCCCTCGACGATCTGGTGGTTGATGATGTTGCCCGAGTCGTCGCAAGCGACATACGACGCAATTTCCGCCACCCCGGTCGCGGGATCGATCTCGACCTCCGCGATATGGCAGCCGTTCGGAAAGGTCGCGCCGAACTTCGCATCCGCATGCACGTTGAGCGGATGCGGTTCCTGCCCTTCGAATTTTTTCGCAAGCGCGGTGAGCGTGACGCTCCGGTCGGTGCCCTTGATGCGGTAGGAGCCGTCCGCGAATTCGATATCGGCTTCCGCGGCTTCCAGATCGTCGGCCGCGAGCGCCTTGCCCTTTTCCACTACAGCTTTGGCTGCCACCTGCAACACGCTGCCCACGCCGTGCAGCGAGCGCGAACCGCCGGTGGCGTTGCCGACGATCGACACCGACGGATCGGCGGTCTTGATACTGATGCCTGCCATCGGCACGCCGAGCACGCCGCTCACGATCTGCCCGAACGAGGTCTGGTGACCCTGCCCGTGGTTGTGCGACGCCGCCATGAGCGTGATCTCCCCCTTGTCGCCGAAGCGGATCTCGACATGGTCCGACGGCGCGAAGCCGGCGCCGGTTGCTTCGATGTAGGTGGACAGGCCGCGACCGCGGAGCCTGCCGCGCTTGGCCGAAGCTTCGCGCCTCGCCGCAAAGCCCGCCCAGTCGGCTGCTTTAACCGCGTCGTCCATCACGCCCGCGAAGTCGCCGCAGTCGTAGCTGATGCCGTTGGCCATGCGATAGGGGAACGCATTCTTCGGCACCATGTTCTTTCGCCGGAACTCGATCGGATCTGCCCCCGTCTCCACCGTCACCTGATCGATCAGGCGCTCGAGCAGATACGACAGCACCGGCCGCCCCGCGCCGCGGTAGGCCGCCATCGGTGCCGTGTTGGTCACAGCCAGCCGGATCCGCGCATAGGTGGCGGGCACGTCATACACGCCCGAGATGCAATTGATGATGCCGGCGGTGTTGATGAACGGCCCGGTCGGCGCGAGATAGGCGCCGAGATTGATCACGTAATGCATGCGGATCGCAAGGATGCGACCCGATGCATCCAGCGCCGCCTCGCCCTGCGACAGCGCGTCGCGCGCCTGTTCGTCGGCGAGAAACACCTCCGAGCGCGACCCCACCCACTTCACCGGCCGGCCAAGCTTTTTCGCGGCGAGCAGCACCGCCGCGTATTCGGGATAGATGTTGAAGCGAACGCCGAATCCGCCGCCGACTTCTTCGGCACGCACATCCACCCGATCGGGCGGCACGCCGAGCACCGCGCCAAGCGACGCGCGCATGCCGTTCACGCCCTGGGTGCAGGTGTGGATCAGATAGCTGTCCTTTTTCGCGTCGTAGCTGCCAAGGCACGCGCGCGGCTCCATCGGATTCGCCACCACGCGGTTGTTGTCGAGCGTGATGCGGACCACTTTCGCCGCCTTTGCGAACGCCGCCTTCGAGCCGGCGTCGTCGCCGCACTCGTAATCGAACGCCATATTGCCGGGGATCGTCTCCTGCACCACCGGCGCGCCGGGCTGCAGCGCATCCAGCGCCTTCACCACCACCGGCAGGTCCTCGTAATCCACCGCGATCAGTTCGGACGCGTCCTGTGCCGCAAGCGCGGAATCCGCCACGACCATCGCCACCGCATCACCGACGAAGCGCACCTTGCCCAGCGCGAGTGCCGGGCGCGGCGCGCGGGCGAGTTCGCTGCCACCGCGGCCCTTGTAGCCCACAGCGGCGACAAGCGACTGCAGTCCCGCGGCCGCTACATCTTCGCCCGTGAGAACCGCCACCACGCCGGGATGCGCGAGCGCCGCCGACACATCGATC
>CANIEV010000209.1 GCA_947466535.1 Betaproteobacteria bacterium
ACGGCTTCAGTATGTAGTCGCGCGCACCGAGGCGCAGCGCCTTCAGGCGGTTGTCGACATCCGATGACGCGCTGATCACCATCACCGGCAGGAAATCCTGGCTTTTTGCCTGCTGGCGCAATTGCTCGAGCACCTCGATGCCGTTGGGCGGAGGCATCTGCAAATCGAGCAGTATCAGTTCGTAGGCGTTCACCGCATGCAGCGCGGCCACCTGCGCCGAATGCGTCGTGCATTCAACGTTCGAAAATCCGCGCTGCCGGAGCAGGCCCTCGAGCAGCATCACGTTCGCCTCGATGTCGTCGACGACGAGTATCCGTGCCGCCTGTATCTCCGCCAGCAGATCCGAGTTCACTTTTCCTCGCTGAGAAGCTGGCGGATCTTGCGGGTCATGTCCTCGAGGTCGTACGGCTTGGTTTCGTACTTCACGAAGCCCGCCGCGATGCCGCGCATGACGTCCTGGTCCATGGCATTCGCCGACAGCGCCATGACCGGAATCTCCGCGGTGGCGGGGTTCTTGTTGAGCGCGGCCAGCGCTCCGTAGCCGTCCATGCGGGGCAGGTTGATGTCCATCACGATCAGGTCGGGCTTCTCCCGCACCGCGATCTCGATCCCGCTTTCCGCATCCGGCGCGCTCAGGAAGCGCAGCGACATGCGCCGCGCGATCTCCTCCATGACCAGCACGTTGGCCGGGTTGTCCTCGACATAGAGCAGGCATTGTTCGTGGCCGGGTCCGCGGGCCACGGGCAGCTCCACCTTGCTCGGCGTCTCCCCAAGCACGCCGGCTTTCATCTCGGGGGCGGCAGGCAGTTCCATCCAGAAGGTCGAGCCGCGCCCGGGCACGCTGGTTACGTCGATTTCTCCGTCCATCGCGTGCACCAGGCTTCGCGTCAGCGCAAGGCCGATGCCGCTACCCTCGACGTTCTGCGCGGTGGACTCCAGACGGTGGAACGGACGGAACAGTTCGCCGAGCTTTTCCTCGGGTATGCCGATGCCGGTGTCGATGACGCTGATCCGCACCCGACCGCCCGCAACGGCGGCCACTTCGACCGTCACCGTCCCGCCGTCGTGGTTGTACTTGACGCCATTGGACATGAGATTGAGCAGCGCCTGCTTCAGCTTCATGTAGTCGGCCAGAACGCGCAGATTGCCCGCCCCCGCGGGCGTTGCCACGCCGACGCCGCGCTTGCCGGCGATCTCCTGCACCAGCGGCAGACATTCGGCGACGACCGAGGCCACATCGACCGGCTCGACCGAGAGCCTGATCTTGCCCGCCTCAATGCTCGCAAGGTCGAGAATTTCATTGATCAGCGTAAGCAGGTGCCTTCCCGCCTTGAGGATCTGGTCGACAAAACGCTTTTGCGTCGGTGCCAGCGGCGTCGAGGGCTCGGATTCGAGCAACTGGGTGAAGCCAAGGATCGCGTGCAAGGGCGTGCGAAGCTCATGGCTGACGCTGGAGAGGAATTCGGTCTTCGCCTGGTTGGCCTTGGCCGCCGCCTTCTCGCTGTAGCGCAGGGCAATCTCGACCTCGCGACGGCTTGCGATCTCTATCTGCAGTTCGTTGTTCTTGGCCGCAAGCTGCATCTCCTTGCGCTTGAGTTCGCGATACTGCCGGCGCAGGATGCGGTCGGCACGGCCGACGATCAGGAGCAGGATGCCGTAGAGGGACGCGAATATCAGGGCAAGGCCCGCAAGCAGCCGCAGGCTCGCCCGTTCGATGCGCTGCACTGCCTCGCTCACATCCGAATACAGCTCGAACACCGCGGCGACCTTGCCGTTGGCTTCCATGACCGGGATATAGGTCGACACCAGGTCGAACGTTGCGATCTCATCCTCGGATTTGCTCTTTTCTCCCCGCCGGGTGAGCTCGCTCCCGGTCCTGCCGCCCCTTGCATTCTGGAACAAGGGATTGCTGTGGGTGTCCTCCCCGAGATCTCCGCTCTCGGTCGAGAACAAGGTCACACCCTCAAGGCTGTAAATCTTGATCTTGACGACCGGAATACCCTTTGTGATGCGATTGAGAGTCTCGGTCAGTTCCTTTCTTCTTGGATCATCGGGTAGTGGAACCCCGGTTTTCACCTGTTGAAACAGGAATTCGTCGTAGGCGGGACGAATCGTGTTCGCGATCGCGGTCGCAAGCCCAAGGTTGCGAAGCTCGGTTGCCCTGACGTTGTCGTCCACTTCCTTGAGGTAGTAGGCCCAGCTCAGAACCATCGTGACAATGAAAACCGCAATACCGCTCGCAATCGAGAAATACCGCAGCAGCTGGAATCCGCGTTGCGGCGTATCACGCTGCGGAACCTCGCGCCGAGGTTCGTTGTGTGCAGGCTGGCGGGATGTCACGAGCTGGCTACTTTCTTCAGAAATAGCCGCTGAAACAGGCAAAACCGGCCGGGATCGGGGCAGGACGTAATGCAAGCAGGCCGGTGCGACAAGCACCGCCTCCACGAATCACGCCCGTAGTTAACAGTTCCGGAACCGGAATCATTCCGAAGTACCTGCTTTCAACCGAAGACCCGGTCCATCGCTCAATTTTACGCCGCTCCGGACGCGCGGAAACATTCCGCATAAGTGACAATTTCGCATAACCCCGGTAACTTGACGGAGTATCGCGTTTTGCGGCTTCATTTAACTTAAAATACTGGGCGAGTGCTTTTGCATCGATTCCCGCGGATATCGCGACTTCCCGCGCCGGATCGTCCCTCCAGATCCGCCTCTTACATCGGGTGCTGCGCATGGAATCCGACCTTTTCGGTCAGCTCGTATACCTCGGACGCTCGGTCAGCGTGGCGCTGCTTTTCATCAGCGCCGGAGCGATTCTCGCGGTGAACCGACCGCAGTGGCCGGGATCCTGGCTCTTGCTAGCCGGCGCGATCGTCTCCACCTCGCTTGCGGCGATCCGCCTGCTCGGCCTCGTGTCGGTGACCAGCAATATCTCGGTGCTGCTCGCCTTTGAGGTCGCGGAAACGCTGAGCTACGTGCTTGCCGGCGCCGGCATCCTTCTTGTGTCGATGAAGGCGCGCACGATCAGCGACGAAGCGGCGCACGCGGAATAGTCGCCGCCGGGGTCCCCACCCCGGCTTTTGCAATTCCCCGCTGATCGGCTACATTGCGCCTTCGCGCGCGCAGCAACCCGCTGCGACCAGATGCTACGCGCTCCGGCCAGGAGGAGAACAAGCAATGAAATTCATCGGCATCCAGAAGCGCCACGGCACGAGCCTTGGCGTGCTCGTCGGAAACGAAGCCCTCGACCTTTCAGCCTGCGGCGACATCCTGCCTGCGGCACTTGAGCTGCCGCCGTCGCTTCGCGGCCTGCTCGAGATCGGCGACACCGCACTCGCTGCCGCACGGAAAATTGCCGATGAGGCGGCAAAGCCGTCCGCGTCGGAACGCCTTCGCGCGAAGGGCGCCCTGACGGCGCTGGACAAGATCACGCTCGCCGCGCCCGTTCCGGAACCGGGAATGATCCTGTCCTGCGGCATGAATTACCACGAGCACCTGAAGGAGATGAACACGCCTGTGCCCGACAAGCCGACCGCCTTCTACAAGAGCATCACCGCGATCATCGGACCGGGCGTGCCAATAGTTCTTCCGAAGAAGGCGCCGGACATGGTCGACTGGGAAGGCGAATTCAGCGTGGTGATCGGCAAACGTTGCTACAGCGTGTCTGAGGCGGAGGCGATGAAGTACGTCGCCGGCTACACGATTGTCAACGACGTTTCGGCACGCGACTGGGTTGCCCCGATCTTCGCCGCCAAGGGCATCATGGGTCCGATCCATGCCTGGGAGCACAACCTCCTTGGCAAGCAGTTCCCCACCTTCTGCCCGATGGGACCGGTGATGGTGACCGCCGACGAGTTGCCAAACCCCGATGACGTATCACTCACCACGACGCTCAACGGAAAGGTGATGCAGTCCGCGCACACCAGCGACTTCGTCTTCAACGTCGCGAAGCTGATTGCCTACTACTCGCAGTTCTACCTGCTGCGACCGGGCGACGTCATCACGACCGGTTCACCGAGCGGGGTCGGCTATGGCCACAACCCGAAGGTATTCATGCGACCTGGCGACACGATCGCGGTCGAGGTGAAGGGCGTGGGCGTGCTGTCGAACCCGGTCGTGGCAGGCTAACGCGGGTTTCGCTCCAAATGCAGTCATTGCGAGGCGCGTAGCGACGAAGCAATCTCTCGCGCCATTCCGGAGATTGCTTCGCTTCGCTCGCAATGACGATCGCATCAGAGCAAGCTTCTACGCGCAGCGCATCCGCTCCACCGCGGCCATGTCGACTTCGATGCCGAGGCCGGGCGCCTCACCGACCTCGAACCAGCCGTCCTTGTTCGGGCGCAACGGCTTTTTGAGGATGCCGTCGCGCATCCGGTTGTCCCCGACGTCGTATTCCACGAAGGTCGGCACCGGCTCGAACTCCGAGTGCGGGTGCGGTGGAAGCGAGGCCGCGAACTGGATGCCGGTCGCAAGCCCCACACCGCTGCCCCAGATATGCGGCGCGACCCGCACGTTATGCAGCCGGCACAGGTCTGCGATGCGGCGCGACTCGTCCAGCCCGCCCACGGTGCATACATCCGGCTGCGCCACGTCGATGCAGCCGCCCTCGAGCAGTCGCAGAAAATCAAATGCCATGTGGTGCGACTCACCACCCGCCACCGACATCATCCCGCGCTGGCGGAGCAAGGCATAGCCGCGGTAGTCCTGCGGCGGCAGCGGTTCCTCGTACCAGTGGATGTTGTAGGGCTCGATCCGGCGCATGCTCTCCATCGCAAGATCGAAGGTGTAGTTGCCGTTGGCGTCGACCATGAGAATGATGTCGTCACCAAGGATGCGCCGCACCGCCTTCACCCTTTCCACGTCCACCTTAGGCCCGAGTCCGACCTTGATTTTGATTGCGGGCAGGTTGAGCGTGCGGATGTACTCGAGGCTCGCCTCGAGGTCCGGCTGCGGATTGCGGGTGATATAGCCGTCCGAGGCATAGGCCATCAGCTTCGGCTTCGACAGCCCGCCGATCAGCCGGCAGGCGGGCACGCCGTATTTCTTGCCGAGCGCATCGAGCATCGCGACGTTCAGGCCGCTGTAGGACGCGATCAGCGGATTCTGCAGACCGAGGTGATAGCTTCGGTTGAGCATGCGGGTGAAGATCACGTCGCGGTCATGAATGTCGGTGCCAAGAAACTGCGGGCGGAGCAGTTCGAAATTCGCCCGCACCAGCACAGGCGCCGACAGCGCTTCGCCCCAGCCTTCGATACCTTCGTCGGTCCGCAGTCGCACCAACACCGTCTGGCGACGGCTCATGATCGCGCGCGAGGCGCCGTAGGCCTTCTCCGGCGGCACCACATGTTCGATCGGAAACAGGTCGATTTCACTGATTTTCATGACGCCCACTCCTCTTTGGAATCCACTTTCAATGCAGGCGCGAACCCTACCGCAGTTCGGGCGGCACCGCAGCACAGCCGATGCAGCACCGTCGTTGCGGTCTAGAATAGCCGCGCCTGAAGCAGGCGAATCACACAAAAAGAACGACTCAGTCTGAAGGAGCAGGCGATGAAAAAAGCAAAACCGGCCGCCACCACGTCCGGCATTTCCAAAAAGGACTTGCAGGCACTCGGCAAATACGGTCCGCAGGCGGTGCTGCCCGCGCGCATCCTGTCGATCCGCATGCGCGATGGCGTGAAGATCGCCGCCGCCCTCTACCTGCCGAAGTCGAACAAGGCAAACGGCAGCCGCTTCCCGACATTGTTCGCCGCCTCGCCCTACCGCTTCGACAACAACATCGCGCCAGCGCTGCCGGTGTTCCTGTGGCGCGAGACCGGGCCGATAGAGTGGTACCTCGATCAGGGCTACGCATTCGTTCACATGGATGTGCGCGGCACCGGACGCTCGGGCGGCGAATACCGCTACATGTGCGCCAAGGAACAGCGCGACCTGTATGAAGTCATCGAATGGATCGCCGCGCAGAAATGGTCCAACGGCAAGGTCGGAGGCATCGGCCAGTCCTATTACGCCCGCATGCAGTGGTGCGCGGCCAACCAGAATCCACCGCATCTCGCCTGCGTTGCGCCGTACGACGGCAACGTGGACACCTACCGCTCGTCGGCCTACACCGGCGGCATCCCGGGCGAGTTTCCCTCGATCTGGTACAACACCAACACCCGCGTGGTGAACGCCTCGCCCGCCTCCGGTCCGGCGCGCATCCTCGAATGGGACTACTCGCGCGCGGTGCGCGAGCACCCGACCTACGACGCCTTCTGGCGCGAGCGCGCACCCGCCGAAGGCCTGCACAAGGGCCGCGTGCCGGTGTTCTCGATCGGCGTCTGGCGCAAGGTCGACCTGCACCTCAACGGCAACATCGTCGGCTTCCAACGCGCGGGCGGTCCGAAGAAGTTGCTCGTATTCGGTTCGGCCAACGTGCACCAGGCGGTGCAGGATTTCTCCAGCGTTGCCTTCCACGAAAAGTATCTGCGGCCTTTCTACGACCACGACCTCAAGGACAAGCAGACGAGTTACGTGTCGGAACCCGCGGTGCGCTATTTCGTGAGCGGCAGCGGCGAGATGCGCTCAGCCGACGCCTGGCCGCCGAAGAACGTGCAGTGGAAAACCTTCCACCTCGGCGCGGGCTCGACCGGCAGCATCACCTCGCTCAACGACGGAAAACTCGCGATACGCACGCCGCAGGCCGCGAACTCGACCACGGTGTTCGAGTACCCGAATCCCGGCTGGCGTATGGGCGTGGTCGGCTTCGGACCCGACGGACGACCCGACCCCGCGCGGCGGGTGCTCACCTTCACGAGTGATGCGCTGGAACGCGATGTCGAAATCGCCGGCCCGATCCAGCTTGAACTTTACGCCTCGTCCTCGCGCCGAGACACCGACTTCATCGTCAAGCTCTCGGAGCAGTACCCGCAGGACGGGGACGAGCGCAAGAAGGACATCAATCCCCGCTACCAGGTGGTCACCAAGGGCTGGCTGCGTGCCTCGCATCGCGCGATCGACAAAAAACTCAGCCTCGAGAACGCGCCCTGGTACACACACAAGGATCCGCAGCCGCTGGTGCCGGGCAAGGTGTATCTGTTCCGTATCGCGGTGATGCCCACCGCGCATCGCTTCGGCAAGGGCA
>CANIEV010000210.1 GCA_947466535.1 Betaproteobacteria bacterium
CTCCAGTTGAGTGCCAATCGTTGTTTATCAGGCAGGTGATGCCGAACCGGCGGCCGCTTCACGTGCCATCTTGCGATGCGCGAGGCGCTGGTGCACCTCGGCGAACAGCACCGGCACGAAGAAAAGCGTCGAGACCGTGGCCAGGATCAGGCCGCCGATCACCGCACGGCCGAGAGGCGCGTTCTGCTCCGCGCCATCCCCGATGCCAAGGGCCATCGGAATCATGCCGATGATCATCGCAAGCGCGGTCATCAGCACCGGACGGATACGGGTGGAGCCTGCTTCGAGCGCCGCTGACAGCGGCGTCACGCCCTGCGCCATCCGGTCGCGCGCGAAGGACACGATCAGAATACTGTTGGCAGTCGCGACCCCCATGGTCATGATCGCGCCGGTGAGCGCCGGCACGCTGAGCGTGGTCCCGGTGATGAACAGCATCCATGCGATCCCTGCCAGCGCCGAGGGCAGCGCCATGATGATGATGAAGGCATCGATCCAGGACTGGAAGTTGATGACGATCAGCAGGTACACCAGCACGATCGCCATCGCAAGACCCACGCCCAGACCGATGAAGGAATCCTGCATCGTCTGCACCTGGCCACGGATCGTGACCTGACTGCCACGCGGCAGCTTCGGGCGCACCTCATCGACACGCGCCTGCACCTGCTTTGCCACCGACGCGAGGTCGGTGCCCTGCACGCTCACGTACACATCCACCACCGGGGTGATGTTGTAGCGGGACACGACCGCAAGGCTGGTGCTCGGGCGCGCCTCGACCAGGTTGCCAAGGATCTGCGGCGCAGACCCCACGAGGCTGCCCGGACCGGCCGGCGCCACCGGGATGTTGAGCAATGAATCGAGCGAATCGATGCTGTATTGCGGCGCCTGCATCTGCACGCTGTAGACGACGCCGTTCTGCGGGTTCAGCCAGAAGGCAGGCGCGGTCTGCGCGCTGCCCGCAAGCGATATCAGCACGTTCTGTCCGACGTTGAAGGCGGTGAGCCCCACCTGCTGCAGGCGGCTGCGGTCCATCTGGAGATCGATCGCGGGATTGTCCAGCCGCTGATGGACATGCACATCCACCGCGCCGGGAATCTGGCGCAGCGACTTCACCAGTTCACCCGCGAGTTCGGCGTTCTTCACCATGTTTGCACCGGAGAACTGGATGTCGATCGCCGCCGGCAGGCCGAAGTTGAGAATCTGCGTAACGATATCCGCGGGCTGAAAGAAGAACTCGATGCCGGGGAAGCGCTTGGGCAGTTCCTCGCGCAGGACGCTGACGATCTCCTCGGTCGGCCGATGGCCCCTTTTGAGGGACATCAACACCTCGCCATCAAAGGTGCCGATGGTGCCGGCGTTGCTGTAGGACAAGTTGATTCCGCTGTTGGGCACGCCGAGGTTGTCGAGTATGGTCTCGAGTTCGTTGGCGGGCACGAGTTCGCGGATCGCGTCCTCCACTGCGTCGGCGATTCGCGCGGTCTGCTCGATTCGTGTTCCCGACGGCGCGCGGAAATGCAGCCTGACCTGCCCCGCGTCCACCGTCGGGAAGAAATCGCGCCCGAGGAAGGGATAGAGCACGCAGGAAAGCGCGCTGAACAGCAGGAACAGCCCGGCAAAGGACTTGCGGCTGGCGAGCGCCGACGACAGGGTCAGGGTGTAGGCTCGCCGTACATGCTCGAATTTCTGGTCAAACGCTTTGTAGAGCCGCTGCAGAAGGCCCGGCTTCGTGCCCTCGGGGACAGAATGCGCCCCTCCGCGCATCAGCAACATCACCAGGGTCGGCACCAGAGTCCGCGAAAGAATATAGGACGCGATCATCGCGAAGACGACCGCTTCGGCCATCGGCACGAAAAGAAACTTGGCCACACCGGAGAGGAAGAACATCGGCACGAACACGATGCAGATGCAAAGCGTGGCCACGAACGCGGGAACGCCGATCTCGCCCGCGCCGACGAGGATCGCCTCGTTGAGTTCGGTGCCGAGGTGCAGGTGCCGCTCGATGTTCTCGATGGTCACGATCGCCTGGTCGACCAGAATACCCACCGACAGCGCGAGGCCGCCAAGAGTCATGAGGTTGAGCGTCTCGCCGAGCATCTTCAGCACCAGCACCGAGGCAAGGATCGACAACGGGATGGTAAGCGCGATGATCAGGGTGCTGCGCCAGTTACCCAGGAACAGCAGCACCATCAGCGCGGTAAGACCTGCGGCGATCAGTGCTTCGATGACCACGCCCTCGATCGCCGCCTTGACGAACACCGACTGGTCGAACAGTGGGGTCACCTTGATGTCGGGCGGCAGGATCTGCGTTACCCGCGGCAGCATTTCCCGAAGCTTGTTGACGATATCCACCGTGGAGGCGCCACCGTTCTTGAGAACGGACAGCAGGACGCCGCGCGCGCCGTCCTGCCGGACGATATTGGTCTGCGGCGAAAAACCGTCCCGCACCGAGGCGACATCGCGCACGAAGATGGTGGTGCCGCCCGCAGTGCGCACCGGCAGGTCACCCAGGCCGCTGATCGCATCGGGCGAGGCATTCATCTTCACGCTGTATTCGGTGTCGCCAAACTTCGCGGTTCCCGCGGGAAGGATGAGGTTCTGTGCGTTGACCGCATTGACGACATCCGCCGGCGCGAGCCCGCGCGACTGCAGCGCAGGTATGTCCAGATCGATCGACATCACCCGGATCTTTCCGCCGTAGGGGAAGGGAATCGCCGCCCCGGGGATGGTGATGAGTTGGGGCCGAAGCTGGTTCACCGCCGAATCGAACACCGCCTGCTCGGGCAGCGTCGGGCTGGACAAGGCGAGCTGAATGACAGGAATACTCGATGCGGAGTACTTGATGATCAGCGGCGGAGTAATCCCCGGCGGCAGCTGCCGCACCTGCGGCTGCACCGCCGCGACCACCTGCGCAAGCGCGGTCTGGATGTCTGCGCTCGCCTGGAAGAACACCTTGAGCACCGATACGCCGGACAACGATACCGATTCGATATGCTCGATGTCGCTCACTGTGGTGGTGAGGCCGCGCTCGGTCTGGCCCGCGATCCGCTGGCCCATCTCCTGGGCCGACAGTCCGTTGTAGTTCCAGATGATGCTGACCACCGGGATATCGATCTCCGGGAAGATGTCGGTCGCCATCTTCATCAGCGCAAACGGCGTGGCGAGCAGGATCAGCATCGCCATTACGATGAACGTATACGGACGGCGCAGGGCCAGTCCGACAACGGAAAAACCCGAATTGGCAGCCGACGGGTTGGCGGATCGTGTGACAGATGAGGGGGTCGGAGTCATAAGGACGGCATTCTAACGGGACTGCAAGAAATACTCTGTCTATGCCCTGTCATGGTGCAACCCACCGGGTTCGGTGCATTTGTCGCCGCAAAATCCGGCCCGGGGGGCTCAGGCGCCCAGAGTCGCGAGCATCGTGATCGACGCCAGGGCCATGACCGCCGTCGCGATCCATCCGGCCACGCCCAGCCGGCGCGACAGCGTGAACCGGCCCATCACGTCGCCGCGCATCGCAAGCAGCATCATCACGACCATGATCGGCACCGCGATCACGCCGTTGATCACCGCGCTCCAGATGAGCATCCGGATCGGATCGATGGAGGTGAAACCAAGCGCGATGCCGAGCAGGGTGGCGAGCGAAAGGATCGCGTAAAACCCGCGCGCCTTCAGCAGTCGAAGTCCGAGTCCGGTGGGCCAGCGAAAGGTTTCCGCCACCGCGTAGGCCGCGGACCCGGCAAGGATGGGCACCGCCAGCAGGCCGGTTCCCACGATCCCGGCGGCGAACAGGACGAAGGTGAATTCCCCGGCAATCGGCCGCAGCGCCTCCGCCGCCTGAGCCGACGTCTGAATGTCGGTGATGCCGTGGGCATTGAGCGTCACCGCCGCGGTGAGTACGATGAAAAAGGCCACCGTGTTCGACATTCCCATGCCGATGAGCGTATCGGTGCGGATGCGCGCGAGTTGCACCGCCGCCTGCCCGGGTGCGAATTTCAGCGGCTCCTCGCCTTTCGCGGCATGCTGCTCCTCCGCTTCCTGCGA
The DNA here is from genome assembly GCA_947466535.1 of Betaproteobacteria bacterium. Classification (GTDB taxonomy): domain Bacteria; phylum Pseudomonadota; class Gammaproteobacteria; order Burkholderiales; family SG8-39; genus CAMBSA01. The sequence continues at coordinate 4,042 of CANIEV010000210.1, forward strand.
GGCCTGCCAGAAAAACAGATAGGGGCTGATTGTCGTTCCGAATATCGCAACCACCATCACGACGTAATCCGCACGCACTGACAGCTGCGGCAACAACGTGGCGAGCAGGACATCTCCCCATGGAACCTGCACCGAAAACACGGTAATGACATAGGCGAGAAGCGCCAGCGTCAGCACCTTGAGGATTGGCGAATAACGGGGAAAGGGCACGAACACCTGCAGCAGCAGAGAGACCACCCCGAAGGCGATCGCGTACAGGTGCGCAGGTCCCCCGATCAGCAGCTTGAGCGCGGCTGCCATCGCACCGATGTCGGCCGCGAGGTTGATCGTATTGGCGAGGAACAGCAGGCCGACGATCGCGTACAGCAAGGGCGCCGGGTAATGGCGCCGGATGTTAGCCGCAAGTCCCTGGCCGGTCACCCGTCCGATGCGCGCGCTGACGAGCTGGATCGCCACCATCAGCGGGAAGGTGAACAGGATCGTCCAGAGCATCCCGAACCCGAACTGCGCCCCGCCCTGGGAATAGGTCGCGATACCACTCGGGTCATCGTCCGCCGCGCCGGTAATCAGGCCCGGCCCGAGCCTCGACATCAGGGAGCGCTGATTCGTCGATCCGGGCTTGTCAGTCGGCGTCCGGTTTTTCCTCATCCGGTTGTGTAGCACACTCCCGGCCGGCACATGCCGAAAACATACCCCTAGCTGCGCGCCTCGGCACGAACGATGAGCGAAGCCAGCGGCTCCCGATCCGTGCGCACCGCGTCCGGCTGCGCATGACCGATGCGGAACATGTGCTGCAGAACCCGGTCACCCACGCCGCACAGGCGAGCAGCCTCAGCGCGCGCTTCAGGCACTTCCACCATCTGGCTTACCGGCTGGATGCGCAGGTCGTAGCGCTCGGCGACAAGCGCCACGCGCAGGTACGCCTCCCCGGTCTGCAGCTCGTCGACACGCCGGTCGCCCTTGGTGCTGAGTATCCCCACCAGAGGCGCACTCGACAGGCGCGCCGCGTCCGACTGCCCCACCCGATTGCCCATCGGCAGATGTTCGATCGCGAGCTGGCCGAGTTTGGACAGCAGCCACGAAGCGCCGAACAGGTCACGGCTGAGCCAGCCCGAAATTTCCAGCCGGTACTCCGGGTCGGCGAACAATTGCGCATCGGCCCGGGTCTCGAGCTGCGCGAGACTCGAGAAAACGCCGGGGTCGCTGGTGAGCTGCAGCGCCACCTCGCCGATCTGGAAGGCGTTGTACAGGCTCTTTCGGTCCACCTCGCTTACCGGGCGCGCGGGTTCGAACATCCGGTGACTGGTATGGCGCAGCGTCATGTAGCGCAGCAGGTGTCCGACCGCATCGTCCCGCTTGGGACCGTTGCGGTTCACCGTGATCCGCGCCACCAGGCTCTCGTTGTTCATGACCGGGAAGTGGCGCACCGCGGTGCCGTAGCCCGCATAGTCCGCCGCGATACGGATGGACTCGATCGCACAGCCGAGCGAAATAAACATCTCGCGCCTGTCGCGATCGGCCACGCGCAGCCATTTGTCGACATCCGCGAACAGGTCGATCTCGGACTCGCCTACAACAAACTTCCACGGCTGGCGGTTGTGGCTGGATGGCGCGAGGCGCGCGTAATACACCAGCCGCTCCAGCGGATGAACCGGCAGGGGCTCGTCCGACACATACCAGCCATCGGACATCTTCGGTCCGGCCGCCGGACCCTTTATTGACTCTGTCATGATTTTCAGTCTCCCGGAGGAAACTGTAGGTCGTCTTCGCAGCGCGGATTTGATCCTGAACAAATTGATCCTGAACAAATGACTCCGCCGCAGGGCATGGCAGCAAGCCCTGAACCTCCCTCAAGCGCTTGCGGTCCCCGCTTTCACCGTCGACGGGGCAAGCTGCCGGCGCGCCTCGTCGCGTACATGCCGGCGCAGGCGCGCAGGACCGATGTCGTGTTGGTAAAGGTTCTCCGCCGCGGGCCAGGGCGGCATCGCCTCGAGCATGACCTTGTCCTCCAGTACGATGGCCCAGTTGTACTGCTCCAGCTTGGTGTTGAACATGAAACGGAACAGATCGCCCTCCCAGCCGCTCACGTGGCGCATGCGCCAGATCGTGACCTGCGAGCGATGCTCGTCGATCGGCGTCGCCAGCGGCCAGACACGCCAGTTACCGCCCGGCCCGCAAGCGGGCGGCGCGTGGAAACCGACCCGGAACCAGAACGCGCCGTTGTCGATGAATTCCATCACTTCGACGTTGTCGCCCGCATAGATCTCGCGATTGACCTTGAAGCCGGTGCCGGTCGGCGTGATCTTGACCTTGTTCGCCACGCCGGTTTCGAAATACTGCGTGTCCTTGTGCAGGTACTCCGGATGCATGATGTCGATGACGTTGTCCCAGACGTACTGGTAATTCGTCTGCCAGGTGGCACTGATCGGGAAACCGGTCCATTCGGGCGAGGTGAATTCCTCCGGAAATACCAGCGGCACCGGCGGCACCGACTCGTCCGCGCCGAACCAGGCCCACAAACCCTGAAAATGCTCCACCACCGGATACGAACGCACCAGCTTCTTCCCGAGAAGATGGCAGTCGGGGAGTGCCGGCACCGCGCTCACCCTGCCTTCGCCCGTGATCTCGATGCCGTGATAGCGGCAGCTCAGGCGTCCTTCGGCCAAACGCCCCATCGACAAGGGCGCGCCGCGATGCGGGCACCAGTCATCGACCAGATTGACCTTGCCTTCCGCGTCCCGCCAGGCCACCAGCTTCGAACCCAGCCGCATCAATCCGATCGGCTTGTCCGCAACCATCGCCGACGGACCGATACACCACCAGCGATTGCGAAGTCCGGTGCCGACCATACGTTCCACCTGTGCATCCAGCGCGGCGCTCATCACGTCCTCCTGCTCTCGCCCGGAACGCCGTGCGAGCCCACCGGCCCGCCGATGCAGTTCGTCCATGCACCGAGCCTCTTCACCTCGGCCTTGAGCAGATCCGCGCTCCAGGAATCGCCGTTGGCGGCCCTGGGCCCGGTCCGGTTCAATTCGGCCGCGATCGCA
>CANIEV010000211.1 GCA_947466535.1 Betaproteobacteria bacterium
GATGAGTTCGGGCGAGCGGCGCCGGTAACCCGACACCGGCCAGCGCATTTCGTAGGAACAGATCGCACCCGACACCTCCATCGCATCGGCAAGCGTAGCCTCCAACGCTGCCACCGCGGGCGTGTCCTTCGCGGTGCGAAGCGTCGCACCCGAAGCGGCCAGCGAATCAATGTACGCATCGAACGCGGCACGCGCGCCCGGCTCCATCTCGTTCCAGCCGGGATTGCGCAGCACCGCGAGCGCGCGCGGCTGATGCGCTGCGGGCAGATCGATGCTGCCCGCGAGTTGCGCATGCCCCGGGTCGCCGCCCGCGATGTCCGCAATGCAGCGGCAGATGACCCACACGTCTTCCAGCGTCAGCGCGTGCGCGCCCAGATGCGCCTGGCTTGGCACCACCGAGTGGATGCCACCGAGATGCATCGCGCCGTGCGAGGTCTTGTAGCCGAACACGCCGCAGAAGCTGGAGGGCCGGATAATCGAGCCCACCACCTGCGTACCCATCGCGGTCGGGAGCAGCCCCCCACCCACCGCTGCCGCTGATCCGCTGGACGAACCGCCCGGCGTGCGCCGCGCATCCCAGGGATTGGTGGTCGGCCCCGAAGAACCAACGCCGAATTCGGTGGTGACCGTCTTGGCCACCACCAGCGCACCACAGGCACGCAGCGCCTCGACGCAAGCGGCGTCGCGATGCGAATGCCAGTCGGTGAAGATCGGGCTGCCCATGCCGGTGGGCATGTCCGCGGTTTCGATCAGGTCCTTGATCCCGATCGGCAGGCCGTCAATGCGCGACAGCGGCTTGCCCGCCTTGTAGCGCGCCGTCGATTCGTCCGCCGCCGTGCGTGCACCTTCGAGGTTCGTTGCGCTGAAGGCGCGCACCACCGGCTCGCGCGATGCGATGACCGCGACGTACTGCTCGAGGTACGCGCGCGGCGTGAGGCTCCCCTGCTCGAACTGACACCGCACGGTGGAGAACGGTGTGCCCGGACGGGTGGGCGGAACATAGCGCATGGCGGGCGGCATGGGGGTTGCGGTCATCATTGAACTCCGGGTCGGGTGATAGCATGCTTGGTCATCGGAAACCGCGAGAGCATCGCACATCCGCACCGCTCCGGCATCCCCACGAAACACCAAGGAAAGCGCATGAAAACCTCCCACCTTTTCTGCTGCCTGTTCACGCTCGCGGCATCGCTTCTCACCGGCATCACCAATGCGCAGACCTACCCGACCAGAACCGTGCGCCTGATCGTCGCCTTCCCGCCCGGGGGCGTGAGCGACACCGTCGGCCGGCAACTCGCGCAGAAGCTGCAGGAACAGATGGGCCAGCCGGTGGTGGTGGAAAACCGCCCCGGCGGCAACTTCGTGATCGCGGCGGAAGCGGCGGCCAGGTCCCCCGCCGATGGGTACACCCTCTTTCTTGCGATCGACAGCATCATGACCATGAACCCGCTGCAGATCGACAAGCTGCCCTACGACCCGGTGAAGGACTTCGCGCCGATCTCGCTGGTGGCGGCGCAGTCGATGTTCATGGTGGCGAGCGCCAAGGCGCCGGGAAAGAACCTGAAAGAACTGCTTGCCTACGCCAAGGCCAACCCGGGCAAGGTGAACTTCGCCGCCTCGGTGCTGACCGCGCAGCTGATCGGCGAGCAGATCAAGCTCAAGGAAGGCATCGACATGCAGTACGTGCCGTTCAAGGGACCGCCGCCGATGCTGCAGGCGCTGCTCAACGGCGAAGTCGATTTCGCGATCACCACCTTCGTGCCCTACGCCAACTACGTGAAGGAAGGCCGGCTGCGCGGCTTGGCCGTCACCGGCACCCGCCGCGACTCGCCCGCGCCCGACGCGCCGACGCTCACCGAACTCGGCTACCCGGAATTCACCTACCGATTCTGGCTGGCACTCTTTGCCCCCGCCGGCACGCCTACTGCTGCGCTCGAGCGCCTGAATGCGGAAACCAACAAGGCGCTCAACGACCCCGAGATGAAGCAGCGGCTCGCGGCCGCGGGCCTTGAGGCCATGCCGAGCACGCCGGCGGCTTTGTCGCAATTGATGCGCGATGACCTCGAGAAGTGGACCAAGGTGGTACGGGCGGCAAAGATCAAGCTGGGCAACTAGAATCGCCTGCCCGGAACCCGTCCCCGCCCTGCTTCTGACACCGGCGATGCGGCGGACGGTTAAGATGTAGCCCTGAAAAACAGGGACAGAATGAAGCCCACGATCACCACCGACACCGTACGCTGGCTCATCGACCCGGACACACCGCGAGCCGACGCGGAGCGTTTGCTCGACGGACTGACCGACGCCGACAAGACCGAAGTCATCCGGCGCCTGGCAAGGACCGCCCGCAGCCAGACGCGCTTCATCGATATCGCCGGCAAGGTGTCGGACAGCCTCTCCCTCGACGTGCTGATCCCGCGCCTGATGGAGGTCGTGACCGAGACGCTCGGTGCCGACCGCAGTTCGCTGTTCCTGCTGGACCCGGACACGGGCGAGCTCTTCTCGCGGATCATGCAGGGCAACGTCATCGGCGAGGTGCGCCTCCCGGCGGCCGCGGGCATCGCCGGGGCGGTGCTTGCGTCCGGTCGCGGACGCATCATCCCGGACGCCTACGCCGAGCCGCTGTTCAACCGCGAGATGGACCAGCGCACCGGTTACCGCACCCGCAACCTGCTTTGCGTGCCGATCCGCAACCGCAAGCAGCAGCTCATCGGCATCACACAGGCCTTGAACAAGCACGAAGGCGACTTCGACGCGGAAGACCAGCAGATGCTTGAGGCGCTGTCGCAGCAGGCGGCCTCGGCGCTTGAGAACGCGCAGGTCCACGAGAAAGTGGAACGCGCGCAGCGGGAAGAGGCGCTGCTGCTCGAGACGGTGAGCTCCATCGCCTCCGAAATCGTTCTCGAACCGCTGCTGCAGAAGATCATCGACGCGGCGACCCAGCTGCTCGATGCCGAGCGCGGGTCGCTGTTCCTGTTCGACCCGGCCACGAGCGAGCTCTATTCCCGCGTCTCCGGCGGCGCCACCGTGCACGAGATCCGTTTCCCTGCCAATGCCGGCATCGCCGGCGAATGTTTCACCCGCGGGGCGCCGATCAATATCCCCGATGCCTATGCCGATGCGCGCTTCAACCAGGACGTCGACCGGCGAACCGGATACACCACGCGCAACATGCTCTGCATGCCCGTCAGCACCCATCACGGCAACCGTGTGGGCGTCATGCAGATCCTCAACAAGACCGCCGGCAGCTTCAAGCCGGCGGACGAGAACCGGCTGCGCGCGCTGTGCGCGCAGGCCGCGGTGTCCATCGAGAACGCGCAGTTCTTCGAGCAGGTCGATGCCGCGCGCAACTACAACGAAAGCATCCTGCGCAGCATGAGCAACGGCGTGGTGACCATGGATGCCGGCTACACCATCACCAAGGTCAACCGTGCGGTGACGGGCATCCTCGGCATGACCGAAGCGCAATTGCACGGCCGCACCGCCGGCGAAATCTTCGGCCCGGGCAACGAGTGGATCCTGAGAAGCCTGGACAAGGTGCGGGCCAGCGGAAAGTCGGACATCAACGTGGACACCGACCTGCTCCTGGCCGAGCGGAAGTCCGTGTCGGTCAACATGACCACGGTCCCCCTCATCACCACCCAGAACCAGCCCAACGGGTTCATGCTGGTGATCGAGGACATAAGCATGGAAAAGCGCATGCGCAACACCATGTCGCGCTACATGAGCAAGGTCGTGGTGGACAGGCTCCTCGAAGGCGGCGAGGAGTCGGTGGGCGGCGTCGGCCGCGAGGTAAGCGTGCTGTTCTCCGACATCCGCGGCTTCACCGCGATGACCGAGCGCCTCGGCCCGCAGGAGACCGTGCTGATGCTCAACGAGTATTTCAGCGCGATGGTAGACATCGTGTTCGCCCACAACGGCATCCTCGACAAATACATCGGCGACATGATCATGGCGGTGTTCGGTTCGGTCGGCAGCGACATCAACGATGCCGACAACGCGGTAGCAACCGCCAACCGGATGATGACCAGCCTGCGAGAACTGAACCGCAGGCGGCACACGCGCGGCCACGATGCCATGTCGATCGGCATCGGCATCAGCACCGGGCATGCGGTGGTGGGCAGCATCGGATCGCCCAAGCGGCTCGAATACACGGTCATCGGCGACAAGGTGAACCTCGCCGAGCGGCTCGAGGCGGCCAACAAGTTCTACGGAACAGGCATCCTGCTCTGCCAGCAGACGGTGGCGAGCCTGCACCGCCCCGTGCTGCTTCGCGAGATCGATTTCATCCGCGTGCGCGGCTCGACGCGACCGCTGGCGGTGTACGAAGCCATCGGCCATCACACCGAGGAGAGCTTTGCCGGCCGCGACGAGGTGGTTCAGGCCTATGCCGAGGGCCTCGCGCTCTACCGTGAGCGCAAATGGATGCCTGCGGGCGCCTGCTTCCGGACCGCGCTGCTAAGAAATCCGGACGACCGGCCTTCCCAGATATTCCGCGAGCGCTGCCAGCGCTATGCCGAGGCACCGCCGCCCGAGAACTGGGATGGCGTGTGGTCGGTCGGAACCGGCTGATCCGCCGCCCGCTCACACGCCGGCCCTCAGGCTCTAGCCGTAGCGTTGGACAAACCCCGCGGAGTCAAGGGCCGGACCCTTGAAATCCGCCTGCATGAATTCACAACCGAGCGCCTTGAGGCGGCCCTCGGTATCGTCGTCCGCCACGCCCACTGCCACGACATCGAGCGAGAGATGATGCGCGAGCTCGATCAGCGCGCCAAGGATGCGGCCGGCTTTCTCCCCGTCGGCCGCCGCGGCCGGGGACACATCGAGCAGGATTTCCTGGAACGGCAGCGTGGCGAGAAAGCGCAGCGACGTGATCGCCATCTGCGGATCGTTGATCGACAGACGCACGCCGACCTTCTTCAGTTCAAGCAGGGTGTCCCGGGCCAGAGCATTCGTTGCCAGCAGCGCCGTGCCACTGATCTGCAGACACAGGCGCCCGGCACGCAGGCGCCAGGTGCCCAGCGCACGCTGCACGACTTCCGGCAACTCGGGCTGCAGCAGCGCGCGCGCCGGCAAGGACACGCAGATATTCAGGTCAAGGCCGGTGCTGTAGCGGAATTCCGAGATGTTCCTGAGCGAACGATTGAGGATCGAGGACACCAGCTCGCTGACGACGCCGGCCGTCTCCGCCGCGGCAAAGGCACGCTCCGGTGATATCCCCGCCCCCGTCGGCGTACCGCCCGATCCGCGCCATCCGAGCCCGATCTGCGCCCCCATGATCGGCCCGAGCTTCAGGTCGTACTGCGGCTTGAAGCTCATCTCCAGCGCGTCGTCCATCACCGCGCTGCGCAGCCGGCTCTCGAAGACCAGACCCTGCACGACCTGTTCGCCCCGCGCCGGCGACCATGTCGCAACGCGCCCGGGGTCCGAGCGCGCATCGAGGCTCGCGCTTCGCGCGCGCTGCAACAGCGCGTCCGCCGCGCCGCCGTCGTGCGGAAACACGACGACGCCGACCGACGCGTCGGTGAAGATCTCGTCCTCACCGATCCACAGCGGCGCCTTCAGCGTGCGCAGGATCTTTTCGGCGGCCAGATGAGGCACGGCGGGGTCGCCGGTGATGGCGAGCACGCAGGCAATCTCGTCGCGCCCCATCATCCCCACCAGATCATCCGGGCGCAGGACATCGGCGCGCAGCGATTCGATGATCGACTCGCGCACCGCATCGCCGACGTTGTAACCCCATGCCGCGTCGATCCGCGCGATCAGCCCGCAATCGACAAGCAGGATGGCAAGGCCCTGACCGTCCGCCTGCCGCGCCTCGATGCATGAGCGCAATTCATCGAGGAACGGCAACGGCGCCCCCGTCACAGGAAAAGCTCGCGCGGATTGATGGTGACCGTGCCATCCTCCACCGAGCGCACGATCCGGTAGGGCTCGTCCGGCCGGTACTTGGGTTCGCGCATCAGGTCGAGCATGCGATGCGGCAGGATGGGGGTGCCATGGGCATCCCGGACAACCATGATGCGCGGCTGCATGCGGCGCACCATGTTCTGCGCGATCACGATGGCGATATCCCCGCTGTTGAGCTCGACCAGGGAGCCCACCGGATACACGCCCAGGCACTGGATGAACTGCTCGACCAGCGCCGCCTGGAACAACTTGCCACGCTCCTTGTAGATGATGCTCAGCGCATTGGACGGCGACAGGTTCTCGCCCGTCGGCCGGGGCGCGGTCAGCGTGTCGTAGGAATCGACAAGACCGGCGATCTGCCCGACCAGCGAGATGGCATCAGCCCGCAGGCCGCGCGGATATCCGCTGCCATCGTATCGCTCGTGGTGCAGGGAAATGCAGTCGTGCAATTCACCCGGCAGACCGGGCGTCTCGCGCGTGATCTGCATGGAAAGATCCACATGCGTGCGGTATTGCGCGACTTCCGCGGGATTCATCGCGCCGTGCGTCACCAGGTCCGAGGGCAGTCGCAGCAGCCCGACGTCCTGCAACAGCCCGAGCATCCCGAGCAGTTCGAGGATGTTCGGCGGCAACTGGAGGAAGCGGCCGAAGATCGTCATCGTGACCGAAATACCCACCGCGCGGCTGAGAATCTCGGTGTTCTTGTCCTGCAACTTCACCAGCAGGGCCATGGCGTCCGGATTGCGCGTCACGCTCTCGGTGATCTGCACCGCGGCTTCGCGCGCCCGCGGCGATTCGATCGCATGTCCTGTCCCGATGGCGCGCGACAACTCCTTCACCACCGTCTTCGAACTGGAAAAAGCCTTGGCCGCGCGCGGCACCTCGGCCTCGACGCTCGTCGCCACGGTGTAGACAGTCGAGCCGCGAACCTTCGCCAGATCCTCCGGGGTCACCCGGGTCGGGTCCTTCAGTTCGGTCTTCTCGGGGTCGACGTAGACCAGCTTGCAGTATTTCTTCAGCGCATCGATCTGACGGTCGTTCTTGAGGGTGAACCCCTGGAAGACAAAGGGCGTCCCCGCCCAGGGACGATCCAGTTTTGATACATACATCCCGAATTCCAGCTGATCAACCGGGACTTCTCTGAGCGTCATTACGTTACTCAACTCA
>CANIEV010000212.1 GCA_947466535.1 Betaproteobacteria bacterium
CGATGAGCTGGCCGCGTGACGGAGGGGTGTTGCGCCGGCCGAATACCTTCCAGCCGAGCTTCTCCCGCTCGGGGCTGAACATGTGGTTGCTGAAGATGAACTCGACTTCGTGGGCGAGCACGTAGGCCGTGGTGTCGGCCGAGGTGCGCCCGAGCTTGAGCGACATCTTCACGCCGCTCTTGTCCGAGACGTAGGCGATGATCGGATTCCAGTAGGCGGCGGCGAGCTTGATTCCGTACTGGTTGACCGGCGAAAAACGGTATTCACCCGCAGCACCCTGGGCGAGGGCGGAGGTCGGGGCGACAAGGGCGAGCAGGGAGGCTGCCGTTACGAGGCAGGGGACGATGCGGCGCAGGACGGTTCGAATCATGATGCAGGCCTCCGGGGCATCCCGGATACCGGGATGGTGTAATAGGCATCATAACCCCGTTGCCCCACCCGGGTTCCCCATGCCGGGAAAGCGGGAGAGTTCTGCGCCTGTTCCGGCAATGATCGGGTGATCGGCATTGCGGCCTTGCAGTGGATTCACGATCAACGTCCGCCTCGTGCCGGACCGGGTGCGTATGTTATGTTTTCGAGCGGTGGCGAGATCGGCGAGGAAAGCGTTTTCGGAGCCACTGAACAAGGGGGCTACGCCCCCGCGTAACTCCCCCCTCTCGGAGGGGAACGCGGAACCTTCAAGCCTCGAAATCGGACTTGATCAGCGATTCCTTTCCTTTATCGCCCCGGGTTCCGGTTTGCGAGTCATCCAGGACGTTGCGGGGCGCGCGCCTGCAAGAACATCAACACGGAGGCAGGCAATGGATTTCGAATTCACGCAAGAGCAGCGGATGCTGCGCGAGACGGTGAAGAAGATGATGGCGAAGTTCGCCACGCCGGAGTACGTGCGCGGCCTCGACCGGGACCAGGCTTTCCCCGACATGCTCTACGAGGAATGGCTGAAGATGGGCCTGTTCCGCATGCCGTTTCCCGAGGAGTACGGCGGACTCGGCGGCAGCGTGATGGACACGGTGATCATCGCCGAGGAGCTGGCCTACTACAGCTTTGACCTCTTCACCGCCTTCGGCGGCCCGGTGTTCTGCGGCTTGAACATTCTCAAGAAGGGCACCGAGGAGCAGAAGCAATACTGGATCCCGAAGATGCTCGCGGGCGAGGTGAAGTTCTCGATCTCGATGTCCGAGCCGGACGCGGGGTCCGATATCGGCGCGATGCGCACCAGCGCGAAACGCGACGGCGACTACTGGATCATCTCCGGGCAGAAGCTCTGGGCGACCGGTGCAGGCGCGAAGAACAACGTGATCAACGTGTACGTCAAGACCGACCCGGCGGTGTTCTACCGCAAGGGGATGTCGCTTTTTCTGGTGGAGAACAACGCACCGGGCGTGGAACTGCGCAAGCTCGACATGCTCGGGCGACGCTGCACCGGCACCTACGAGATTTTCTGGAACGAGGTGCGGGTGCACAAGGACAGGCTCATCGGCGGCGAGAACAAGGGCTGGGATGTGGTGCTCGCCGGGCTGCAGGCCGAGCGCATCACCTCGACCTCGGGCTACATCGGCGCGATGCAGGCGATCCTCGACATCGCGGTGAACTACGCGAAGGAGCGAAAGCAGTTCGGCCGGCCGATCGGCGCCAACCAGGTGATCGCCCACATGCTCGCCGACATGCAGACCGAACTCGAGGCCGCGCGCGTGCTCACCTGGCGCGCCGCCTGGATGCTTGCCTCCGGCCGGGACGCGTTGAAGGAGATTTCGATGGCGAAGCTGTTTGCGTCCGAGGCCTACGCGAAGCTCGCCAACCAGGGCATGCAGGTGCTCGGCGCCTACGGCTACAGCATGGAATTCGACATGCAGCGCCATTTCCGCGATTCGCGCAGTGCGACGATAGGTGCGGGGACCTCGCAGATGCAGAGGAACCTGATTGCCAACCTGATGGGGTTGAAGGTGGCCTGAATTCCGGGCTGCGTATCCGGCGGGATTGCGTTTTTCGTAGTTCATGCGTGCGTCGTTCACAGGAGGTTCAACCATGAAGCTGCTCGTCCTGATGTTTGCCTTGTTCGCATTGCCCGCCGCATCGCCTGCCTTTTCGCAGGCGCCCGCGGGTCGAACCACGCGCCTGGTGGTTCCGTTCCCGCCGGGCGGGGCGCCGGACGTGCTCGCCCGGATGGTCGCCGCCCGCCTGAGCGAAACCGGCGGCATCGCGTCCATCGTCGACAACCGGCCGGGGGCGAACGGCGTGATCGCGGCCGAGCATGTGATGAAATCGCCGCCCGACGGGCAGACCTTGTTCATGGCCGACACCGGGCACTACGGCATCAACCCGGCCCTGCGCGCCAATCTTCCCTATTCGCCGCTGAAGGATTTCGCGCCGGTGATCGAGGCGACCAAGTCGCAGCTGTATATCAGCGTCGGCAACGCCTCGCCCGCGAACACCCTGCAGGAACTGGTGGCGTTGTCCAAAAGCAAACCGGGTGGCCTGACCTACGGGTCCTCGGGCAGCGGCTCGGTGGCGCATCTCGCGATGGAACTGCTCAGGCTCGAGAGCGGCGGCAATTTCGTGCATGTGCCCTACAAGGGCGTGGCGCAGGTGGTGCCGGCGCTGCTCTCGGGCGAGGTCGATGTCTCGGTGGGCGGGGCGGGCACCCTTTTGCCGCACCAGAAGGCGGGCAAGCTGCGCATGCTGGCGGCGGTGAATCCCGATCGCTGGATCACGATGCCGCAATTGCCGACCGCGGCGGAGGCGGGCTTTCCCGGCGTGAAGATGGATATCTCGATCGGCCTGCTCGCGCCCGCAGGCACGCCGCCGGAGGTGATCAATCGGCTGAACTCGGCGGTCGCAGCGGCGCTGCGTGTGCCGGAGATGAGCGAGAAGCTCTCATCGCTTGGCATCGATGTGATCGCGGGTACGCCGGCGCAGTTCGCCGACTCGATCCGCCGGCAGATGGATGCGTATGCGCGGCTGGTGAAGGCGTCGGGGGCGAAGGTCGATTGATGCAAGTGGCGGGGGCGGTCGCGGTTTCTTCCCGCGCCCTGTCCCGCCACCGTTCTTTAAACTAGTATCGTCATTTTTCAACACCACCACGAACAGGGAACAACCATGGGCAAGCCGTACAAATACGAAACGGTGCTGGTCGATATCGACGACGGCATCGCGTGGGTCACGCTGAACCGTCCGGAGAAGCGCAACGCGATGAGCCCGCAACTCAATCACGAGATGTGCGACGTGGTGGCACGCATGGAGACCGATCCCGATGTGCGTGTGCTGGTGCTCACCGGTGCCGGCGAGAGCTGGTGCGCCGGCATGGACCTGGAACTTTTCTTCCGCGACCTGGACGACAAGCCCGCCGAGCGCGCCGTCGCCATCTGGGAGACCAACGAGTGGCGCTGGAACCGGCTCTATACGTATCCGAAGCCGACGATCGCCATGGTCAACGGCTACTGCTTCGGCGGCGGCTTTACCCAGCTCATCGCCTGCGATTTCGCGATCGCCTCAGAGACCGCGACCTTTGGCCTGTCGGAAGTCAACTGGGGCATCATCCCCGCGGGCATCGTCTCCAAGGCGCTGATCGACTGCCTGAGCTATCGCGACGGCCTGTACCTCGCGCTCACCGGAAAATCCTTCAGCGCGAAGAAAGCCGAGGAAATCCGCCTGATCAACAAGGCGGTGCCGGCGGCGGATCTGCGCCGCGAAGTCGAGACACTCGCGCGCGACCTGATCAAGCTCAACCCCGAGGCGCTTCGCGGTACCAAGCAGGCGTTCAAGAACGTGCGCGGCATGGGCGACGTTCAGGCCGCCGACTACCTCGCGGCCAAGTATTCCGAGCTGAAGTTCCGCGACAAGGACGACGGCTATTCCAAGGGCATCGGCCAGTTCATCGACGACAAGACCTACAAGCCCGCGTTTGGTGCCTACAAGCCCGGGAAGTGACGCAGGCGCCAATGATGAGGCGCCGGGTCGGGTGAACCGCCCGTCCGGTGCCAGGCGAATCGCGCGACGGCGGATCGCGGGCGCCGCGGAACGAAGCGAAGGGGGCGCCACTGGCGCCCCTTTTCCTTGTCGGACGGCAGGGGCCGAGCGCCGCCACCGGAAGAACGATGATGGTCACCAGGAGATCGTTATGAGCTCGATGAGCAAAGCGTTGTACGTGTTGTGCGTGTCGCTGGCGGCAGGGGTGTTGCCGGGCGGGAGTTCGTTTGCACAGGGCTTTCCCTCCAGGCCGGTGCGCTTCGTGGTGCCCTACGGAACAGGGGGGCTGCCCGACGTGATGGGCAGGCTGGTGGCGCAGAAGATGGCCGAGGCGATCGGCCAGCAGGTGATCATCGAGAACAAGCCGGGCGCAAGCGGCATCATCGCGGCCGAGTCCGTGGTGAAGGCCGACCCCGACGGCCACACCCTGTTCATAGGCGATATCGGCCACTACGCGCTCAATCCGGCGCTGCAGCCGAAGCTTCCCTACGATGCCTTGCGCGATTTCGCGCCGGTGACCCTCGCGGTGCAGGGACCGCTGTTCCTGGTGGTGAATCCATCGCTTGGCGTGCAGTCGGTGCGGGAACTCGTGGATCTCGCGAAGAAGCGTCCCGGCATGAACTACGGGACGCCGGGCAATGCGAGTGTTCACCAGTTGGCGATGGAACAGTTCGCTCTGCTCTCGGGCGCGAAATTCACGCATATACCCTACAAGGGCGTGGCGCAGGCGGTACCTGCGCTGATCACCGGCGACACGCTGCTGATGTTCGTCTCGCCGACATCGGTCGCAGCCCAGGCGAAAGCGGGCAAGCTGGTGATCCTTGCCGCGGGTTCGCCACAGCGCTCGGCGCTGATGCCGGAGGCGCCGACGGTGGCCGAGGCCGGTTACGCCGGCTTCGAGGCGGTGACGCGCATCGGATTTCTCGCACCGGCCGCGACGCCGCGTGCGGTGATCGCGCGCCTGAACACCGAACTCGTGCGCGCGCTGAAGTCGCCCGAGGTCGAGCCGAAGATGCCGGGACTGGGCGCACTGGTGGTGGCGGGCAGCGCGGAGCAGTTCACCGACCAGATCCGCATCGACCAGGCCAACTACGCGCGCTGGGTCCGCGAAGCCGGCGTGAAGCTCGATTGAAGCGCGCTGACGACGAATGAAGATTCTCGACGGCATACGGGTGCTCGATCTGGGCACCTTCATCACCGCGCCGCACGCGGCAATGCTGCTCGCCGAACTCGGCGCCGACGTGATCAAGGTGGAAAAGCCCGGCAGCGGCGACCCCTTCCGCTGGTTCAACGAGGGTCTGTCGAGCGTGATCTTCCAGACCCACAACCGGAACAAGCGCAGCATCGCGCTGGATTTCACCTGCGCGGAAGGGCTGGAGGTGCTGCATGCGCTGGTGAAAACCGCCGACGTGCTGCTGCTCAACGTTCGCCCCGGCGTGGAGAAAAAGCTGAAGATCGCCCCGGAGGACATGCACGCGGTGAATCCCCGGCTGGTGTACTGCTCGATCACCGGCTTTGGCGCCGACGGCCCGTATGCGAACCGCCCGGCGTACGACACCGTGGGACAGGCGATGTCGGGCTGGCTGTCGCGGTTTCACCAGTCCGACGACCCGCGCATTGCCGGCCCGTCGGTGTCGGACACGGCGACCGGCATGGTGATGTGCATCGGCGCGCTCTCGGCATTGCTCGAGCGCGAACGCACCGGCGTCGGCCGCACCGTCGAGACCAACATGGTGGAGGCGACGATGGCGTTCGCGATCGACCCGGTGATGCATCACCTGCTCACCGGCGCGGAGCAGCCGTTCTACCTGCGCGGATCGAACTCGCAGGCCTATGTGCTGCGCTGCGCGGACGGCAAGCGTGTGTGTCTGCACATGTCCTCGCCCGACAAGTTCTGGATCAATCTCACGAAGGCGATCGAGAGGCCGGACCTCGCCGAACGCTATCCCGACCGGATCGCGCGGTCCTCGCACTACGAGGAGATCGGGCGCGAGTTGGCAGCGGTGTTCCTGCTGCGTTCGCGTGCCGAATGGATGATGCGCCTCGATACCCACGACGTGCCGTTCGCGCCGGAACATGCGATGGCCGATCTCGAGCACGATCCGCAGATCCGCCACCTCGGTGCGCTCAACGAAATGAACCATCCGCAGTTCGGCACGATTCGCGGCGTGAACCGGCCGCTGCGTTTCGACGGCGACAACCGCTCGGACTTCGCGCACACGCCGCGCCTGGGCGAACACACCGATGCGGTGCTCGATGAACTCGGCCTCGGCGCGGAGCGGATCGCAAGACTTCGAAACGCGGGCGTGGTGTGAACGCGGCGGTATCGTCGCCGGCGGCCGCGTGCTAGGATTTTTCTGCAGACTGGCCGCGCGTTCCGTTTGATGGAACGTCCGGCGTTTTTCTTATCCACGCCATCGAGGATTCGCTGAATGTCGAACAACACTGCACCCGGGAGCGATTCCCGGCACACGATTCCGGTGATCGACATCGCGCCCTTCCTTGCGGGCGATCCGGAGGGATCGAAGGCGGTGGTCCGTGCGGTGTGCGATGCCTGCGAGGGCATCGGCTTTTTCGTGATCACCGGGCACGGCGTGCCGACCGATCGGGTCGATCGCGTATTCGGCAACGGCGGCGATTTTTTTGACCTTTCGCTGGATGAAAAGCTGAAAGTGAGAAAGCCGGCGGGGCCGGACTCCAAGGGTTTTTCACCGCAGGGCCTGAAGACGGTGGGCAAGGACCGCGACCCGACCCTCAAGCCCTCGCTGCACGAGAGCTACGCGATCGGGCCGCTGGATGCCACTGACGATGCCTACTACCACTGCGAAGAGGCGGGGTTCAGCTTTGCGCCCAACCACTGGCCGGAGAAACCGCACGGCATGAAGCAGGCGATGATCGACTATTACCGCGAGATGGAACGCCTGTCGCGCGACATCCTGCGGATATTCGCGCAGGCGCTCGATGTGCCCGATGCGTATTTTCTGGACAAGATCAACCGCCACACCAGCATTCTTCGGGTGATCCACTACCCCGAGCTTCATGCCGCCCCCCAGCCGGGCGAGGAGCGCTCGGCGGCGCACACCGACACCACCGC
>CANIEV010000213.1 GCA_947466535.1 Betaproteobacteria bacterium
AAGCGCCTCGTTGTTGCCCGCGAGCAACGCCGCGGGCGTGGAGGTCAGCGCCTCGCCGACTCGTCGCACGGTAACCTGTTTCAGGTCCTGGTCGTACACCCAGACACGAACTCCGTCGCCGACAATCAGTTGCGCGTAAGGCTTTTCATAGGCCCAGCGGAATCGTCCCGGTCGTGCGAACGCAAGTTGCCCTTTCGAATCTTGCAGGACCTTGCCGTTTCGATCGCGAACCTTCTGGTCGAACCCGGCGCGTCCGGCCTGCGTCGAGGTCAGAAACGCCTGAAATCGCTCGAGCGCGGACGCCGCGGCAGACATCGAGACAATCGACAGACAGACCGCGCCTGCCAACACCGGGACCCACTTGAACCGCCGAGAGAAACTCATGCGCCCGATTATAGCGGCGCGGACGTGATCAGCCCGGAGGCCAGGGCGAGGGTCGTCCGGTGACATAACCCTGATATCCGGCAAACCCCATGCTCTCGAGGAATCCCACCATCGCCGCATCCTCGACGCTCTGGGCAATGACCGGCACTTCGAGCTGGTGCGCTGCCTGAAGCAGGGATTCGACATAGAAACGGGTACCCCGGTCGGACGCGAGCTTGGGCGTGTGCAGACCGGAGAGCTTCACATAGGCCGGCAGCAGCCGATGGGCCAGAGCGAGGCTTTCGCGATGCAAGCCGTAATGGTCGATCGCCAGGTTCGAACCGCGCGCCCGGACAAACTCCGCAAACTCGAGCGCGGCCGACTGGTCCTGGAGCGCGCCGTGTTCGCTGAGCTCGAAAATCACACGGACGCCCGAGTACCGCAAGGTGTCCAGCGATGTCGCCACCGAGTGCCTGAAAGTCGCATCACCGAGCGAGCGAGGCGCGATATTGATCGCAACCGCCGTACCGGATGCAATGCTCGACGCGAGCTGCGCCACCTGACCCACGATTGCCGCATCGAAGCGAGCAGAGAATCCTAGGCGGCCCACCATCGGCATGAACTCGGCCGCGGGAAGCACCGTCCCGCGGACATCGAGAATACGCCCCATCAACTCCAGGTGCAGAACTTCCCCCGAAGGCAGCGCCAGCACAGATTGCCCCGCGAGCTGCAATCGTTGCTCCCTGAGCGCCTGTTCGATCGTCGCCGACCAGTCCTGCATCGACGGCAAGCCGTCGTGGCGGATCAACTCCACTTCCAGCGCGCCCGAGCCCTGCTCTGCGGCTTTCGCAAGCAGGCCATCGACCGCGCGAATCAGGCTCTCCAGCGCGGGATGACCCGCATCGGTAACCATGGCTGCCGCGTACACATTTGCTTGTCCACCCATCCCGAGCTCTTCAATGGAGGACTGCACCTGCAGGAGCAGTTGCTCGAGTATCACCCGCGTGCCCGCGGGATCACGCCCTGGCAGGGCAAGCGCGAACAAGGCCCCGGCCCAGCGCCCGCAGAATCCCGATGTGCTGACGGCGGTCTCGCCGAGGAAACGACCGATCGCGCGCATCAGTTCGTCTCCCTTTGCCTGACCAAAGCTGCGATTTATCGCGGAGAAATCCGAGATTTGCACCAGTGCAAGCGCCCCGGAAAAGCTTTCCTGCTCGGCCTCGTACCGCACCTTGAATCGATCGGCAAAGCCGCCCCGGCTGAGCAGACGCGTGACTTCGTCGGTAAAGATAAGCGTGGCGAGCTGTTCCGCGCGCGCCGTCTCGGCCTCAAGCGCGGCCCTTACCTTGCCCGACAGGGAATTCATCGCATCCACCACGCGCGAGAGTTCGCGGGTTCCCGCCGGGGTATCGACGGAAACAAATTCCCGGCGTGCAATGGCCTCCGCGGCGCGCTCGATTGCGGCAAGCGGCCTCAGGACACCTCGCAGAAATGCCCGCATGGAAAGCAGTGCGAGCACGTACAGCAGCGCCAGCCAGAACAGGGTGTCGCGTGCCGACGACCAGAGTTGTTCGTAGGCAAATCGGGAATGGCTGGTGACCTTGACGCGGCCAACCTGCATCCATCCTGTGGTGACAAGCGACTCCGCGGTCGGCGCGGCCATCGGGAACGCTCGGACGAACCATGCGGGGACGTCGGCAATCGTTGGCGCCAGCACCTTGCTGACAAGAACCTCGTTGTCGATGGACACGAACTCGATTCGCTCGTAATAACCGCGGTCGAACGATGCGTTGATCACCGTCTCTGCAAGCGCGCGATCTCCGCGGGTCAACAGGATTCCGAGCGAAAGGCCCAGCGAGGTGGCCGCATCCTGCGCGTGTGATTCGAGTTGTTCCTGCAGGTGGGTGCGCGCATTGAGCAGGTAGAGCGTCTGCACGCCCGCGATCACCAGGAGAAATACGGCGGATATGCCGAGAAAAAGAATCCTGCCGAGTGTCGCGCGGGGACGGTGAACGTTCATAAGGTACGCGCCTCGCGGTCAAGGCGATCCAGAAGAGAGGTCCAATTCCGAATCTGTCGGGGCGACCCCGCCCTGCCCCGCGACTCGATCCAGACCTCCTCATCGTTGAAACTGTAGATGGGAACCAGATCGGTACGTTGCGAAGCAGGCCGCACGGTTCCTTCGAGATTGTCCAGAATCAGAGGCTCGGCGCTCGGGGTCGGGTAGTACGCGAGGACCATGTGCGCCTGATTGAGCTTGATTGCCTTTACATACACGATACGCAGCTTTGCCTGCGGAATGCCAAGTTCCTTCAGGAGAAAATACTTCGCGATCGCAAAGTCCTCGCAATCCCCGCCATTGCTCGCAACCAATTCCGCCGGTGTGGCCCAATAATCATCCACCCCCCAGTGCTCGGCATCGCTTATGAATCGGATCCGGTTGAGATAAGTATTGACCATCGCAAGGCGCTCGCGCTCGACAGTCAGTTTTTCGCTTTGGGATTTTGGGAAGGCTTTCCAGTCAATGAGGCGCTCGCGAGCACCTGTGCCGAATTTCACAGCGTAAATACGAATGAGCTCTGCGGAAACCGCATTGGTGAAACCGGGATCCGCGAATGCTGCCGTAACGCTCAGACAGATGGCGGCGAGTAGCGGGAGTCGAACAGCGCCCTTCGGGACAACCGGAAGATGCATGAATTGAAACTCTGACGGATCGTGTCGTCCCGAAACCCCGGGCGGTGCGTCACGATACGCGATTGCCCCTCGCCCGCCTAGCGCCGACAGTTCATCTGGGCCATGGGCCCCCGGCCGTCGCAGCTCGCCGACTGCACGAGCGCAACTACGTTGTTCCGGCCGCAGTCTGTCGATACGAATCTGGAACATGGGCAGGTTTGTTGGCGCAACTACTCCCCTTGCCGCGCAGGAACCAGGACTTCTCGATTGCCGTTTGATTGCATAGTCGAGACCAAACCGGATTGCTCCATTTGCTCTATCAGGCGCGCAGCACGGTTATAACCAATCCTCAGGTGCCGCTGAACCAGCGATATCGACGGCCGCCTTGTGCGAAGCACTATTTCGACTGCCTGGTCGTAAAGCGGATCCGCCTCGCCTCCACCGGACTCTACTGCCCCCGTCTCGCCGGCTGAAGCGACGTCACTGCCTTCCAAAATACTCTCAATATAGTCCGGCTTCCCGAGTTGCTTCAGGTACTCAACAACCTTGTGCACCTCTCCATCGGCGACAAATGCACCATGTACACGCTGGGGCAACCCTGTCCCAGGGGGAAGGTAAAGCATATCCCCTTGCCCGAGCAACGCCTCCGCGCCCTGCTGATCGAGAATTGTCCGCGAATCCACCTTCGCCGATACCTGGAACGCAATCCTCGTGGGGATATTGGCTTTGATAAGTCCGGTAATTACATCGACCGATGGCCTCTGCGTGGCAAGAATGAGGTGAATGCCGGCGGCGCGCGCCTTTTGCGCGAGGCGCGCGATAAGCTCCTCAACCTTTTTCCCGGCCACCATCATCAGGTCCGCCAGCTCATCGATTATGACCACGATGAACGGCATTTTTGACAATGGCACCGGGTTCTCGGTTTCCAAGGTCGCCGGATCCTGCAGCGGAGTACCGGCCTTTTCTGCTTCGGCGACCTTTGTGTTGTAGCCGGACAGATTGCGCACGCCGACCCACGACATCAGTTTGTAACGCCGCTCCATCTCCGCCACACACCACGTGAGCGCGTTAGCCGCGTGCTTCATGTCTATGACGACTGGAGCAAGCAGGTGCGGAATGTCCTGATACACCGAAAGCTCGAGCATCTTCGGATCGACCATGATCAGGCGGACGTCGCGCGGCTCCGCCTTGTAAAGCAGTGAAAGAATCATTGCGTTGATCGCAACGGATTTGCCAGATCCGGTGGTGCCTGCGACAAGCAGATGCGGCATTCTCGCGAGATCCGCAACCACGGGATTGCCGCCAATATCCTTGCCGAGTACCAGGGTCAGCGGTGAATGCTGGTCGTGATAAGCCTGCGAGGAAAGTATCTCGGACAGGCGCACGATTTGTCGATGCGGGTTAGGAATCTCCAGGCCCATGCAGGATTTTCCGGGTATCGTCTCGACAACCCTTATGCTTGTGACCGACAGCGCACGTGCGAGATCCTTGGCAAGGTTGATTATCTGGCTGCCCTTGACACCGGTCGCGGGTTCTATTTCGTATCGCGTAATCACCGGCCCCGGATAGGCCGCAAGGACTTTGACTTGCACGCCAAAGTCGGCGAGCTTTTTCTCGATAAGGCGGGACGTGTATTCGAGGGTTTCTGCTGACACCGTTTCCACGGTTGCGCTGGCCTCGTCGAGCAACTTTAGCGGCGGCAACGGCGTATCGGGAAGTTCGTGAAACAAGGGCTCCTGCTTTTCCTTCTGAACCCTCGGCGACTTGGGTATTGCGACAATCGCCGGCTCGATTCGTATCGGCTCGTGATCTTCTACAAGTATTTCGCGCTTGACTACGACGGATGCTTCGCGCTGCTCTGCCGCTATTTCGCCGGCCTTTCTGTCCTGTCTGTTCTGCCATTTATTCAAGAGGAACGCGCAGGTCCACTCGATCGCACCACCAATCGATTCGAGCACGCTGAACCAAGAAACCCCGCTGAAGAGGCTTGCACCGATTCCAAACAGCGTAACAAGTACCAATGTCGCGCCGTTGTACCCTATTGCTGACGCGAGCAGCTTTCCAACCACGGAGCCAAGCATTCCGCCTGGCGCGAGCGGCAACTGGACTTTTAGTGAGTAGAAACGTAGGGCCTCTAGTGCACTGCTGGAGGCCAGAAGCAGCAAAAAGCCGACTAGCGCGATCAGGAAGGAGCGTCTGTCGCTGATGGAACTCCCATCAAGCCTGCGGTATCCCCACACAACGGCATAGACAAGGAACAACACCCACCACCACGCCGACACGCCGAACACATACAGGAGAATATCGGCAAGCCAAGCGCCCACTCGGCCACCGGAGTTGCTGAACGCTGCTACAGATCCGCTATGTGACCAGCCAGAATCCGCCTTGCTGAAAGTTGCGAGTATCAACGCAAGATACATCGCGAACGCGATGAGAATGAACCATCGCGATTCCCGCAGGAGAGTTGCCAGTTTGACTGGCAGAGGTACTTGATTTTCGGTCAATTTTTGGCCGCGATGTACCTGTTGAACAGGTGGCTATTCAAAGGGGGATTTTAGCTAGTTTCACATACGGGCGTGAGTCAGGCCCCCAAAAGCAAAAATCCCCGCTCACGGCGGGGATTGTAGCGTTGACCTTATGCGCATCGGACGCGCCTCACCTTCGCACGACGCACTCGAGACTCTTACCCGTATTCAGCGCAGTGCCTCCGGTAATACTTTGAATAAACGAAGCAGGCGGGGTGAACTGCAAACCAGGATCGGATGACAGGAAGCGTGGGAGACGATCTCTATTTTCAATCTGTCCAAACTGGCCCGCGAGAAAACTGACTGCGCCTGCGTTGTTCGAGGCAACCACTTCCCCGTCACTCACGGAGACATAGACGGCAGGCGGAAGTCCAACGCAACCACCCTGTCCGCCTGCCGCGCCCGAACAGTCGTCTGCCCCATAAGTCGTTCCTCGAATTCCGATGGTCGCGGTCGCGGTTCCGAGTTTGTAGGCATCTGGATCCCCACGTTTGCCAACCAGCCCGGTGACGGCTCTCAGCCCCCCCTTCAGCAGGCCGAAGATGAAGTTGTCACGCTGCGGCTCTGACTCTGTGAAGTTGAAGGACTCTATCTTGACGCTGGTGTTCGGCTTGAGAGTAATTTGGGCGCCATCGGGGAAACGGACTTGCGCGTAGCTGTCACGCTGGGTATTGATGGTGTCGCCGCTCTGAATATCGGATTTCTGAGAGAGAATCCGTATCGAGCCGTCAGGCTTCTGTACCGACAAGGTTCCGGATAGTTGAGCAACCTGCCCATTTGTCTGGGCATTCCCCACCCCCGATACAGAAATCAGTATCGCCCCCACCACGACAACTAGACGTCGCAGACTCTCCACATCAACTCCTGGGAACCAACCTTCGAAGCCAACGGCTCAAGGCTATTGGGATCCTGTGTGCGCCGCCATGACTTATTTCACATAATTCATGTGAAACTCCCGCGAAACTCGCCCCGAGTCAGTCTATCGCGACAATGTTGTCTCGAAGGTAAATCGCACTGCCCCGGACCTCGATTACGCCCCCAGACTGAAGATCCTTCATCACCCTGCTGACCATTTCGCGCGAAGCACCGATCATTTTCGCGATGTCCTGCTTGGCCAGTTTCTTCGTGACAACCTTCCGCCCATCAACAATTTCCGACATCTCCAGCAACAACCGCGCGACCCTGCCATAGACGTCCATCAGCGCAAGACTTCCTATTTTTCCGTCCGCCTCGCGCAAGCGCTTGACCAGCCCCCGCATGACAGTCATCGAAAGCTCGAAATGGTCTTGAAGGCACTTCTTGAAGTCGCGCTTGGACAGACTGAGCAATTCGCAAGGCTCCAAGGCAACCACGCACGCCGAACGTGGGCTGTCATCTAGCAGTCCCATCTCGCCGAAAAATTCGTTTGCGCCGAGAATTGCGAGAATGACCTC
>CANIEV010000214.1 GCA_947466535.1 Betaproteobacteria bacterium
GGGCACATTACCTACCGCGACCCGATCCTCACCGACCACTTCTGGGTGAACCCGCTCGGTATCCACTTCAGCCGGATACGCACCTCCGACCTGGTGCTGGTGAGCCACGAAGGCAAGATCGTCGAGGGCAAGCACCCGATCAATTCCGCGGCGTACGCGATTCACGCGAGCATCCACATGACGCGGCCGGACGTGATTGCCGCGGCGCATTCGCACTCGCCCTCGGGCACGACCTTCGCCTCGCTTGGCGAGCTGATCCCGCCGATCACGCAGGAAGCCTGCGCGTTCTACAAGGACCACGCGCTCTACGACGGCTACGACGCGGTGGCCGCCACGCTCAACGAGGGCGAATTGATCGGCCGCGCGCTCGGCATGCACAAGGCGGTTATCTGCCGCAACCACGGACTGTTCACTGTCGGCCATTCGGTGGAGGAGGCGGTGTTCTGGTTCCTGCGCATGGAACGCGCCTGCGAGCAGACGCTGCGCGCCTGGGCGACGGGCAAACAGCCGGTGCTGATCGACGATGCCACTGCGACCCTTGCATCGAAACAGATCGGCTCGCACATGTCGGGCTGGTACAGCCTCAAGCCGATGGTGGACAAGATTCTCGTGGAGCAACCCGACGTTTTCGGCTGAGAGGGTTTGCCGCGATGGAAATCGCGGATGGAATAACGGTATAAAGCAGTTCGACGTGAATTCCGCCAGGCCAAGGGCCGGCGTGCAGCAGCGATGCCCGCAAGACAGTCGACCCGGGCAGTGAACCCGGGAGACGACGGGCATCGCGAATCAAACTTGTATCCGGACGCACAATCAGGAGGAGGCACCTTGACCACTCGACGTTCCCTCGTCGCCAAGCTCGCCGCGCTCGCGGCACTCGGCTGCGCCTTCGCCGCCGCGCCGCTCGTCCCCGCCTTCGCGCAGGGCAGCTACCCGGACCGCCCGGTTCGCATCATCGTCCCCTTCACTCCCGGCGGCGGCAACGACGTGTTCGCCCGCGCGGTCGGCCAGAAGCTCGGCGAGCGCTGGAACCAGCCGGTGATCGTGGAGAACAAGCCCGGCGCCGGCGGCAATGTCGGCGCGGAGTTCGTGTCCAGGAGCCCCGCCGACGGCTACACCCTGCTGGTGGCGCAGAACGGCCTGACCATGGTGCCCTGGCTGCAGAAGAACCTCTCCTTCGATCCGATGGGCTTCGCGCCGGTGCTGATCGCTCTCACCCTGCCGATGGGTGCGGCGGTCAACAACGAGCTGCCGGTGAAGAACGTGCCCGAGCTCATCGCCTATGCCAAGGCGAACCCGGGCAAGCTGTCGTATGCCACGCCCGGCATCGGCACACCGCACCATCTCGCGATGGAACTGTTCATGGACCGCACTGGCACCAAGATGGAGATGGTGCCGTACAAGGGTGCCTCGGGCATGCTGCCCGACCTGATTGGCGGGCGTGTCAACGTGCTGTTCGGCGCGCTCAATTCGATGCTGCCGCACATGCTCGCGGGCAAGATCCGGCCGATCGGCGTGGGTGAGAAAAAGCGCCTCGCCATCCTGCCCGACGTGCCGACGATCGCCGAGACGCTGCCGGGCTACGAAGTGCCGTTCTGGTTCGGTTTCGTCGCGCCGGCGGGCACGCCCGATGCGATTGCGCGCCGAATCGCCGACGAGGTGAAGATCGTGGTGAATCTGCCCGAGGTCACGCCGCAGCTGAAGAAGGTGGGCTTCGAGATCACCCCGGGCACGCCGGAGGAGATGCGCGCCACCCTGAAGGCGGACTACGAGCTCTGGGGCCAGGTGGTGAAGAAGGCCGGCATCAAGCAGGAGTAGTCCGTGTGTAGTCCGCGTTCGTAACGCCTGCATGCTCGACGGGCGTACGGGAACCCGCGGGCGATCCAACGAGGAGGATGTCCATGAAGCCGGTTTGCACACACATCGCGGGCGCGCTTGTCGCGGTTTCGCTTGCATTCGGTGCTGTCGGTGCGCTCGCGCAGTCCGCCAGCCCCGCGGCATTCCCGGAGAAATCGGTGCGCATCATCGTGCCTTTTACGCCCGGGGGCGGGAACGACGTGCTCGCGCGCATCATCGCCGGCAAGATCTCCGAGCGCTGGAAGTACCCGATGCTGGTGGAGAACCGTCCCGGCGCCGGCGGCAATATCGGCACCGAACTCGTGGCCAAGGCGCCCCCGGACGGCTACACCATTCTGATGGGCGCGAACCAGCTCGCGATGATTCCCTATCTCTACGCGAAGCTGCCCTTCGATGTGCAAAAGGACCTGAAGCCGATCACCCAGCTCGCCAACACGCCGCTGATGTTCGCGGTGCATAACGGCCTTCCGATACAGACGGTGAAGGAACTCATTGCCTACGGAAAGGCCAACCCCGGCAAGCTCGCCTTCGCCACCCCGGGCAACGGCACGCCGCAGCACCTCGGTGCCGAGATGTTCATGAGCATGGCGGGCGTGCAGATGCTGCACGTACCTTACAAAGGCGCGGTGGCCACCTGGGCCGCGCTGATGACCGGCGAGGTGGGCGTGCATTTCGGCGCGCTCAATTCGGCCTTCGGCCTCGCCCGCGCGGGCAAGATCCGGCTGCTTGGCACCGGCTCCTCGAAACGGCTGTCGATGCTGCCCGACGTGCCCACGGTGGCGGAAGCCGGCGTGCCGGGTTACGAGGCGGATATCTGGTACGGCCTCTTCACGTCGGGCGGCACGCCCGACGACATCGTCGCGCGGCTGCGCGAGGAGGTGGTGAAGGTGCTGGAGTCGCCGGACGTGAAGAACCTGCTCAATGGCCAGGGTTTCGAAGTCACCACCAGCACGCCGCAGGCGCTCGGCAACACGCTGCGGGCCGATCTCGAACGCTGGGGCAAGGTGATCAGGACCGCCGGCATCACCGCGCAGCAGTGACCCACGACCGCAGGCTTCCGACGCCTCACTGCGCTGCGGGCGGCGGACCCTGCGTAATCGAAGCGCGGTGGCGCACACCCCGGACGCGTCGAGCGGTCCTGCTTGTCTATCCCCGGGCAGAATCCGGATTGGTTTTTTGATCCGGTCGATGACAACAAATCGCGTGGCACCCGGCCAGGCCGGTTCAATCGAAAACTGATCCATGGCAGGGAAAATCCCGGTGTAAAGTTCCGAATTCCGTTCCGGTCGGCCGGGCGGTCTTTCCAAATCGCCCGGCGGATCGCACTCCGGGTTATCGCGGTGCGCCGAGCGCCCGCAGAAAGCGCACAGGACCAACGTGCAGGACAAAAGTTTCGACTTCCGGGGCATCCCGGTGCATTACATGGAAGGCGGCTCGGGCTTTCCGGTGCTGATGATCCACGGCTCCGGCCCGGGCGCATCGACGCTCGGCAACTGGCGGCTGGTCCTCGATCCGCTCGAGGCGTGCTACCACGTGTTCGCGATGGATCTGGTGGGCTTTGGCAAATCCGGACGCAAGCCCGCGCCACCGTATTTCGATTTCCCGCTCTGGCTGGAACAGTGCCGCGCGATGCTTGCGAAGATGCCGGGCGATCGCGTAGGCATCATCGGCCACTCGATCTCGGGTGCGCTTGCGCTCAAGCTCGCGGCATCCGAGCCGCGGGTGGCGAAGGTGATGACCACCGGCACCATGGGCGCCCGGTTTACGCCCGCCCCCGAGACGCTGCGCTGCTGGACCTTCCCGAAGAATCGCGACGAGTTGCGGCTTGCGGCGGAGGGACTGATTCACGACGGCTCGCTGATCGACGAGGCGTATCTCTCCAACCGGGAGAAGGTGCTGTACTCGGGGGATTACGAAAGCTATTTCGGCGAGATGTTCCAGGGCGACAAGCAGGCCTATGTGGACGCGGCACTATTGAGCCGCGAGGAACTCGCGCGCATCCGTTGCGAGGTGCTGATGGTGCACGGCCGCGAAGACCGCGCCTTTCCCGCCGAGCCGCTGTCGCTCACGATGGCGCGCTCGATACCGCAGGCGGATGTGGCACTGCTCGGGCAGTGCTCGCATTCGATCGCATTCGAATTCCCGAAAAAGTTCGTCGCGCTCGCGACCGGGCTCTTCGGCTAGGGATGGTCTGAACAAAGGGGCGATGCCCCCTTGTAAATCCCCCGATTCAGAGGAAGCTTTGAAAGCACAGGAGCAACAAGGATGAGCAAGGGTTACATACTGAAGGGCAAGGTGGTGGATGGCAGCCTCGCCGCGCCCATCGAGCGCGGCGCGGTGGTGAGCGAGGGCGAGCGGATCGTCTGGGTCGGCGACGAAAAGGCGCTGCCGGCACAGTACCGCCCGGGCGAGTACGAACTCGTCGATCTGCCCGGGCGCACCGTGATGCCTGGCATCATCGATGCGCATATCCACATTTCGTTCGGTGAGGCGCGTTCGGAAGAGGAACTCGCGCTGTACACGCCGGTCGAGTACCGCACGCTGCGCGCGATGTGGAACGCGAAGAAGGTGTTGCAGGCGGGCGTCACCTCTGCGTTCGACGCGGCCACCGTCAACAACGTCGCCCAGTCGGTGCGCGATGCGATCGATGCGGACATGTACGACGGCCCGCGCATGGCGGTGTCGGGCCGCCAGCTCACCAACCACCAGGGCCTCGAGGATTCGTTCCCGAACGAGATGCAGTTCCCCCCGGGACAGGCGGCGGTGCTCGTCAAGACGCGCGACGATCTGGTCGAAGCGATCCGCTACCAGGTGAAGGACGGCGTGGATGCGATCAAGGTGTCCGGGTCGAACGATTCGCTGATCACGCCCGATTCGCTCGACGGTTCGGCGATGAGCTACGAGGAGTACAAGATCATCGCCGACGAGACGCATCGCCTCGGCAAGATCTGCACCGTGCATGCGCGCTCGCGCGATTCGATCAAGGAAGCGGCGAAGGCGGGCTTCGACGTGCTGTTTCACGCTTCCTACATCGACGACGAGGGCATCGAGCTCGCGCTGAAGAACAAGTGCCTGATCATCCCGACGCTGCCCTTGCTGGTGAACATTCTCGAGGCGATCGAGTCCACCGAGGGCACCGCGGGGGCCTCGGCTACCAGTGCGTTCCGGCGCGAGGTGGATGCGGCCATCGAAAACCTGCCACGTGCGTACAAGGCCGGCGTGCCGCTGGTGCCGGGTTCCGAGAGCGGCTGGTCGCCGGTGCCCTACGGGCAATGGCATGCGCGCGAGATGCAGATCTTCGTTGACTGGATGGGCATGACGCCGCTGGAGGCGATCCATGCCGGCACGCTCGGCGCCACCCGGGTGCTGAAGCGCTTCGGCCGCGATGTGGGCAAGCTCGAAGCCGGGCGCTTTGCCGACATCCTGGTGGTGAACGGCGATCCGACAAAGGACATCACGCTGCTGCAAAAGCCGGCGAAGTTCGACTGGATCTTCAAGGGCGGCGCACCGATAGACCGCACGCCCCCGAAACCGCGCCGGCAATGGTGGTACGAGCGCCACAAGATGTTCCTGAACGGCGTGTTCCATTACGACGCGGCAAGCGGCAAGGGCGTGCTCAAGCGCTGAGCACGACTTGACGGGCAGAGCAAATCATCAGTGATTACGGAGCACGACGCATGAGCAACTACAGCAACGAACACTTTCGCAACATGGTTCTCGAGGACAGGGTGCATCGCGCGATGTATGTCGACCCGGGCGTGTTCGAAGTCGAGATGCAGAAGATCTTCGGCCGTCTCTGGGTGTATGTAGGGCATGAAAGCCTGATTCCCAATCCGGGCGACTACTACTGCACCACGATCGCGCGCCAGGCGGTGGTGCTCGCGCGCCACACCGACGGCACGGTGCACGTGCTGTTCAACCGCTGCGGGCATCGCGGCGCGAAGGTGCTGCAGGAGCAGCGCGGCAACGCGAAGTACTTCACCTGCATGTATCACGGCTGGGCCTTCCGGACGAACGGCGAGCTGGCCGGCGTGCCGATGCGCCAGGACTTTCCCGAGGCGGCGCTGCAGGACCCGCAGTTCGGCATGGTGCCGCTGCCGCGGGTGGAGTCCTACCGCGGCTTCGTGTTCGCCTCGCTCGACCCGAAGGTGATGCCGCTGCTCGATCATCTGGACGAGGCGCGCGTGGGCATCGACGAGATCTGCGATCGCGCGCCGGCGGGCGAGATCGAACTCTGGGCCGGTTGCCACCGCTACCACTACAAGGGCAACTGGAAGCTGCAGATGGAGAACATGGCCGACATGTACCACCCCGCGGCCTGCCACGGCTCCACCGTCGGGCCCGACGGACGACAGTTCCAGCGCCGCGCCGGCGCCAAGGGCGGCAGCGCGCCTTTTTTCGCGCCCAACGGCGAGGCGATCGTCGCGCAGACCGGCGTGCGCGGATTTCGCAACGGCCACAGTTCCGAAGCGTCCCTTTTCCGCGAGGAGCAGTCGGGCGGCGTGTGGGACGAGTACCGCGCCCAGCTCGAAGCGATTCACGGCCCGGAGCGCACCACCGACATCCTCAAGAACAAGCGCCATTCGATGACGCTGTTTCCGAACCTGGATGTGCTGATTGCGCAGAACTCGGTACGGGTGGTGCGGCCGCTCGCGGTGGATCTCACCGAAGTCGAAATCTGGCCGGTACGCCTCAAGGGCGCGCCGGAGGATATTTCGACCGGTCTGGTGAAGTTCGCCAACATCACGCACGCGGCGGCGTCCTTCATCCAGACCGACGACCTCGAGGGCTTCGAGCGCTGTCAGGAAGGTCTGAATACGCAAGGCACCGACTGGGTGCTGGTCGCGCGCGGTCTGGGTGCGGAAATCGACGAAGGCAAGGGCGTGTTTTTCGGCCCGCGCTCGAGCGAGGTCGGTCAGCGTGCGCAGCACTACGCCTGGCGCGACCTGATGAGCGCCTGAACCCGATCGGAGACCCCTGCCATGACCACCACCTCCACGAAACTCAAGACCGAGCCGCGCAAGGACTTCACGCTCGAGGACCTGCGCGATTTCATCGAGAACGAAGCCGAACTGCTGGATGAACAGCGCTTCGACGACTGGCTCGCGCTGTACGCCGAGGAC
>CANIEV010000215.1 GCA_947466535.1 Betaproteobacteria bacterium
AGCGTGAGCACCGTCGGAAGCGACGCCTTCTCGGCCATGGCGAGCGCCAGCCCGCCCGCACCCGACTGAATGACGCCACCGCCGAGGTAGAGAATCGGCCTCTGCGATGCGTTGATCAGCGCGGCGGCCTGATCGATCCCGCCCGCATCGGCGACCGGCGCATGCATCGCGCGGCCCGGTTCAGGTAAGCGCTCGAACTCCGCGCTTTCGACCTGCACGTCCTTGGGCACGTCGATCAATACCGGGCCGGGCCGGCCCGAGAGCGCAACGCGAAACGCCTCGGGGACGATGTCGAGCAATTCCGCCGCGCTCTTCGCCTGCCAGCAGCGCTTGACCACCGGTGCAACGAGACTGCAGATGTCCACTTCCTGGAACGCATCGGTGCCGATCATCGCGCGCGGCACCTGGCCGGTGATGCACACCAGCGGTATGGAATCGAGATCAGCATCCGCTATCGCGGTGACGAGATTGGTCGCGCCCGGCCCCGAGGACGCGAGGCACACGCCTGCTTCGCCGGTGACGCGCGCATAACCCTGCGCCATGAAGGCCGCACCCTGCTCGTGCCGCGCGAGTACGTGGGCGATGCTGCGGCTGGCGCCGAGCGCGTCGTAGAGCGGCAACACCGCGCCGCCGGGCAGGCCGGCGATGACGCGCACACCCTGGCGTTCGAGCATGCCGACTATCAGTTGCGCACCGGTGAGTTTCATGAGGGCCTCTTTGCGTGTTGCCGCCGGTTTTGCTTGCCGGCGTTTTCGGGGCCCTGAAAAACAAAACCCCCGCCGGTGGGCGCCGGCGGGGGTTTTTAGGATTCTTCTCCCCGCTACGGCGCCGTGGTAACGACGACGACGACGACCGAGGTCGCCACCGGGTCCGTAACGGACGGCAGTCGGTCGGATCGCTTGTTTGCGGGGAAGGACATGTGCCGGATCATACCCGTGCGCGGCACTGCGGACAATGCAGCAATAGCCCGCCGACTCAGAGGGTCATTCCTGGAACGCGGCTTCGCGCGTCCTGCGGAACTGCGGCAGCACGATCATTGCAAGCAGCAGCGCGGAGAGGATCAGCAGCCCGAGCGATATCGGGCGCTCTATCAGCACCATGAAATCGCCGCGCGAGATCATCAGCGTGCGGCGCAGGTTCTCCTCCATCAGCGGCCCGAGCACGTAGCCAAGCAGCAGCGGCGCCGCCTCGCAACCGAACTTGACGAAGAGATAACCCATCGCGGCGAAGATGGCGGTGAACACCACTTCCGTTACGCTGGTGCCGGTGGTGTAGGCGCCGATGCAGCAGAGCAGCACGATGCAGGGAAACAGCATCCGATAGGGAACCATCACCAGCCGCACCCAGACACCGATCAGCGGCAGGTTGATGACAAGCAGCATCAGGTTGCCCACCCACATGCTTGCGACCATGCCCCAGAAGAGTTCCGGCTGGCGCTCGATGATCGCGGTGCCGGGCGCCATGCCCTGGATGATCATCGCGCCCATCATCAGCGCCATCACCGGATTGCCGGGAAAGCCGAGCGTAAGCAACGGGATGAAGGAAGTCTGCGCACCCGCGTTGTTCGCCGACTCGGGGCCGGCCACGCCCTCGATGGCGCCCTTGCCGAAGCGCGACGGGTCACGCGCGATCTTGCGCTCGAGCGAATAGCTCGCGAACGAACCGAGCAGCGCGCCGCCCCCGGGCAGGATGCCAAGCAGCGAACCGAGGCCGGTGCCGCGCAGCACCGCAGGCCATGCGGAACGGAAGTCGGAGAGCGTGGGCCACAGGCGCGTTACCTTGGCGATCACGCGGCGCTCCTCGGCCGGACGTTCGAGGTTGATCATGATTTCCGAAAACGCGAACAGGCCGAGTGCGATCGACACGAACCCGAGGCCGTCGGTGAGTTCCGGGATGCCGAAGGTGTAGCGGATGTTGCTGCCGGTGATGTCGGTGCCGATCATGCTGAGCAGCACGCCCACCATGATCATGCCCACCGCCTTGAGCACCGAGCCATGCGCGAGCACCACCGCCGAGATGAGACCGAAGACCATCAGCGAAAGATACTCGGCAGAGGTGAACTCCTGCGCCCACGAGGCGAGCAGCGGACTGAAGGCCGCCACCAGCACGGTGGCAACGCAGCCGGCGAAAAACGACCCGAGTGCGGCGATCGCAAGCGCAGCACCCGCTCTGCCTTGCAGTGCCATCTGGTAGCCATCGAGCGTGGTGACGACAGACGATACTTCGCCCGGCATGTTCACCAGGATTGCGGTGGTCGATCCACCGTACTGCGCACCGTAATAGATGCCAGCCAGCATGATCAGCGCCGACAGCGGCGGCATGCCGAAGGTCATGGGCAGCAGCATCGCGATCGTGGTGATCGGCCCGATGCCGGGCAGCACGCCGATCAGGGTTCCGAGCAGGCAACCGACCAGCGCGAAGCCGAGATTCGGCAATGTGACCGCAGCCGCGAAGCCGGTGGAAAGATTCGCGAAAATTTCCATTACGCCCGCGGTCCGAAAATCGCCACCGGCTGATTGAGTCCGTAGACGAAAAGCACCGCGCAGAACGCGGAGAACAGCAGTGCGAGCAGGATGATTTCCTTTTTACGCACCTCGGGCGTGGCGAAACCGGCAATCCCGAGTGCCACCGCGCCCGCTACGAACAGGCCGGCGACTTCGATCAGGCCTGCAAACGCCAGCACCGCGGCAAGTATCACCAGACGCGGACGCCAGGTTCCGCGTTCCATTACCGGGCCGTCGAAGGCAAGGCTGCGGATGACGAGGATCGCACCCACCAGAAGCAGTCCCCAGCCCATCAACGAGGGCACATAGCCCGGGCCGATGCGTGCCACCGTGCCGGTGGCGTACTCCCGGCCGAACCATAGTCCTGCCACGCCGATCACGAGGAACATCAGCCCCGCCCCTAGGTCCTGCGGGGCCCGGATACGAATCATCGGCTCAGCGCGTGACACCGCGCGGGGTACCGTTTATCACTGTGGCTCGCCCCCCTACCGCAGGATTCATTGCGGTTCAACCCGCTACCGCACGCTTTATTGCGGTTCAACCCGATACCGCACGCTTTATTGCGGTTCAACTTTAGCCAGCTTCATCAACTCGCCCCACTTCTTGATTTCCTTCGGCAGGTAATCGGCGAGGAACTTCGCGTTGCCGGGGAAAGATTCGGTGCCGGTGTTGGCGAGAAATTTCTTCGTCTCCTCCATCGCCACGATCTGGTTGAACCAGGCCTCGAGCTTTTCCACCACCGGCTTCGGGGCGTTCGCCGGCAGAAACACCGCCCACCACGGACTGATGTCGAACTCGGCGATGCCGGCGGCTTCCACCATCGTCGGGATGTCGGGCAGCACGGTGGAGCGCTGTGCGGAGGTCACCGCGAGGCCGCGGCGCTTGCCGCTGCGCAGCGGCTCGATGCCGAACACCGAGTCCACGAATTCGAAATCGATCTTGCCCGCCTGCATTTCCGGATCGGACGCACCCGAGGTCTTGAACGGAATCCCGAGCGCGTTGAGTCCCGCGCGGGCCTTGTAGAGTTCGGAGGAAGCCATCGCCGTCGGGCTCGCGTAGGCGAAGCTCGATCGATCGCCCTTCTTTTTCATCGCATCGGTGAGGTCCTTCACCGTCTTGTAGGGCGACTTCGCGTCCACCGTCAGGATGAAAAAGACCTTCGACAGCGTGGTCACCGGCGTGAAGTCCTTGATCGGGTCGTAGGGCAGCTTCTTGAACAGATACAGATTGGCCGCGTGCGAAGCGCTGCCGGGAGTGATGAACATCGTGTAGCCGTCGGGCCTGGAGCGCGCCACGGTCTCGCCCGCGAGCGCGCTGATCATGCCGGGCTTGTTCTCGACGATCACCTTCTGCCCGCTCACCGCGGCGAGCTTGTCGGCATAGAAGCGCACGAGAATGTCTGCGCCGCTGCCGGCTGGAAACCCGCAGAGCACGCGAAAGTCGCGGTTCTTCTCGGGGAAGGCTTGTGCCTGCGCAGCGCCAAGCGGAAGTATCAGGGCGGCCGCAAGAAGGGCACGCCGCATCAGGTTGGTTTTCATCGCAAACCTCCTCGCGGTCACCGGTCGGTTCGCGCGGAATTGCGCATCGCCGGTTTCACAGGTCCGGCGGCGATTCTCGGCTGGTGTAACCGGCTTGTAAAGCAAATAAGGGACTGCGCCCGATCTCAGGCGTGCGAACGTCCTCGGGAACAGAAAAGTATCGAGTACCGGGTTTCATGCCGGCTGCGGGCGAGCGCAAACAGTATGCTCTGGTCGTCGGTCTGGCCAGGCGGCACTGCCTTGAGCGCCGCCATCTTCTGATTCTCCAGCCACGACCAGAGGAAGCCGACGGACGCCTCGCGCGGCGTAATGTCCCACTGCATCACCGCGACAGCGAACACCGCCGAAAAACACGCCCGGACAGCGTCGGCAGCCGTGCGCGGGCAGCGGGTCGATCACACCGATGACATCGACTGTTCAAGCGCGTCGGCGATCCAGCGCTGCGCACCCGCGGCATCGTCAGTGTTTGTGCGGCTTGCCGTGCGCATGGCCGTGATCGTGGTCATGCGTGTGGTCGTGCGAATGGTCGTGACCGTGGTCGTGCGCCTCTTTGGTCGCGGCCGCCTTGTCCTTAGCATTATCGTGGCCGTGGTCATGGCCACAATCGGGGCCATGCACGTGTTCGTGCGCGTGTGCCTTGTGGTCATGCGCATGATCGTGCTTGTTATCATGACCGTGGTCGTGGCCGCAGTTCGGGCCGTGAACATGACCGTGCTCCGCGTTGTCATCGTGCTCCCCGTTTTCGTGGATCTTGCCGCCGTGACCGTCCTCCTCGTTGGAGTGGGCACCTCCATACGCACCCGCTTCCGGCTCGAAGGCCGCTTCAAGCATCGAGAGCTTTGCGCCAAGGCCGAGCAGCATGTCCTCGAGCACATGGTCGGCTGCAAGGCGAAGATAGCCCTCACCCACCTGCACCGCCACATGACGGTTGCCGAGGTGGTAGGCGGCACGCGCGAGCTCGGTGGGACCGGCGCATTCCACGTTCACCACTTTCTCCGGGCTCGCCACGACTTCGATGATGCGGCCATCCGAACCGACAAGCAGGTCGCCGCCGCGAAGCACGTCGCCACGCGACAGCATCACCGCCGCTTCCTCGCCTGAGGCGAGATGGGTGCGAAAACGCGACTTCTGGCGCAGCTCGAACGGCAGCTCCAGCCTGCCCTTGACCTCGAGCTTGTAGGCGGCGCGGGACATCTTGAGCTTGGTCTTGATTTCTAGCATGGTGGCTTCCTGAATCATTGCGAGGGCATAACCCGGGGTCATTGCGAGCGCAGCGAAGCAATCTCGCCGTTTTGCAACGAATGGCGCTATTTTGACCCAAGATTGCTTCGTCGCTTCGCTCCTCGCAATGACATCGAGCCTCAAAACAGGAAATACCGCTGCGCCATCGGCAGCACCTCGGCCGGTTCGCACACCAGCAGTTCGCCGTCGGCACGCACTTAACAGACCTCGGAATCGACCTCGATCCTCGGCTGCCAGTGCTTGTGGACCGTGTCCTTGTTGCCCGCGGCGCGGGTGTTCTTCACCGGCTCCAGCGGACGCGCGAGGCCCAGCCCCCGCCACCGCGGGATCGTCCATCGCCGCCTGCGAGACGAAGGTGACGGACGTATGCAACGTCTTGCGGAACGCACCGAGCATCAGTCAATTGTTTCCTGTATTTTCGCCGGTATGGTCAAATGCGCTGGCACACCGCGATGCGCCCTGCAAGTGCTGGAGAAATGCATAGAGCACAAAAGCAGGCGTGCCTTCCCAGTGGCGTGCACCAAACCCGACCGTAGACCTGCAAAGCCCGCAAAGCTCTTTGCAATCGCGCTCGATGAATTGCCGTAACTGTCTCCCGTCCGTGAAACCATGCATAGGAGAATGAAGGGAGTCACCCGATGAACGCAACCCGGCCTGCAGCCGAAAACACCCAACGCAATGTGCTCATCTCGCGCTTCGTTACGGCCCGCCGCGCGACGGAGGCGATCTGCAGACCGCTCGCCTCCGAGGACTACGTCATCCAGAGTTCGTCCGACACCAGCCCGCCGAAATGGCACCTCGCGCACATCACCTGGTTCTTAGAGAACTTCGTGCTCGCGCATTTCAATCCGGCCTACGCGCGATTTCACGAGGGCTACGCGTTTCTCTTCAACTCCTATTACGAGACCGTGGGGTCGTTCTTCCCGCGACTGCAGCGCGGCCTGCTTGCCCGGCCGACGGCCGACGAGATCCTTGCCTACCGCGCCCATGTGGATACGGCAATGGTTGCACTGGCAGAGAACATCGCCGATCGCGACTTACCGGACTTCGCCGCGCGAATCGAACTCGGCATCAACCACGAGCAGCAGCACCAGGAACTTCTCTACACCGACATCAAGCACAACTTCGCCATCAACCCTCTTCGCCCGACCTATCGCGACCTGCCGATAAAAACGATAGGCGCACCGACAGCCACTGAATGGATCAGCCACCCGGGTGGCGTTGCCGCGATCGGCGTGGACCCGGACCAGGGCTTTTCGTTCGACAACGAAACGCCGCGCCATCGCGTGTTCCTGCAGCCCTACCGCATCGCCTCGCGCGCCGTGACCAACGGCGAATACATGGAATTCATAAAAGCCGGCGGCTACAGCAAGCCGGAACTGTGGCTCTCCGACGGGCTTCGCACCCTGCGCGAGCGCAAGTGGGAAGCACCCCTGTATTGGGAGAAGGCGCAGAACGGCTGGCGGCACTTCACCCTCGGCGGCATGCGAGCGGTCGATGAACACGCGCCGGTCTGCCATGTGAGCTACTACGAGGCCGATGCCTATGCGCGCTGGCGCGGCAAGCGCCTGCCGACCGAAGCCGAATGGGAAAC
>CANIEV010000216.1 GCA_947466535.1 Betaproteobacteria bacterium
AATTGAAAAGCCCCGCACGCTTGCGCTTCGCCGCGTGCGGGGCCTTATCAAGTTGAGCACAACGAAAGCGATTCGCCCCTTCGTGCAAGCGGGTTGAGCTTAGCTGGTGCAGGACCCATTTGTCGCGGGTGCCGTAACAGCTCCCGTTGCGGCGGTGTATGTCGCCACACATGCAGCCGAAAGGGTGTTGGGCGGCGTCAAAGTCGCTGTCGCGGCGCCAAATACTGCCGTCATTCCCTGACAGGCCGCGGCACCTGCCACGCAATTGTTCATCGCGTTGCCAATACCGCCCACCAGGCTCGCGGGAAGACCGGTGCCGGCGGTGACCGCGACTACAGTGCCATCCGCCATGGTAACGCTGACCGCCGCGAGGTTCCCCGTCGCGAAGTAACGGCCCTGCACTGCGGCGACGGCGGAACGCAAGCCGCCAGCAGCGCCTTGTACGGCAGCAAAACGCGCGTCGGTCGAAACGTTGATAAATCGCGGCAACGCTGTCGCGGCAAGAATGCCGAGAATCACGATCACCACAACTAGTTCAACCAGCGTAAAACCAGTTTGCCTTGCTTTCATAACCTGCTCCTATAATTTATTAAATCGGTAATAAGTCACGATCGACAAATGAGTCTGTTTCTTCTTATGCAGATTCCGTGCCAGCTTTATTGGCACCCAGTGGTTTGGACCAGGGCATTCAATGCAAATGTAGGGGCGCTGCCCAGCGCCACTGGCTGCGTGTAAGTAAAGCTGCAATTGGCGGGCGTCTGAGCACCAGGAACCGACACGGTAAGAACCGTGCCTGCAACAGCTGCTATATATCCATCAGTGGCACCTGCTGCGGTGCCGGTGATTCCGGCCGCGTCTACAATCCCGTTTCCGCCTGTAATAGCCGCAGTCGGATACTGGAAAGTCATATTGATATTCAGACCTTCCATCGCCACTGTCGCGCCGCAGGGGGGATTTGCCGTCAGACATGCGCCATGTGCGAGAGATGCTGCGCCTCTTACTGCGCCCAATCCCCCATTTATTTTGGCAATCCTTGCCTGGGTTTGCAACGCGGCATAGCGCGGCAAGGCAGCAGCAGCCAGAATGCCCAGAATAACGATCACCACGATCAGTTCAATCAGGGTGAAACCCGCTTGTCTTGATTTCATTGCATCCTCACTTTGTGACTTGAATCACGAAGTTCATTTAAGTAACTGGTCTAACCGTCTAAATCCAAACGATTCTTATTACCTCTTAATCATTATACCGCCGTATGCCCTTCAAAACCACCGGTAACTTCTGGTCGAAGCGAGGGTCAATCCAACGATAGCTCCACTGGTTCCCGACGGCTCAATCTCATAACGCAGCGCAACCCGAAACCGTAGCTCCTTATCCTTGTTTTGACCAGTATCGAGATGGGAGGTGCTGCTCGGCATGTACACAAGCTCGTTTTTCGGGGTTGCGTAGTACCAACTTCCGGGCTTGACGGGCGCCGCATACTCGCCGGCATAACCGGTTGGCGGTTCTTCCATCCACCGCATCGGATTCTCACTCTCGAGTTGTGAAAGTTCGTTCGCACGATTGGAGGACACCAGTTCGGCCATGCGAATGCGCAGGCCCATCTTCACCGATTCGAGCGTCGCATCCACCATCGCTTTCTCGGCGCGCTCCTGGTAATACAGCAGTTTGTCTATCGCCACGCCCGCCAGCGTGCTGATGACGATAATTACCATGATGAGTTCGATCAGCGTAAAACCAGCGGACCGCCACCGACTCTCTGCACTAAGGTAGCGCATCACCGTTACCAGATTTTGATCTGGATCATTATTTGATCATGTTCTTGCCGAGATCCCACATCGGCAGGAACACGCCAAGTGCCAGGATCAACACCATGATGCCAAGGGTTATGATCAGGATTGGCTCGATCTGGGACGACAGCGTTTTGAGTTCGTACTCGACCTCGCGCTGATACATTTCCGCCACTTCCTGCATCATGTCGTCGAGCGCGCCGGACTCCTCGCCGACCGCCAGCATCTGCAGCACTACCGGCGTAAAGACGCCGGATGCTACGGCCGTGCGCAGAACCGCTTCGCCGCGTTCGACGCCTTCGCGCATCTTCTCGATTTTGCGCGCGATGAAATCGTTGTCCACTGTCTGCGCAACCGTACTGAGCGCCTGCACCACGGGCACACCGCTGCTGCTCGCCAGCGCGAAGCTGCGCGCGAACCGCGCCAGCGTAGCCTTTAATATAATCTTGCCCGCGACCGGGAACCTGAGTTTGACTTCGTCCCACTTGAGTTTGCCGGCAGGTGTGCCGACCCACCAGCGAAATCCGACAACAACCCCAATCAGCCCGACCAGCATGGCCGGCCACCAGGCGACCATGAAATTCGAAAAGCCAATCAGAATTTGCGTCATCAACGGCAACTCGGCATTGAAGCCTTTATAGACCTTGGCGAATGCGGGGATCACGAACAGATTGATGATGACGATCGCAACCCCCATCGTCGCGATTACAAAACTCGGATAACGGATCGCCGACTTCACCTGCTCGCGCATGAATTTCTCGAACTCGAGATGGTGGAACATGCGCAGGAAAACTCCCTCGAGTTGACCCGTCATTTCACCCACGCGCACCATGCTGACGTAAAACGGCGTGAAAATCCCCGGCTGACGCGCCAATGACGGCGACAGTTCGCGGCCGGCGTCCAGGCTTTCGCGGATATCCTGCACCACCTTTTTGAACGTCTTGTTGGTCGTCGACTCCTGCAACCCCGCAAGCGCACGCATGATCGGTACGCCGGCCTTGAGCAACGTGTACATTTGGCGGCTGAACAGCATCAGGTCAAGCTGCGTGACCCTTTCCTTGAACAGCTGATCCAATGCGCCCTCGCCCGGCGCCACGGGCGCGGCGGTCGGTGTGATTTCGACCGGCATGATGCCGAGACTGAACAACTGTGACGCCGCAGCGCCGCTGTCAGGGCTTTCGAGCACGCCTTGCACCAGTTCGCCGCCGGAATTGCGTGCCTTGTACGCGAAATACCCCATTGTCGTCAGGCGTCTTCGAACTGATTGCTGATGCGCATCGCTTCGTCGACCGTCGTTCTGCCCTCGATCACCAATTGCGTGGCGTGCGCGCGCAAGGTGTTGCCGGCGATTTCGCGTGTTGCAACCTCAATGAACAATGCCGGGTCTTCCTGGTTTGCCGCCTCGACGACCGGTTTATTCATTTCGAGCATTTCATACACACCTGTCCGGCCGAGATAACCGGTGCCGTTGCAATGCGAACAGCCTTTGCCCTTCACATAGCGGTAATTGTCGACCTTGGACCCGAGTTCCTGCGACAGCCATTCATGCTCGCCCGGCAACAACGTGTACGTTTCCGCGCAGCTCTCGCAGATTACCCGCACCAGCCGCTGCGCAAGCACCATCTGCAGCGACAGCGCCACCATGTATCTGGGCGCGCCCATATCGAGCAGGCGGATCGGCGTCGTCACCGCGTCGTTGGTATGCAAAGTCGATAACACCAGGTGGCCGGTCATTGCGGCCCGCAAGCCGGTCTCGACCGTTTCCTGGTCGCGCATTTCGCCGACCAGTATTACGTCCGGGTCCTGCCGCAACGCCGAACGCAGCACCCGCGCGAATGTAAGTTCGATCTTTTCATGCACCTGCACCTGGTTGATGCCCGGCAGTCGATACTCGACCGGATCCTCCACAGTGATAATCTTGCGTTCCGACGTATTGAGTTCATTAAGCGCGGCGTAAAGCGTGGTGGTCTTGCCGCTGCCCGTCGGTCCGGTCACCAGCATCATCCCGCTTGGGCGCTTCAACACCGCGTGCACGCGCTCAAGTATTTTCGGCGGCATGCCAAGCTTGTCGAGCGTGAGTATGCCGCCGCCCTGACTAAGCAGGCGCATGACCACCGATTCACCGTACTGCGTAGGCATGGTCGAGATACGCACATCGACCATATTCGTGCGTATCTTGACGTTGAAGCGTCCATCCTGCGGCAGGCGTTTTTCCGAGATATCGAGCCCGGACATCAGCTTCAGGCGCAGAACAAGTGCGGATGCAATCTTGGAATCGGCTTCAGTCTGCAAATGCAGCACGCCGTCGATGCGAAACCGGATGATGAGCTTCTTTTCCTGCGGCTCGATGTGGATATCCGATGCGCGCACCTGCGACGCATCCTCGAATACCGACTGCAATAACTTGACGACCGGCGCTTCTTCGAGCCCGGGCGTGACGGCGAGCGCGCCAAAGTCAACCGCATCATCACCAAGCTCTGCCTGCAGTTCCTGCGCGAGACCGGTGATTTCGCCAGTACGTCGATAAATACGGTCGACCGTGGCGAGCAACTGCGATTCAGTGACCACCGCGATTTCGATGTCGCGCTTGACGATGCGCGCGATCTCGTCGTAGGCATTCAGATCGGTCGGATCTGCCATGCCGATCTTCAGCGCTTTAGGCGTGTCTTCGAGGACGAGCGCGCGGAAGCGGCGCGCCTGGGTCTCCGGCAGTTTTTGCGTGAACTCGGGTTTGATGTTGTAGTATTTGAGATTGATGTACGGGATCTGCAACTGCTTGGCGAGCGCCTCGGAGATTTCTTCTTCGGTAACGCAGCCCTGCTCGATGAATACGCGCCCGAGTTTGCGACCGCTGCGCTTCTGTTCGTCGAGCGCAAGCTTCAGCTGCTCTTGGGTCAGCAGCTTTTGTTGTACGAGAATTTCGCCTAAGCGAACTTTTTCCGGTCGGGCCATATGAATCCCAAAAGCGATCAGCCAATTGCGTTTATGTTGCTTGCATGAGCACATTGTGTGCCATGAGTCGCCGCAAGTTAGCGTGTTTCGCTGGGCATGACAAGTTTGCAGGAAAATCAGGCGATGTTTGAAATTGTGCTGTACGAACCCGAAATCCCTCCCAACACCGGCAATATTATGCGCCTGTGCGCCAATACCGGCTGCCGGCTGCACCTGGTGCGCCCACTCGGCTTCTCGTTGTCCGACAAACAACTGGCGCGCGCGGGCATGGATTACCGCGCTGGCGTCGATTTCGCACTGCACGACGGCTGGCCGCAATGCCGGTCGGCGCTGGCAGGCCACCGTATATATGCGGTCACGACACGCGGCACGGTCCGCTACGACAGCCCACGCTACCAGTCCGGTGACGTTTTCGTGTTCGGCCCGG
This sequence comes from Betaproteobacteria bacterium, assembly GCA_947466535.1. Lineage (GTDB taxonomy): Bacteria > Pseudomonadota > Gammaproteobacteria > Burkholderiales > SG8-39 > CAMBSA01. The sequence goes on from CANIEV010000216.1 coordinate 5,167, forward strand.
AAACACGCGGCCTGCCCGCGGAGTTGATGGAGAGTTTTGCCCCTGATGCGCGGCTGCGGCTGCCCATGTTGCCGGGGAGCCGCAGCCTGAACCTGGCCAATGCGGTAACCGCCGTTGTATATGAGGCCTGGCGTCAACTGGGTTTCAACACTTCAAACTGAGCGTTCGCTCAATTTAAGTCCTGCGCTTTTTCAAGCTGTGCAGATCTCGACGAAATCGTCGACATCTCCATGAATCTCGGTTGATTGCTTCGCCCCTTGTGTGACTTTGTGCACAACGGCATGGAAGTCGCATCTTGTCCCCCCCGGCTTTTTCCTGCAGCGCCCCTGGAATGCCTTGTTCGATTATAAGTCATTGATTTTATTTTACTAAAATTCATAATTTATTTATCGAATTCGACCATAAAACGGTGCTGCCAGGCAGCATTTTTTCGCTGCCTGGCACGCGCATTGCGATGGAAGGGACAAGACACCGGAATTTCGACAAATGGAATTACGGCAGATTTTGCAAATACTTAATATTTGAACCGGAGAAAAAAAATGAAAACGGCAACCAACAATATCAAATTGGCGGCATTGGCTTCCGCACTTCTTTCGGCAAGCCTGATCATGTCGAGCGGCGCGTTCGCCGGTGGCACGACTTCCCTGACGGTCAACGCGAAAATTTCCAGCGTGTGCAAAGTAACTACCGCCCCTGGCACCCTCGACTTCGGCACCATCGACCCGTCCGGCGGCGCCAATGCCACCGCATCGGCAACCTTTGTCATGAAATGCAGCAACGGCACGACCTCGACTGCGGCGACCGACAACAATGGCGCGAACTTCTCGGGCACCAAGCGCATGCAGCATTCGGTGACTGCCACGGCCTTCCTGCCGTATGCCATTAGTTACAGCAACGACACCGGCTTTGCCGGCGCCGGCTTCGGTGGCACGGCCGCGACCCAGACCGTGACCATCAATGGCACTATCACCCCGGCGCAATTCGCCGGTGCGACTGCCACTACCGGCGCGCAGGTCTACGCCGACACTGTCACGATCACCGTCAACCCGTAACCCGCTTTATGGCAAAATGCGCGGCATGAAAGCATGCTTTCTTGCCGCGCTCGGCGTTTGGACGGTGCTGCAAGCTGCGCCGGCTCTCGCGGCGGGATCCAACGCCCTGAGCTTATCGACCAACGTCATCGGCACCTGCAAGGTGACCTCGCCGCCGGGATTGCTCGATTTCGGCACGATTGACCCCTCGGGCGCCAGCAACGTCCTGGCAACGATGACGTTTTCGATCAAATGCACCAAGGGCACCGTGTCGACCGCAGCGGGTGATAACGGCGGCCTGAATTTCTCCGGCACCAAACGCATGAAGCATTCGGTGACAGCAACGGCATTCCTGCCGTACTCCATCACTTACAGCGGTGATGCCGGCTTTACGGGCCAGGGCTTCGGCGCCGCCGCCGCAGCGAGAACCGTAACCATCAACGGCACCATCACCCAAGCGCAGTTTCAAAACGCGCAGGCGACCGTGGCCGGCCAAGTTTACAGCGATACTGTCACCATTACGGTCAATCCCTGAACACCGGCAGGGTATGGGCCCTTGCGCATAGTTTTACATTTGCATTACCGCCGCCGGGACGCCGGACGGCGGCATTCGTTTTTTGAAAATTGCGATGGGATCGATCAT